>CAVOBC010000126.1:0-12088 GCA_963693635.1 Gammaproteobacteria bacterium | reverse complement strand
ATGTCGAATGTTGTCGCTCTCGCGAACTGTCTGGCTGCAGTGCCGCAGGATGTCCTGCTGTTGAGATGCCACGTCGCCTGGCCTCCCTGACCATGACGTCGCCAGGGTTCCGGCAAATAGCGGGTCGGAAATGTTGAAGGGTCTGGCAGATTTCGCTGGTTGCGGCTGTCGGACGCACCACAGCCCCAGACAAAGGGTGTTGGAATACCGTCAGCCAGTTCAGACTCAAGAAAGAACGCCAGGTTGTTGCGCCGGTCCCGCTCGAGTATCTGCCCTCAAATCAGAAAGGATCCCTCATGGGACTGGACCGTGCCTTCCACCCAGCGGTGCGGACTCTTGAGCGTACCGAACGACTGCGGCCAACGGCCCGCAATAAGCGGCGTGACATCGACCGGCGTGGTTCGGGTTGCGACGACGTTGGGAACGCTATGCGGCCATTCACCATTGATCATGTGATAGCCCGCAAGGCAACCCATCGTTTGCTTCGCGTACGGCAGGATCCTGACGACCGATGCACGCTTGACCTTCTCAGTGTGGGACCCCACCCCGACCACAACGCAAATGCTGATAATCAGTACAACGATCATCAGCTCGATCAGCGTAAATCCCCGGCATTTGTTTCGGCCCACTTACACTCCCGCAGATACATACCCGCTGTTGCCCCTGCCTGCGGGCCTTCCCCGCTGGCTGCGACGCCCGGAGGCAATCCGGAATCAGGGGGGCAAACCAGGCGACGGCTGCGCCGCCAGGCCTCGTGCGCTGCTCACCAGTCGGGCAACAGACCCTCGTCCACTGCGTACTGATCAAGCCCGAAGTCCAGACAGTCGTGAAAGAAAGGCTGAGCCTCGTACAGCATCTCATCATCGTGATCTGACCAGTCCCCTGCCGCGTGCTTTCTCTCGCAGTCCTGATAGTGCTCAACGATGTATTCGGTACCGAGCAGCTTGAGACCATCCAGTACGGCAAGTTTTATCTCCTCACTCTGGGTGCTGAAGAACTCGCTGACCGGCAGGTTGAGGACCATATCGTTGAATAGATTGAGCGAAAGGTACGTCTGCTCGGCAGCACTCAGGCTGTCGAATCCCGCCGTTTCGCGTCGATGTGCCAGCGCCTGGAGCAGCAAGGTCGGCGGGTCTTCGAATGCCAGGAACTCTTCGACCCGCCGAGTGTGTTCGCTCAGACCTTCTTTACCTTCAATCCCGCCATCGCTCAAAGCGCCATCAACGCGACCGCCAACTTCACTCCGGCCCCCATCAACATCAACCGCGACTTTCTCTTTCATTGCGCATCCGTCTGGTTACTTAAGGAGCCGTTATCGTCCAACGAAGCCGCACCCGTGTATGCAGGGCACTTGATCGTATTCACGTGGGAAATCCGCCACGTGGCTGTACGCATTCGCCCCGGCAGGTTTATTGAAGAAGTGTTCGCCTGCCACTCTTCATGACGATGAGTTCTTAAGTCACGCGGCTCAGCCCCGCCCAGGCGCCGAAGCCATTTACCGCTCGTGAAGCGAACGAGAAATTCGCTTAGCCCAGCTGGACAAGACGAGGCGCCACCGGACTTTTACGGAGCACCAAGAAGGGATAAAGTTCGCCATTCCAATAGAACTCGCGAAGGTTAAAAGATCTCAATGAAGATTCTCTGCGCACTAACACTCGGTCTCTGCGCCATCGCATTTGCCAGGGCCGATGTGCCTGTTCCGATACCGGGCGACGGGGCCACAGCCAAAGAAGTACTCGATGCCGAGAAATGGGGACTCAAGCTCTACACCCGAAAGAAGTACGAAGAAGCACTGCCTTACCTGCACGCGGCCGCAACCCGCGGCCAAAAGGAAGCACAGGCCACGCTCGGTGGGCTCTATCTCTATGGCAAGGGCGTCAAGCGCAACGACTTGCTTGGGATTGGCTGGCTGGGGGTTGCCGCGCGGGGCGAGACAACGCCGGTCATCACCGAGCTTTTCGGCAAGGTCTGGGACAAGGTTCCCGAGAAAGCAGCGCCTCAGGTCATTGGTATCATCGATGAGTTCGAGAGAAAGTACGGCGAGGCCACAATCGAATGCCGTCCTTCCCGACAAGCCGGTTCGCACATCAGCGTGGAGACCTGCGAGTACGGCGACAAATGGGACACCCTGCAAGAGCTCGAAAAACGACTCGAGAATCAGTCTACGATGGGCACGCGCCGCTTTGATGGTGAGATCGGGGTTGCGGGTGGCGGGGGCGGCATTTAGCGCCCACGTTCTCCACGACTCACCAAAAACCTCGAACCCGCCTCTTCATCCTCTTCAAGAGTCGGGTCCGAAGGTGTTGGGTCCCGATGCACGGTTAAGTTCACTGTTCAGGTGCCGGATTTAGGCAACAAGCAGCAGCGCTTGCCGCAAACGGTACTCGATGACCGACAGCCTGCTCGCTTGCCAACTCGCGACGACTTCCTGCCATTGTTCCAACGTTCGGTCTTGGTCGCATATCGGCTTCCTCGATACGCAATGGATCAGATTAGGATGACCAACGCACCTCGATAGGAAGTGGTTCTCTGGTTCACTTGGCGCTTACGACAAAGACAATGGCGCGCGCGAGTGAACCGTACCGGGATTCCCGGAGACTCCATATCTTGAGAGGATTGGAGTATGGCGAAGTCAAATCGGTATTTCCCCGAGGTCAGGGAACGAGCGGTTCGGATGGTATTCGAACATGAGAAAGACCGCCGTTCGAGAGGGGCGACCATTGTTTCGATTTCAGACAAGATCGGCTGCACACCGGAGACCCTGCGTAGCTGGGTTTTGCGCGTCGAGTGCACAGCGACAATCAGGATGAGAGACGCGCGACAGTCGAGGTAGACGAAGGTCACCGAGCCGGGGTGTCAACGGATGAACTGGCAGTTTCCTTAACTTATGGTTGGGTTTGTATGGGGACTGTAAGAAATCCGATGTCGTCTCGGCAGCGCTAGCGTCACTAGTTTGCGTCTTGAAGATTGGGAGCTAGTCGAGAACCGACAACCTCTGAGGAATACCGACCCGTTCAAAGGATTCCACATCGATACTGAGCTCTCAACCATCGTCTGGCCCACAGGCGCTGACTCTGCACCCGAGTTCCTTTACCAGGCGTGCGCTTAAAACGCATGCACGCGACCCGAACCCCTCACTTCGTTCGCTCAGCTACGAGCGCATGATGTTGGGGGCGCTGGCACAGGCACCACGAAGATTTCGCGATGGATGATGACGAGACGAATATGTTCTCCAACGTCCAGCGATGACGAACTCGTCGAGGCATACGGTCAGGTCGATTCGGGCTCAAAGCGCGAACCGACGGCGGCGGCACCAGACCTCAAAGCCCTGAACGCCAAGGCCGGTCAGCTAACGCTGGAGCATGACTTCCTAGTGGAAAGGCTGAAACCTTGGATCGGTCCCTTCGCCGGGGGATGATCGATTCGGGGACACGATTATCGATCAGCCGGCACTGCCGATCGCTCTCAGTGAGTCGGTCGACGCATTACTACCCGTCGAGCCCACGGATGATCGATGATCTGGCGGTAAAGAGGCGCATCAATCAAAGTGCAGGTTGAGGATACTCCTCGCCTATCGATATTCCGGTTTGGTTCCCGAATAGAGTGGTATCGAGTCAGGTCTATAGCCGGGTATTCAGTTGCCGACCTGCCGTAGCAAGCCAGAAATCCCCACACAAGCGTCCGCGCTCAGGTTCCCGAACTACGTTTCCCCGTCCTTTTCCAGCAAGAAACCCTCTCTTCCAGATCCCTGTGTCGAATTGCTCGTTGGACGTACAGGACGGCACCCGCGAGGCCGCACCACGGGGCCAGTTCGAGCGCAGGATCAGGTGATCCTCTCAGTCACTTTCACCTGCATCCTGTAGTGCTGCCACCACCCTCGGCACCACCGCCTCCCTCCACGCGAGCCTGGTTTCATCCCACGTGGTAATCGACGTCAGAAACCGAAGCTGCTGCGCAAACATCAGGGGCATGAACCGCCGATACGCTGACCAGAGCGAGGGTGGCGAGATCAATACGCCATGATCTGCGAGGGCCCGGGCATACGTGGCGATGATGTCTCGTTCTCCATCCCGTCTTTGGGCCGTCGGCAAACTCAGCACACAAAAGCGGGTGACATCCCAAATGCCACTGCCAACGACACAGTTTTGCCAATCGAGCACACACCAGTCGCCACCCTGTTCCGTCGGGCGCATCACGTTCGACGCATGCGAGTCCCACTGGACCATCGTTTGCGGGCCTGCCCACTGTTCATCCCATCTTCCTTGCAGGCCGTGCGACAGTTCACGCGCCAACGCGACCGTTGATGCATCGAGAAACGGTGCGAGGAGTGCAAGGCCGACCTCCAGGGCCTTTGCATAACCGCTCGCAAATGAGACGCCGAAGGCCGGGAACTGCTCTCTCAACTGAACCAGACCCTCGGTCCCCCACCACGACGCGTGGAACCCGGCGATCCGTGTTGCGAAGGCGAGGCAAAACTCAGTGTCGATGCCTGCCACCGTGTCCCCGGGTGCGGATGGCCGCATGTCTTCAAGCAGTATCAGATGCGAATCACCTGCACCGGCGGCAAAGAGGCATCGCGGGACCCGTAGATTGCTGGCCGGCGCAATCTCACGATAGAACGCCACTTCGCGCTCGTAGAATTTTCTGAACTGTTTCCTTGTCCCCACGTCCGAGGACGAGCACTTCGCAATCACGGACACACGCGCGCCTGATGGTTGCTGCAGCAATAGCCGACCCATGTCCGCGGTCAGTCCCTGCTCTCCCATCGGTTCCAGCGTCAGACCGGTCACCGCAATGTTGGGGATCACGGCATCGAGCCACGCGGGAGTGATCGAGTGCAGGTCCGGAGGAAACGATGTCATCTCTTCTGGCAATGCAGAGCTCGCCTATTGAATCATTGAATCGTATGCGACCTTTTCAGCGCGCATACGCTGATCACAGCAGCGGCGTTGCCAGCCACAGTCCTTCGAACGCGGGCCATTCATAGGGAATCGCCAAGCCGTGTCGACGAACAGCCGGTTTTGATTTCATCATGCTCTGCATCAATATTGCGACCTCCACCCTTCTTTCCACCCTTCTGCCCTCTCCTTGTGGCCCAGTCATCGCGACGCCACCAGTCTCATCGAGCGCTGCATCGACGCACCCACGTCGGTAGGCTAGGCGATCGTGCACGGCATGTCGGACAACGTGCTGCGCATCTGGGAGTCCGGGGCGACCCGCGATCTCATCGGCTTTGAACCTGCGAACGATGCCGGTGAGTCCTGGACGGAGCAACCAGACGGGCCGAGCTTCATCTGACGATCATCAAAACCATCGATCAGGATCCGCAAGAACGCGCTGGCAAATGTCGAACGACGATCGCACACAGCATGCTTTGAGCCGCAGTCCTGTGCCTCACGACCTTTGTTGTTAAATTCGTGCCCGCGACCGGGTCGATAGTTGGTACTTTACTCGATGTACCATCGATGCCACGATTTCATCGTCACCTTACGCACTCGAGGCCAGAGCAAATGAAAGCAATCAAAATGATATGTCGTGCCTGGTACTCGGATACGGGGGCCTCGCATTGGCGCAGGGAAATCCAACGGAAGGCTGCGCCAACGCGATTGACGCCTACAAAGATGGCGACGTAGAACTCGCCCTCGAAGAGGTCAGGTGGTGCCTTGAGGGCCTGGAACAGATCAAACAGTCCTCCATCGCGACCTCTTTCAAGGATTCGTTTCTGGGTTACACCGGCGGCAAGATGGAGAACAATCGCAACATGGGCATGGTCATAATCAACCGCAGCTACAGCAAAGATGAGACCTCCATCAAGGTGACGCTCACCCAGAGCAGCGGCGTCGGGGCTACCAATCCTCTTTCAGCGCTCGGCGCGATCACCAAGATTGGCATGTTCGGCAGCGGTCCCACGGTGCGCCTGCACGGACACACGGGAGTTCAGGTGTCCACAGGCCGAAGCGCCAGCCTCATGGTGACGCCCCGCGGCGGTGAGGGCATGGTGAACTTTGAGTCCCGGGATGTCGACATGGACGAGGTGACCGCATTCGCCAAGGCCTTCATGAAAGACTTCGGTCGTTGAGGTTTTCGTTCCGCGAGAGGTGCCCCCTCGGGCTCCCCCGCTGAGGGCTCTGTCTCCGAGGGATGCCCCCCGCTGAGGGCTCTTCAAATATCGAGGGCTACGCTTCAAGTTCATCGAGCAGCTTATCCGCCCGATGATCGATGAGGTTCTGAAGGAGGCCTCCGACAACTCGCGCACCGAGACGCTTCGCTTCGTCGCCAGTTACATCGATGCTGAGCGCCATCGGCAGTAAATACGTGTTGAAGAGACAACCAAACCGGTAGTCCCACATGAGGTCCTCAAACCGTAGTTGGAGACGCCCTCCAGCTTCAGGTTGGCGTGATAGTGACTGGGCAGTTCTGCTTCGTGGCGTCGACGTAAATCTATAGGAAGCAAAGACAACAGATAGGCAACGTCATGCGCGCCTGGCGCGATGTGGCAACCATCCCAGTCGAATGCCAAAATTGGGTCATCAGGCGTGTCGTGATCGTAGAACATATTTTGAACATGAAAGTCCATATGCGCCAGGGTCAGATTGTTCGTTGGCCACCAATCGGTCAGCAAACGTCCAAAGTTTTGTGCGACGCGCCGCAGGGTCGGTATCGATTCCGCAGGTGCGAACTCGGCCCAGGGCGAATCAAGAAACTGACCGAGGGCGCTTTGTGTAAATCTCGCAAGGCTTGTCCAGGTCGGATGCCCCGGCCTCATCACCGCGTCAAAGCGGGCCAACTCATCCGATCGATTCCACCAATGCGCATGGAGTCGCGCTGCCGTCTTCACCATCGCTTGCAGTTGGTCGAGCCGCACCTGCGGGTCGTCCCTGATGAAGGAAAAGGTCGCCATTGACGAACAATCCTCCAGTACCAGGATCGCATCACCCGTCGAGTCGTCTACCTCAACGGCATGAACCTCGGGCGTGCGTACCGGCGTCTCAGGCGCGAGGAATTTGTAGAACACAGCTTCACGCCGAAAGGAACCCGCAGCGCGCGCAAGCGCTGCAGATTCCGGATGAAGCGGCGGCACTTTGATCATCGCACACGTTGGAATATCCGCTGTCGATGAGATCCTGAGGAAAGCAATCTCACTTCCGTAGCCCGGGTTCTGATCGGGGATGGTCAACTCGAATGCCGTTATTGAAGACGGATCAACGCCAAAGGCCGACGCGATCCAGGTAAGCGTCACGTCTTCGAGTTTCGTCGGGAACGCTATCTCTCCACTTGAGCAGGTAGGCGAACGAACGGTCGGGATGGCGCCCACCGAACTATCGTGCACGACTCCCGAATGACGCGGTGCAGATCCGGACATTTGCCCAATGAAGGCGATCTGCAAGCAGATGGGCGCCGCGCGATCATCCCCTTATCCAGCCGGCAAAGAGCGCCTGATCAACAGCAGAACTCGCCCCCGCGAAGATGCCGCCTGGGCAAGCGCAATCCAACAAAGCACGTCGTTGACCGCAGGACCAACCACCTTGTCGGCGGCTGGCCCTGCGAGGCCCTGACTAAAGCCTCTCGAATAGGTGTCTTACTGACGCCAAAATTGCTTTTGCACACTCCGCGGCTGCGATTTGAAGCCATTCACCCCGGGTCCCTGTTGCCCACCCTTGCCTGATGGAATGTCACCTTGCTTCCTCGGTGTCTGGTCCTCGGCAACCTTCACTGGCTTCTTCTTCTTGCTTCGGGCGAGCTTCTTTTTCACTTTTCTGGACGGTTTCATACTGTCTCCTCTCGTACAGTGGGGCGGCATCTGCACTAGTCATACTGGAAATGTGCCTGCCGCCTCAGTTGCGGATATTGTCAACGCCCTGGATTCAGTCGATGCGTGTTTCGCTGTTAAAAATCGGACCAAGTCAAAAACGAGGTCAGGGATCGACGGCATTCAACAACACTTCAACAACAAAGGGGGAGGGGGAGGGCGTCAGTGGCGCGACGGCTTCAGCTTGTCGATGAATCATCTCTATCGATCACCGACGCTAAAGCTCGATCGAATTCGCGTTCGCAAAACTGTGACGCTAAATTTCTGCGGGATTCCACATGACGATAATCCTCCGAATGGGCGTAAGGCGCTCCGAATGGGCGTAAGGCGTTGACGCGCTGGAACCAGCTTAGCCCGCACACCATTGACGTCAACCCCGCGCCTATGGCCGAATCTCATAGAACGAGTTGAACTGATCCCCCTCGTACTCAACGGTTCGAAATCGCGAGAAGCCGCCCTGCGCCGACATCTCACGTGCCTTCACTTCGTGAAATCCGAGGGTACCAAGACCCGCTCCACCTTCAACCGACAGACTGGCCGACATGCAGACCATGACCGAAAACGAGTACGCCATCTTGGCCATCGCGTTCTCCCGCAGGTTCTCCGCGAAGGTGGGCCGGCCGGTGATGTCAGCACACAACCACGTACCATCGGGCTTCAACGACTGCCTGATCGCATGGATCAGCTCGGCTGGATGGGTCGAATCATGGATCACATCGAAGGTGGTGACGAAATCCAGGCTGCCATCCATCGGCAACGGTTCAGTCGTCGGATCTGACAGGCTCACGTTAGGCACACCCGCCGCATCGATGTTGCCAGCAGCACGATTGAGTGCATGTTGTGAAATGTCGTACCCCACGAACTTGCTCGCAGGAAACGCTTTTGCCATGGCGATGGTCGACGTTGCGCCGCCGCAACCCACATCCGCGACCTGACCTCCGGCCTCAAGCTTGCTAACTATATCGTCAAGCTGCGGCAGCAGTTTTGGCACAAGATAGCTCGTTTGGAACTTTCGACTCATGCGCTCGATGCCACAGGCGCAGTTTTCGCCCTTGTCATCGAACGACTGGCCAATGCCGGTTTGGAAACAGCCAGGCAGTTGATCAATGGTCTCGAACATTGCCATCACGGACTGCAGCATGCCGCCAAGGTACGCCGGATGATCCCGCTCAGTGAGAACGACCTGGGCTTCCGGGGACAGTCGAAACTCGTCGCTGTCTTCGTCGTACTCGATCTGCCCGTTGCACGCCTGTTGATAGAGCCACTCACGCACCCATCGTTCTGACAGGCCCGCCGCCTCGGCGAGACCTGTGCTCGTCGCAGGACCGAGTTCTCGCATGCGCTCATACAGCCCGAGGCCATCTCCCACAAACATCAGGGCCGTGTTCAGGCTTCCAACCATGCCTCGCGTCATGTTCCGCGAATACGCTTCCAGCTTGTCTCTGTCGATCGGTGCTTCGGCTTCTGACATCACACATTCTCCATCGGATGAACCATGCAGTATTCGCCAGCATTGGGCCCCCGACAAGGTCGCCGTGATGGGTATGAAGCGCCTCGCAAATCCGCTGACGCCTCGTTATGTTAGCGTCTGCTCTGCACGAGAAAGTCATCTCAGGAAGTTGCCCATGAAGGTTGTTCGCGTTTACACCGGATCCGACGACGCATCCCACTTCGAGGACGTTGACATCCCCCTCACCTCCAGCGGTGTTGGCGGCAGGTTATCCGCACTGGTCAGCGGCAGTGGCGTCATCTTTCGCGAGGTGGACGGCACATACGCGCTCGATTTTCACACGGCACCCCGACGTCAGTTTGTCGTCAACCTGACGGGCTCCGTCGATATCACTGTCGGTGACGGCAGTGTGCGCCAACTCGGACCGGGCGAAATTCTCCTCGCGGAGGATACGACCGGCCAGGGGCACAAGAGCCAGGCCGTCAATGGCGAGTCGCGCACCTGCCTCTTCATTCCGATCGACGCCGACGCCATTGTCGGCTGAGCCTGGAGCACGCATGACCACTCGCTCCGAGCGAAACGCACTACCCCTGATTGATCAGTGGCTGCGCTTCGCCTGCTGGTATCGCGAGATCCCTTCGCTCGCGGTCGGTATCAGGATCGGTGATCATACCTTCACGCGCGGTTATGGCCTTAAGGATCTTAAGACCCGCGATCCCGTAACAGCGCAAACGCTGTACCGAATTGCATCCCATTCGAAGCTCTTTACCGCTTGCGCCGTGATGAGGCTCTTTGAGCAGGAACGTTTGCGCCTTGATGACCCCGTCAGCACTCACCTCGACTGGTTCAACTCCGCGAGCGATGCCAACATGAGGTCATTGACGCTGCGCGAACTGCTGTCGCACGCATCTGGACTCACCCGCGACGGCACGACCGGTCACTGGCTGAACGACACATTCCCCGACGTAGACAGCATCCGGTCGCAAGCCGCGAACGGCCTTTCTGTATTCGGGGCAGCAGAACACTGGAAGTACTCCAACATGGGCTTCGCGCTTCTCGGCTGCGTCGTCGAGGCCGTGGCCGGCCAGCCCTTCGAGGCGGCAGTCAGCGAACTCGTGCTCAAACCCATCGGGCTGCGCAATACGACGCCCGACTTTGACGACGCGTCCGGGCCCCTGCACGCGACCGGCTACGGCATACGCTACCCCGGCCAGCCGCGCGAGGTATTCAGGCACGTGCACGCGCGGGCGATGAACGCAGCCACCGGGTTCAGCAGCAACATCGACGACTTGCTTCGTTTCTACGAGCATCACAAGTTCGGCAACACGACCTTGCTGACCGACCGTTCCAAACGCGAGATGCAGAGGCTCCAGTTCGAAGACGGCGCAATTGCCTGGGGCCTCGGCTTCAGAATCGACAAATCGCTCACGGGCCAGACAGTGGGTCATGATGGCGCGTACCCCGGATTCATGACCAGTTCCATGCTTGATCAGGGCAACGACATCACCGTCGTCGTTCTCACGAGCGCAATGGACGGTCAGCCGCAGTACTTCCTGCAAGGCATCAGGAACCTCCTTGCTTATGCAGCGTCCCCTGTTACATCCGAGGCCGGTGGTCCCACAGAGACGTCGTCAGACGACGCCCGATTCATCGACTCGATAGCGGGCTACTTTGGAAGCCGCTGGGGCATCAGCATCGTCAATCAACTGGACGGCAAGCTGGTGATGTTCCCCACGAATGCACCCCTGCCAGGCGACGCCATCATGCGCTGGGATCACCTGGGTGATCACCACTTCAAGGCGGTCGATGGACCCAAAAACGGCGAGTTCGGCGAGACTTCGGAGATTGTTCGGGTGGGCGACGAGTGGCGCATTCGTTCCGGGATAGGCGAGCAGCGGCCGTTCCATATCCCGGTCGGACCGTGAGACGCCGCGCCGATGTCGAAATGACCATCACAAAGCCGTTGCCAGACCTGCATGGCGAGTCCCTGACCTTACGCCCGCTCGGCACGCAGGACGCCGCAGCCATGTACAACGCGCTCGCAGACCCGGAAGCGATGCGCCTGACCGGCACGCACGGTCACTTCACCGCAGCCGCTGTCCACAGTTTTTGCGCATCACTCGATGCTGAAGACGATCGCGTGGACTACGCCGTCTACCTTCACGGCGCTGATCATTCCTCCGGTGAGATCGTGCTCAACGACATCGACGCTGACAACCGGAGCGCGAACTTTCGCACGGCGCTTTACGGTTCTTCCAACTTTGGCCGCGGCATCGGCAGCGAAGCCATCCCGCTCGTTCTCGCTTACGGCTTTGACGCTATCGGTCTGCACCGGATCGAACTCGAAGTGTTCGACTTCAATCTCCGCGCACGACATCTCTATCAGAAACTCGGCTTTGAGCAGGAGGGAATCAAGCGCGACGCCCTCTGCTGGCAGGGTGTTTTCCACGACGCCATCGTCATGTCGTTGCTGGCACCTGACTTTCGCAGGTAACCGCAAAGGCCGACGCAAAGCGGACGCACATCGGCACTTCTACGCGTGTTGGCCATGGACTCGCAGCATCTCACGGGTGCCGGAATACCGCGCTGTCGCGCAGGGAACCTTGGCTTTAGTTCCATGAAAGGGTGCTGAAAAAGTGCTTTCCTGCACTTTTTCAGAGTCACGGGCCTCAGCCCGCTCGCGACAAATCAACGACTTAACAATGGCGATTTGTGGCCGATACTATTCATGGCTCACGAAGCGAACGCTAAATTCATGGCCCGCGAAGCGAACGTGAAATCCATGTATCGGTCTATCAGGCTGCTTTTTCAGCAGCCTGATAGACTCG
>CAVOBC010000125.1:0-12099 GCA_963693635.1 Gammaproteobacteria bacterium | reverse complement strand
TGCTGAGCGGTGAAGGGCGCAAGTTCATGGAAATCGCTCCACACCTCGCGCTCTGGCCAGGGCTTGCCCTCACAATCGTCGTGTGGGGCACCAACATGTTCGGGGACTCCTTGCGCGATCTGCTGGATCCGCGAATGCGTGGTGGCGGCGGTGGCTTCTCATGACGGACAGCGAGCCACTACTGCAGGTCACTGACCTGACAACGCATTTCTTCACGGAAGACGGCGTTGTCCGGTCGGTCGATGGTGTCAGTTTTGACGTCAACAAGGGCGAGGTGCTGGGTCTGGTCGGCGAGAGCGGGTCAGGCAAAAGTGTGACCGCATTGTCGATGTTGCGACTGATCCCGAGTCCACCCGGCCGGATTGTCGCAGGCGAGATCCGCTTCGATGGCCGCGACCTGCTCGCATTGACTGAAGACGAGATGCGTGAACTGCGCGGCAACGAGATCGCTATGATCTTTCAGGAGCCGATGACGTCCCTGAACCCGGTGCTCACCATCGGTCGGCAGGTGGCCGAGCCGCTCGAGGTGCACCAGAACCTGCCGGTGAAACATGCGCTTGCGCGCGCGGTCGAGTTGCTGGGCGAGGTCAATATCGCGGACCCCGCCATTCGCGCGCAGGCGTATCCGCATGAGTTCAGCGGTGGCATGCGCCAGCGCGCGATGATTGCCATGGGAATGGGATGTGATCCCATGCTCATGATCGCCGACGAACCGACCACGGCGCTTGACGTCACTGTGCAGACGCAGTTGCTGGACCTGTTGCAGGATCTGACGCGTGATTCAGACATGGCGCTGATCCTCATCACGCACAATCTGGGGGTCGTCGCCCGGTACGCCGACCGGGTTAATGTGATGTACGCAGGAAAGATTGTCGAGAAGGGCCCCGCAGACGCCATCTACGATGCCCCGCGGCACCCGTATACGATTGGTCTGATGGCATCGGTGCCGCAACTGGATCAGGACCTGAAGCAAAGGCTGGTGCCGATTAAGGGACAGCCACCAGATATGTCCAACCTGCCGTCCGGGTGTGCGTTTCATCCGCGATGCCCATACGCGACAGATCAGTGTCGCAGTGAGACACCGGTCCTTGAGTCCGTTGGTCAGGGCCATGAGGCCGCGTGCTGGGTGGACGTTCGTGTCTGAGGCGCCATTTTCTGACGAGAAGCTTCCTGGCGAGAAGCTTCCTGGCGCGGACGTCGCCGGGATAAAGAACCTCGTCGAAGTCACCGACCTGACAGTTCGGTTTCCTGTCTATAAGGGCATCGTGTTCAGACAACGGGTGGGCGACATCAACGCGGTCAACGGCGTCAGCTTCACGATCCGCGAAGGCGAGACGCTTGGCCTTGTGGGCGAGAG
This sequence comes from Gammaproteobacteria bacterium, assembly GCA_963693635.1. GTDB lineage: Bacteria > Pseudomonadota > Gammaproteobacteria > Pseudomonadales > Azotimanducaceae > CAVOBC01. The sequence continues at coordinate 10,742 of CAVOBC010000125.1, read as the reverse complement.
CGGCAGTGGCAAGACGACCACCGGGCAGGCGATTCTGCAGATCATTCCGCCAACAGCCGGTCGCGTGTCCTTTGAGGGCCGTGACATTGTGGGCATTGTGGGCGCTGATGAGCGACATTTGCGCCGCGACATGCAGATGATCTTTCAGGACCCGTTCAGTTCGCTGAACCCGCGCATGCGGGTCGGCAACATCATCGGCGAACCGCTTGTCGTGCACGGCCTGGTCGACGGCCGCGAGGCGTATCGCGAACGCGTTGCAGAGCTACTCGATATGGTTGGTCTGTCCGCAGCGATGGCAGACCGCTATGCGCACGAATTCAGTGGCGGCCAGCGCCAGCGCATCGGCATCGCCCGGGCGCTGGCGCTGCAACCCAAGTTCATTGTGTGCGATGAGCCTGTTTCTGCACTCGACGTCTCCATCCAGGCCCAGATCATCAACCTGATCGAAGATCTGCAGACAGACCATGGACTGACCTACCTTTTCATCGCGCACGACCTGTCGGTGGTGCGCCACATCAGCACGCGCGTTGCGGTCATGTATCTGGGCGAGATCGTTGAACTTGCTGATCGGATCAGCATCTACCGTAATCCCCAGCATCCCTACACGCAGGCCCTGTTGGCGGCAGTGCCGGTACCGAATCCGAAACTGGAACGGGCGCGCGATCACAGCAAGATCCAGGGCGAGATCCCGAGTCCGCTCAACCCGCCGAGCGGCTGCCACTTTCATCCACGCTGCCCGCACGCGAGCGAGGTCTGCCGGGAACAAGCGCCCCAGGCACGTGAGATTGCGGCGGGGCATGTGGTCGCCTGTCATCTCTACGACTGAGGGCGCGGGCTTAGCTTTCGGTTGGTACATGTTGATATTGTTGATCGGCGCAACAGCACTCAACCTGTGAAGCGAGCCCGAAATCCAACTCTCGGATCAACCGGTTGCTTGCCCGCAGTGACTAAAGGGTCTTCAAGAATTCCACCAGGGCCCCGCGTTAGTCATCACTGAGCAGGGGGCCGATGATGCCGCCACCGCGACCGTCCCGGAACTCGTGGCCGGTGTTGAGATTGCCGACACGCGCTTCGTCGCCAGCGACGATCACGGGCGTCAGGCCCGTTAGCCTGTCGAGGCGATCAGCGGTGGTCGACACGAAGGCGACTTTCCGGGCGTCGAAACCCCGGTATCCCAGATACAGTTCGGGCGCACGCTGGGCTGCCGGCAACAGGAGTTCATACCGGTTCGCGACCGAGCCGTTGTGCAGAGACGGCCCGGTTGCCCAGATGCCATTTAACGGTCGGGCTTTGTAGCCACGCGGTGCCTGCAGACAGTTTGCCCGGCCGTTGCCTGCCATCGCAGCGCGATCGGCCGATGTCAGGTTGTTGTCATTGTAAAACGGTTATTCACAGTTTGCGCGGTTAGGCCAAGGGCAAAAGCGAACGTCTCCCCGGCTCCGACATCACTTCGACAACCTGGCGCTGTCCCTTGACGATACCGCACACCGCGCCGGTGAAGCCGAATTCGGACATATCGATTTCCCGCTCTGCGAGGACGCGAGACTGGGCCGGGTCGGTGCCGATGGTCGCTTGAGGTACCACGACCACCCTGTAAGAACGTCGCATCGCTGCCGGGGAGCGGCTTCCAGAATTGCGTGGACCAGAATGCCCTGGATGTTGTTGGTGGCCGGTGACACTTTTCGCAATGTTGCGTGTACAGAGCCGCACCTTGGCTCGCTTTGTCACGATCGATCGAGCCAAGGATTGGCTCGGGCTAACGCGGCGCCTTGAGCCCGCCAAAGGCCTGCGCCTGCCTTGGGTGAGGGGTGCCCGCCAATTGCGCTTCGATAGCGTGCAACGCTCTGTATCTGACGTCGGATGAATACTGCGCGCTACCGGGGATGAGATGGACAGCCGCGTTGACGCCCATCGCCGCGCCCGCGTTGCGGACCATCGGTTGCATGACGGACGCGTCGTATTGCACTCAGTCGAACCAACTCGAACTCCAGATGTGTGGGTAATTGACCGGTGCATCGGTCGGCGCCACGTTGACGCCATGGTCAAGCCCAAACACGGTGTTACCGATTCTGTTGAGCGCATCCAATCGCGCAAATCCCTCGGTGACGTTCGCGTCTTTGTTCCTGAGCACGATTACGGCTTCGGCTTTGATGCCCTTCACGACATCCTCGAAGCGGTGAAGCATCTGGCGCCTGGCGGCATCGGTTGCATCGTCGCCAAGGACGTTGCGTTCAAACCGTGCGTAGCGTGTAGGCGCGATCGTCTTGAGCAACGCGACGACCATCGCCTCGCCAAACGCATCCAGACTGATCACGGCAGGGCCGCCGTCGATTAAGAGCGTGGTGCCTTCGTGGTTCAACTGGCCGGTGTGGCAGGCGGCGCAGGTTAACCCCACGGCGTTGTAGGGTTCGCCATCGGCACCCGGAATGTCACGTGTCACCGTGAAGCCGACCGGCAGCCCACGCGGATTGGCGGGCGTTGCTTCGCTCGGGATGCAACCAGATTGTGCGAGGTAGGCTGTGTCACTGAACTTGCCGCCGCGCCTGGTTACGTCCGCGAACCAGTGCGTCTTGTCGACCGGTTGTTCGAGCGCAAGGAACCACTCGTACGGCATCGGAACGGTCGCCGTGCCCTGTGACGCGTGGTGAAACCACAGGCGTTGCTCCTGCGTTCAGCCCTGATGCGCAACCAGGTCGACGACGTTGAGTCAGGTTGCACGGGGCTGACGATGCACGCGCTTGGCAGCAGCAGGACCATCAGTGCAACACCGAGATACCGTAGATGGGCAAAGACCTGTGTCGACATCAGCAACACTCCGTGATTGGTTTTGATCGCGATGTATCCCACCGCAGAGAGGCTTCATCGCATTAGTAAAAGGGCGGTGGTGCCATTGGACGCGGGTATACGGCGGCGCAGTGACGTCGGTGAGAATGGTGCGGCAAGCGTGTGCGGCGAGCGCGTCGGTGTAAGGAGCAAGAGGAACGGGGGGTGTGTTTGCCGGCCCGCGTCGGCTGTTGGCTGCGTCAAGAGCGGCGCGTGTTCGATCGATTGAGTTACAGTGGCCACTCCAACATCCGCGCCCCCTCTGCTCGCAAGCAGGAGGTGCCGCTCCCACGCCCGGAGGTCAGACAAGTGCCACGTTCTCTACGCCATGGCCGTCAATTGGTTTCGATCCCCGGACCGTCCGTCATCCCGGATCGCGTGCTTGCGGCAATGAATCAGCCGATGCCAAACATCTATGAAGGCAACCTGATCGAGACGTCGAAGAGCGTGCTTGCCGATTTGCCGGCGATTGCCCGCACGACGGGCGAGGTGTTCATCGCCATATCGAACGGTCACGGTGCATGGGAGATGGCGCTCACCAACACCTTGAGCCGCGGCGATCACGTACTTGTTCTGGAGTCGGGCCGCTTCGCGACCGGCTGGGGCAAGATGGGCGAGACCACGGGTCTGCACGTTGAAACGCTGCCGGGTGACGACCGCGGGCCTGTTGATCCTGCCGGGGTCGAGTCGGCCTTACGCGCCGACAAGGGTCACCTGATCAAAGCCGTGCTCGTGGTCCAGGTCGACACGGCAACCTCGGTGCGCAATGACATCCCGGCGATTCGCGCGGAAATCGATGCGGCCGGTCACCCGGCGTTGCTCATGGTCGACTGCATCGCGTCGATCGCGTGTGAGCGTTACGAGATGGATGAGTGGGGCGTTGATGTGACCGTCGCAGGGTCCCAGAAAGGGCTGATGGTGCCGCCGGGCCTCGGGTTTGTGTGGGCAAGTCCACGTGCGATGAAAGCGCATGAGACGGCCGATCTGCGCACGGGCTACTGGGACTGGGGACCCCGCACCGGCAAGGACGGACACTATCTGCGGTACTGCGGAACACCCCCGATCCAGCACATCTTTGGACTGCGTACGGCACTCGACATGTTGGCCGAGGAGGGCTTGGAGAATGTCTGGTGGCGCCACGAGGTGCTGGCGGGCGCTATCCGCGCAGCGATCGCAGCCTGGTCAGAGGGTGGCGACATCGCCCATAACATCCAGCTTGCCGACTATCGCTCCAACGCCGTCAGCACGGTCCTGACGGGGCCGATTGATGCTTCGAGATTACGCGAGGTGGCAGAGCACGATGCGGGCCTTGTACTCGGCATCTCGCTTGGGGGTTTCGACAATGCCTTTCGAATTGGCCATATGGGACACCTGAATCCGCCGATGGTACTCGGCGTGCTCGGGACGATCGAAGCGGCGCTGACAAACATGGGGGCGCGACTGCCCACGTCCGGGGTGGCTGCGGCCGCCGCGAGTATCGCGCCGCATCTTGGAGCGGGGGGCTAGAGATTCGACGGGTACCCGCGGTTCAGATCACGCCTGCACTCTGCAACCCTGCTATCTCCTCGGCACTGAAGCCTGCTTCCTCCAGCACTGCCACGCCGTGTTCTCCGACCTCGGCAAAGCCGCGTTCGAGGCGCGCGTTGCCGTGTTCAAGCTGAAAGCCGGTGGTGCCGATGCGGATGGGGCCGTCCGGGCCCGGGACTTCCTGCAGGAACTCCCGATGATCTAGTTGCTGGTGGTTTACCGCTTGTCCAACGGTGTTGATCTGAGCGCAGGGAACGCCGCCGGCGACGAGTCGCGCTTCCCAGGTCGGTGCGTCTGCGGATGCGAATACGTCCACAATAATCTTCTGGAGCGCAGCTTCGTTCTGCAACCGACCTGACCAGTCGGTAAAGCGCGGATCATCCAGAGCGTCCGCCCGGTCGATCGTGCGCATCAGGCACTCGAACTGTTTTTCGTTGTTGACGGCGAGCAGGATATGGCCGTCCTTGACCGGAAACAGATCCGCGGTGGGACGACCGCTGATGGCACGGTTGCCATAGGGCGGGTGCTCGCGGTTGGCGATGGTGTAGTCCGCGACACCGGGCGCCTGCATGACGAGCGCAGAGTCGAACATCGCCACATCGACAAGCTGGCCCTTGCCGGTATGGGTCCGTTGGAACAGGGCAGAGGCGACGCCGAAAGCGGCAGTCATGCCCGCGGTCGCATCGCAAACGGCGAAGCCCGCGCGCAGGGGTCCGGCGTCTGCGTGTCCGGTCACGGACATGATGCCGGACAGTGCCTGAATCTTGCCGTCGTAGGATGGCTCGCCCCGGAGCGGTCCTTCGCGGCCGAAGCCGGATACGCAGCAGTAGATGAGCTGTGGGTTTTCAGCGCTGAGCGCATCGTAGCCGATGCCGAGACGGTCCATGACGCCGGGGCGGAAGTTCTCCATCACCACGTCCACGTCGCGCACCACGCGCTTGATCACGTCGGCGGACCTGGGGTGCTTGAGATCGAGCGCGATGTTGCGCTTGTTGGCATTGATCGCGATCCATCCGGGGTTTGCGCTGCGAGGCGGCTCGTCCTTGCCTCGCGGCGTGCCGCGCATGTCTTCGCCACCCGGGCGCTCGACCTTGATGACGTCAGCGCCGAGGACGGACAACTGATAGCTTGCGAGCGGTCCCGCAAACACCTGGGTGAAGTCGAGAATCTTCACGCCTTCGAAGGGTCTGGTCACAAGGGAATCCTCCGCGGTTACTGCTAACTGTTTACTGTTAGGTGTTTTCTGCTAACTATTTCTGCTAGCTGGTGCCGTCTCGCCGGTCCGGGTGCGCGTCGTCGCGTACCCGCTGCCCGACTGCCTTGATCTCGTCAAAGTCCGCACGACGGCGTGCGAGTTCGTCCTCTGACATCTTGTCGACATTCTGGAAGTCTTCTTTCCACGATGCATCAACTGACCAATGTTCCGGGGACTGCACGGTGGTGCGTGCCGCCGGCGCCGTTTCCAGCACTCTGAATGCGAGTTCCAGCGTGTCACTTTGCGAAGCTGTGTCGTTGGGTTTGCCGGCAGAGTTGCCGAGCGGAAAGTCGCTGAAGACGAATCGTGGTACGCCGCAGTGCTCGACGATGTCTTTGGCTGAACCCATTACGACGGAGGGGATGCCGCGCGCTTCGAGGTATCGGGCCGTCAGACTCACGGTCTGATGGCAAACCGGTCAATTGGCGACGAGAATCGCAAGGTCGACCTCGTCTTCCTGCAGGATTGCATAGATGTCCCGGCAGTCCTGGTCGATCGTTGTCACCTGGCTGCGATTGGTCGGCGTCCCGCAAAAACGGGGAGCGAGTTTGCCGATGCGACCGGATGCCGCCGCTTCCCTCATCGCGCGCAGCGGAAAGAAGCTGTTTACATCCTCGGCGGTGGTGTATTTGCGATCGATACCCACGTGGGAGACGCCGCGAAACGCATGGCTGTCACTGGAGTCGACGTAGACTTCGTAGAATTTGGCCGCGGCATTGTAGGGCGCGCCGGGCCCCTGATCGCCTGCGCCCTCTTTGTGCGGCGCTGCAGTCGTGACCAGTGCCACGCGTGACTCGGCGAGCGGCTTTGTGACCGGGGTAAACGGCACGTCCGCAAAGTGCGCCCAACGGTAGGGGTTGCCGTAGCCAAGAGCCAAATAGTAATCGGTGAGCCGTTTCATGTACGGCACGGGCATGTCGTAGCCGGGTGTAAATTCGAGCGAGTCAGCGGCTGACATGGGTGCTCCTGTGGTTCCGTTGGTGTGTTGGAGCCCGACAGGTGGACCAGGTCGATTGTCGGGTCGATGGGCTACGAGTATAGGGCTATTGGTGGAGGAAGGGGTGCGGGAAGGCGTGGTGGATGGCACCCGCGCATGGGCGCGCGCGATGAGGCGCGCCCATGGCTGGACAGCTTTGTCGATACGGCGACTCAGGTCTCTTCCGGCGTGTCCTGTCGGTTGCCGCCAAACACGATGTCAGTCAGGGACAGGGCGCCAGGCTCCGCTTCGGTCATCCGCATGGCTGCATTCATGGAGTGGTGCATCGGGAACGCGGCCCGCAGGCCCATCATGTCGTAGTCCGCATTGATCGCTTCCTTCAGCCATCGCGCCCCCGTCGGGTTCTGTTGGGCGAGATCCGCGCAAAGCCTGTTCACTTCACCTTCGAGGTCATCGGGCTCAAAGACGCGTGTGATGAGTCCGATTTTCTGGGCCTCGTTCGCGGTGATCAAGCGCCCCGTCATGAGCAAATACTTGGCTTGCCGCATGCCCAGCATCCACACCCACAGTGGCAGGCTGGTGACGCCGCCCACGCGTTGCGCCTGGTGTCCGAAGGTTGCCGTGTTGGCGGCGAAGGAGATGTCGCACAGCATTTGGAAGTAGCAGCCGGTCGCAATTGCTGAGCCCTGTACCTGCGCAACGGTCGGCTTGGGGTAGTACCAGAGCCGCAGATAACGGTCGCTGATCTTGCGCAGTGCCGGTGCCGAGTCATTCAGTCGCCACTTCTCCTGTCCCTCCGGCGGCACGGTATACGGATTGTCTTTCAAGTCGTATCCGGCACTGAAAGCGGTCCCGGAGCCTTTGAACAGCAGAACCCGCACCTCGTCATCTGCCTCGGCGATGTTCAGGGCGTCGTCCAGTTCTTCGAGTAGCAGCGTGTTGAGCGCATTGCGCTTGTCGGGACGATTGAAGGTAATCGTGCAGACGCGGTCGGCAACGTCATAGAGCAGATGTTGATAGTCAGGCATAGATGGCTCCCGTTTGAAGGTTGATCGTGTCGCGTAATGTGGGACGTCCGCACTTTCCGGTGCCGCTCATTTCTACGCCTCTATCGCGACGCTAACAATAAAAAGGTGATTGAGAGGGTCGCGCTATGAGGCAGAGATAGCGAGTGCAGGCTGCAGTCGCTGCAGGTGATGACGTTGTTTCTTGTGCCGATACTCGGAATCTGTAACTGCATGGTGCCCTCCACGGGGTCTGTTTTTCCGGCCGCCATGTTGCGGCGCGTTGGATAATTCACGTCTTGTGAAGCGAACGTGAAGTCTTCCTTACATTAAGCCGACAGTGGCGGCGAGTAACTCTAGGGGATTCCCGCAATCCCTTGAATGCCCCGGCGCGAATCGCCGGGCCCGAGCCGCAGTTTTCGGTGGTGGACCCCGGCTGAAACCATTGCACGCCTGACGAGTGCGAATGGTCAATCGCGTTTCAACTGGCCTAAGATGGCGTTCAAACCAGCAATCAAAGCGAGACACAGCGATGAACGAGAATGAATCCCCTTTTAACGTGAGTCCCGTCGATGGCGGCTTTCAGTTGTCCTTCGAAGTGCGCACTATCAAAGGCGAGCGGCAGACGAAGAAGGCCCGGTTCGACCAATTCGAGATCATCTGTGACGAAGGCAAGAGCATGGGCGGCGACAACGCAGCGCCGCCGCCATTAGCCTACTTTGCGTCAGCGGTCGCATTCTGAATGCTGACCCAACTCGCTCGGTCGAGCGAAGCAAGAAAGATAGAACTCCAAGACGTGTCGATGACGGTCACGCCCCGCTTCGAACAGACAGGATCGATTGGCGCAGACACGATAAGCAGCCGATTGATCGATGTTGAAACGTCACTTCACATTGATTCGCCCGCAGCGCCCGACGTCATCGCCAAACTCGTGGCCACTGCAGAACGCATGTGTTTTCTGATGGACGCGATTCGAGAGCCGCACGAGGTGCGAAATTCGACCGTGTTGAATGGTGAGGTTATCGATAGTTGAGTGAGCAAGCACGAGAGTGCGGATCTCAAGTCCCTGGTTGACGCGAACTAACGACAGTGGTGGACCGTCGGTGCGGCCGGCCGTTCGTTCGAGGGTCCAGGCTTGTGGCTGCCGTGCAGGGCGGGCAGCCACCCGTTGGCGGCGTTGGCATTGCCCGAAGACAGCATGGCGGTGGCGCTGACAATAAAACACCCTTACCGCAGGTCGTCTGGTGCCCCGGGCAACCGACCGTTAGCATGAGCGCAGATTAGCGTTACCGAACCAACCGCAATGGCGAATGAGGGGAGACGAATGGCGTTCTCGGGATTGGGTATGCACCTTGGGGAATCTGGCGCGGCTGTCGGACGCGCAAACGTGATCGATTAGCTTGGAGAACTTCAGCGGCGACCAGGGCGCGGGCGGTCAGTCGACAGACGGGCGGGCGGCCGGTGCCGCGAGGGGGCTGGGGCAGGGCTGGAAGGTCTCGCCGTACGTGCTCATCGAACCAGGGAATACCTTCACCCTGGCCGACATCGAAGGCAGCGGCGCCATTGCGCACATCTGGATGACCCTCGCCCGCGGGAAGTGGCGCCACACGATTCTGCGGCTGTATTGGGACGACGATCCACAACCGTCTATCGAATGCCCGCAGGGGACTTCTTCGCCTGCGGGTGGGAACGCTATGCACAAGTGACATCACTCGCGGTTTGCGTCAATCCCGGGCGTGCATTCAATTGTTATTGGGAAATGCCGTTCAGAAAACGGGCGCGGATGACGATGGAGAATCTGAGCGAGGAGACGATCTCGGTTTACTATCAGGTGGACTACACGCTGACCGAAGTCCCTGACGATGTTGCTTACTTTCACGCGCAGTTTCGCCGCGTCAACCCGCTGCCCTACAAGGATGTCTACACGATACTTGACGGCGTGCAGGGGCGCGGCCAATACGTGGGGACGTATATGGCCTGGGGCGTGAACAACGCCGGTTGGTGGGGTGGGGGCGAGATCAAGTTCTTCCTGGACGGCGACGGCGAATTCCCGACCATTTGTGGCACGGGTACCGAAGATTACTTTTGTGGCGCCTACAATTTCGATCCCGGCAGCATGGAGCGTGGAACGGGCGACCGGCAACCGGAGTATGTGGAGTTCAATTCGCCCTATGCCGGATTGCCGCAGGTGCTGAGACCGGATGGACTGTACCGATCTCAGCAACGCTTCGGCATGTACCGCTGGCACATCGCCGATCCGATTCGTTTCTAGCAGGATCTCAAAGTCACCATTCAGGCACTGGGCCGGCGAACGGACAAAGACGGACGTTATCTGCCGTTGCAGGACGACATCGCTTCAGTCGCCTTCTGGTACCAAACCTTGCCGGTGGCAGCCTTTCCGCCATTGCCGGATAGAGACTATCTGGAGGTGATCTGAGTCCTGATTGCACTGATGCCTGCACAGGTTCGTGCACTCGTTCCCGCCACATTGTCTTCGGTGTTCTGTTCAGGATGTAGCGTTCGGCTCATTGGTCGCCTCGCTGCTCAGGACTCGCGAAGAGGAGGTCTCGACGCTGGTGGGTAGCGAGGCCCGTATTTCTGTGATTGAGTGTTCAGCCTTGCCTCGGGTCGGGCCGCTGAATCGACGCGAACGGAAGCGCTTGATCCGCCGATAAACGAGAAGCGTGCAGGTGTCGGATGAGATGGCACGGGCGGTGCCCGCCGATCATGGTGATATTCTCCGGGTCCATGCTACTGGACATCGCGCAATGAAAATTGACCGTGTAGAGCACTTCATCACTCATCCGGGGCAGGGCAAGAACCTATGCTTTGTGCGTCTGACCACCGACTCCGGGATAGAGGGTTGGGGCGAGTGTTACACCCAGTCAGATCGAGATCTGCAGATCGTCGCGCACGTCGATCAGTTGACCCGCTACCTGGTCGGTCGTGACCCCACGCACATCAAGGCGTTTACCCAGGCCGCGTATGACGATTACGCGGCGCGACGTGGCGGTATGGATTACTTTTGTGCGCTCTCCGGGCTTGAACAGGCGATGTGGGATATCACAGGCAAGATCGCGGGTCTGCCGGTGCATGCGCTGCTCGGGGGGCAATGTCGTGACCGACTTCGCGTGTATGCCAATGGTTGGTCGGGTGGCGCGAAGACGCCCGCAGAACTGGCGGACAAGGCCGCATC
>CAVOBC010000124.1:0-12104 GCA_963693635.1 Gammaproteobacteria bacterium | reverse complement strand
ATACGTTATCGTATATGACATTATTTGCGTAATTCGTGAATTTCGACGCTTACGATATACCATCATCATGGTATTGAGTCCAGGGGCTGCGCGTTTTTGAGCCCAGCAGGCGGAGCCATTGTCCCTATATAAATTAGAGAGTTATGTGGTATTTGGATTCCGCCGATCCCTGAACTCCCTATAGAAACCCGAGGACTACGCATGACGCCCCATGCATACGCTGCCGGGGCTGCGACAGCGATTCGCAGATCCCGGCCGCCGCGATTCAGGGTTCCCACGACCGTTCGATCATCAACATCGCGGCGTCCCCGTCCAGAAACTCCCCCACTTCGAAAACCAGGCCAGGCGCGGCGGCCCGATGAAGGCGCGCAAGGCAGCCACGATGGCGTCGACGGCTGGCGGCGTTCCGGTGCCGGCCGGCACGACTAAAACCTTGTGATCGGGCTCCCCGTTCTCGAAAACCTCCAACACACCGATGGCCTCACACTCCATTTGTTCACGCGAGCGCAGCGGCAAGTTGGTCGCGACGTAACAGTCGAGACTTTCTCCGTCTGCGGACTTCGTCCCAATGATGAAGCCGTACGGATACGGGTAGCTGGCATCGAGTTGAAATGCCCCAAGGTGAGCTAGTTCCTGTCCCAGAACTCCGTTCTGGGGCGGGCAGTGGCTAGCGGTGCAGGGATGCACCGCCATTTTCCGCAGGCCTCTTTTCTGCAAGATCATGCGAGGTTTGCTTGCAAACCGACTCCCAAGAATTGTCAGGACCGCAATTTTGGGACAAGAGCGAGCTAACGTTTTCTCGTCGAACCGGTTCTTGACGTTGGTGCCGGCTTCGCTCTCGATGAAAACGGTGATCGGCTTCCTGGGCGTTGCGGTCATGATCAAGAGTTTTCGGCCAGAGCGGCCGGGGCAATGCCTGGCCTTGGGTTGGACGCTTTAGGCAGCTGCGGGCGGAAACGGGCAGAATGTCCCCACATCAGGAAAGGGACGCATCATGAGCCGGATCTACGAGAACAGCCATCGTGTGCTGCAGGATGAATTCGGAACCCGTAATCTGGCCAATGCGATAGAAGCGGCGGCGGTCCGCACCGAGCTTCTCGGAGACGATGAAGCGTTCATCCACGAAAGAGACATGTTCTTCCTCTCCACCGTGAATGAGGCCGGCCAGCCCACTGTTTCGTACAAGGGCGGCGACCCGGAGTTCGTCAAAGCCATCAACCCCAACACACTGGTCTTTCCGAGCTACGACGGTAACGGAATGTATCTGTCCATGGGTAACCTGGATGCCAATCCCCTGGTAGGTCTGCTATTTATCGACTTTGAATCGCCAAACCGCCGACGGGTCCAGGGCACGGCATCCCTGCACAGGGATCATCCGCTGATGGCTGCCTACCCCGAAGCGGAACTGTTGGTCGAGGTGGCAATCACCGAAGTCTGGGTGAATTGTCCGCGTTACATTCATCGCTATGAAAAGGTGCAGCGTTCGGAGTTCGTACCGCGCGCGGGACTCACCACACCGGTCGCGCCATGGAAGCGGCTTCGCGATCTTCAGCCCGTGTTGACCGATGCCGATCGATCGAAAGCTGAGTTGGCCGGCTTGATGACGGCCCGGGAGTACGCGGCGTCCCTGAAGTAGGTGCCCTGACATAGAGACCCTGATAGAGAGGAGGTGGGACGCGTGGATATGATCATCAGGGGCGGGACGACGGTGACCGTGGGCGGGCGCGCCATCCAGGACGTCGGCATAAGAGACGGTCGCATCGCGCAACTTGGCGGCGTGATGGATGCCGAGCATGTGATCGACGCGGCGCAACTGATCGTCACGCCGGGCGGCGTCGACCCGCACGTTCACCTCACCCCGCCAACGCGGCAGGAAGGTGGCTGGCATTGGGTCGACGACTTCGAGTCGGGGACACGTGCCGCGCTGGCTGGCGGCGTGACGAGCGTCGGTAATATCAGTTTTCCGGAGCGGGGTGAAACGCTTGCGGACGCGATCAAGCGCGATGGGTCGGAAGCGGACGACCTGGCGCTGACAGACTACTTCCTGCATCCAGTGCTGATGGAGCCGAACGAGCGGAATCTTGCGACTATCGGCCCCCTGCATGCTGCGGGACACACCTCGGTAAAGATGTTCCTGTCATTCCGCCGTTTCGATCGCCATGTGCCGGAGTATCTGCAGGCAATGCGGAAAGTGGCCGCCGCCGGGGGCGTAATGCTGGTGCACTGCGAAGATGCCGCCATCATCGATTGTTGCTGCAATTTGCTTCGCGAGGCGGGCACCACCGATGCGCGGTATTACCCCGAGTCCCGACCGCTGCAGGCCGAGGTGGTGGCGACTCAGCGTGCAGTCGGGTTCGCCGAAACCACCGACTGTCCCACGTACATCGTGCACCTGGCGAGCGCACGCGCCCTTGAGGCCTGTCATGACGGGCGCCGACGCGGCGTACCCATTTACGTGGAAACCCGCCCGCTCTACCTGCACCTCAGCCGCGAGCGCTTTGCGGAAGAAGACGGCGCCAAGTACACGGGTGCGCCACCGCTGCGAGGGACAGTGGACGTGGACGCCATGTGGGCGGGTCTGCAATTTGGCAACATCGATACGCTGGCGACGGACCACGCACCGTGGATGCTGGCCGACAAGCTGGACCCGGAGCAGGACATTGGCGAGTTGCGCCAGGGCGTCGCGGACCTCGAGACCTGCTTGCCGATGCTATTTTCTTCGGGTGTGAACACCGGACGTCTCTCACTCGAACAGTTCGTGGCGGTGACGTCCACCAATCCAGCGAAGCTGTTCGGTCTGTACCCATCTAAGGGCACGATCGAAGTCGGCGCCGACGCGGACCTAGTGGTCTGGGATCCGTCCGCGCAACGCGTCATCGACGGCAGTGCAATGCACAGTCGCTCCGACTTCAGTCCCTACGACGGCTGGACTGTCACAGGATGGCCTCGCTGGACGATTAGTCGCGGCGAGGTCGTTGCCGAAGGTCATCGCGTGACCGCGACGCCAGGCCGCGGTCAACTGGTCAAGCGGGGAGCCCATCGGGGCCTCTGAACGACTGGCGAACTATGCTCCCGATACGCACCGGGTTAGGCTGGCCTGCACACTAACGCTGGACATGCAGTCCATGGCCGAGAACGTAACGAGCCACAATCGTGACGCCTGGAACACGCAGGCGGCGTCGGGGGAGAGCCGCTGGAGCCAGCCCGTCGAGCAGGCGACGATCGACCGCGCACGCGCCGGCGACTGGGCTGTAATCCTGACTCCGAACCGATTGGTGCCTCGCGATTGGTTCGGTGACCACCTGGCAGGATCTCGCATCTTGGCCCTTGCCTCGGGTGGCGGACAGCAGGCGCCCATGCTCGCGGCAGCGGGCGCGCGGGTGACCAGTTTTGACAACTCAGATACCCAGCTTGCACTGGACAGGGCTGTGGCCGACGCCTGCGGGCTTACCCTGACGCTTGAACAAGGTGACATGGCAGACCTGTCACGTTTCGAGCCGGAGAGTTTCGAGCTGATATTTCACCCGATCTCCAACGTCTTTGTTCCTGACGTGCGGGTGGTGTGGCGGGAATGTGCGCGGGTCCTTAGCCGTGGCGGACGCCTGTTATCGGGATTCATGAACCCGAGCTTTTACCTCTTCGATCATGCTGCCCTCGATGCCGGCGCGCAGCCGGTTGTTCGCAACGCGCTGCCTTACAGCGATCTCACCGTCCGCTCGGCGGAAGATCGCGAGGCCATGCGGGCACGCGGTGAAGCGCTCGAATTCAGCCACAGTCTGGACGACCAGATTGGCGGGCAGATCGCCGCCGGCTTCAGCGTCGCGGGATTCTTCGAGGATCGCTGGGACGACTCCGCCACGCCCCTCAACCGTTTCATGCCGACATCGATGGCAACGCTCGCGATAAAAACCGGCTGACACCCGTATGCTCGGACTTCCGTCAGTGACCTGGCGACGCTGACTGGCACGGTCTGGCGTCGTTGATACAAAGCATTGCCAAGAAGCCAATAAGAAATCAGTCGTAAGAAACCAGCCGCAAGAAAAAAAGTGTCGAGATCACTCTGGGAGAGACCAACATGACCACCGTCAACACCACATGCGGACAGTTACGTGGAAGCAATGAGGACGGCCTTGCTGTTTTCCGGGGCGTACCCTACGCGTCGCCGCCGGTCGGTGACCTGCGTTGGATGCCGCCGGCGCCGCCCGCGCCATGGAGTGGGGTGCGTGACGCGCTCGCCTTTGCCAGTGCAGCACCGCAGGAAAAGAGCGCGCTATTGCCGCCGCTCATGACGGTCGAACAGACCGAATCGGAAGACTGTCTTTATCTGAACGTGTGGACGCCGGCCGCAGACGGCGCCGCCCGCCCGGTGATGTTCTGGATACATGGCGGAGGCTTCTACCTGGGTGCCGGGTCGCAGGCGCTGTATGACGGCAGACATCTGGCCGCGCGTGACGTGGTAGTTGTGACGATCAACTACCGGATGGGCGCGTTTGGCTTCGTGCATCTGGCCGGTCCCACCAACGGTCGGATTCCTGCCACGGGGAACGAGGGGTTGCTGGATCAGGTTGCCGCGCTCGAGTGGGTGCGCACGAACATTGCGGCATTCGGCGGCGATCCGGACAACGTGACCATCTTCGGGGAATCCGCGGGCGGCATGAGTGTGGCGTCGCTGATGACGATGCCGAGGGCCCGTGGCCTGTTTCACAAAGCGATCGTACAAAGCGGTCCTGGACACACCAATTTCAGCGTCGACGAGAGTATCAGGCTGATGGCGGAGCCGATGCTGGACGCGCTCGGCAACCGGGACCCGGATCACCTGCGAGGTATAACGACCGACGCCGCACAGTCGGCGATGCCGACGTTCCTGGCGGCGGTATCCGGTGGCGACATCACCACATTCAACCACTGGGCCAAGCCGGTGGTGGACGACGAGATTATCGTCGGCTGGCCGGAGGCGGTGCTCGCCGTTGGGGCACACGCGGGGCTTGCGCTGATGGTTGGCACGACCCGGGACGAGATGGCGAAGCCGGTGGACCCGGTTTTTGAAGATGAGCAACTGCTCGAACGGGTCGGCTTGATGATGCCGTCGGTGGATGCGTTGGGCTTGGTTGGCGCTTTCCGCGAGGCGCGCGGCGCCCGACTCGCGCCGGTCGACGCGCGTTCCCTGTTTGCCGCAATCCACACCCATCGAACCATGACGGTGCCGTCAACCAGGCTCCTGGACGCTCATCGACCCCACGGCCCGGCGTTTCACTACATCTTTGACTGGATGAGTCCGGCGATGGACGGCGCGAATGGCGCCCAGCATGGCATTGATACCGGGTTCGTTTTTGGCACCCACAACAGCTCACCAGATTACGCGGCCGCGTTCGGCGGCGGGCCGGCGGCGGATGCGTTGGCCAATGCCGTCATGGATGCCTGGGTGGCATTTGCAGCAAACGGCGATCCGAGCACGGCGTCCCTGGGGGCCTGGCCCGCGTACGGAGCGGCGCGCGAGACGATGATGATTGGCCCGAACGCACGGGTTGTCGACGCGCCGTTCGAGGCGGAACGCCTGGCCTGGCAGGGCATCGCCACCGCCGATATGCGCTAAGAGTCGGGAGTGCGCATTCGGGTGGTCGTCGGCGATTGTCATCGGTTGACGCCGTCGAGGGATTCGGCAAGCAGCGGCCAACGGCATACGTGACCGTATTAAACCCCGGAGTGACAACCTGAGTGGCGTCACCCACTGTTAGCTGAGTCTGGCCTGGCTCGCCGCCTCCAGTAAACTGATCAGCTAACAATACCGACCTTGGCTTGCGATCGCGGTAATTGCGATTATCGTTGTCATGGCACCAGCCCGCTCACTCGCAAGGAGAAGGAGAGATGGAGTTCAGGCGTATTCCCCTGCAGTTCATTGCCGCTTTGGGAGAACCAGATGCAACGTCCGGAACGGCCGCGCAGGACTGGGGGCTGTGGCCCGTCGACCCGGGTCCCCGGGGCGTAAGGCTCGATCGCTACGATCAGCTGATCGATTCGGGCGGCGTTGCGCCCGCAGGCTGGCGTTTCGATGAGACGGACTGGTGGCTCGAAGAAAATGGCCTGATCATGGAGCGACCCCAGTTCCCGCTTGCGCCGGGCCACTACATGGTCACCGGCGACCGTGAAGTGACAGCCGCGCTCACCATTGATCCGACCGGTGAGAATGGCGACAGTCGTTGGGAACTGGCGGACGGCGCGACGCTACATGATGTGACTCACCTTGGGTGCCGCTCCGCGCGGTACACGCCGGCACCGGGAAACGAGACATGCTCGCCGGTGCAGGCGCAGAGGTCGGCCTTTCGCGTCGCGCCCGGGGCCGCGATGCCGGAGGTCGATGGCTGCAGCAGACAAGACTACGCTGTGCTCTTCCTGATCGCCGTAGCAGAGTGAAACTGAGATCGGGCTGGCAGTCGTGCCAGAGGCGGCCTCGGAGGCATCATTGGTTGCAGTTGAGCGCACCGATCCGCAATGCGCCTTGGCTGAGGCACCCTATCGATTGCGCCAGCCACGTTCGGCATGGTCCTTCTACGTGGACCTGAGGCCGTTCGGCGAAACCCGGTAAGTCTTGCCAGAGGATCGCTGCTGGATGCGAGAGGATCGATTCCCGACAGAGCTGCTTACCACTGTCGCTACCCGCATTACCCTGGCCCGGTCCGGCGATCGAATCGCCAGCGTTCACGCCCGCATCCCCCGCTCCTGGAATCCGTGGTACGGTCGTAGACGGCGAACGGTTGTGTCTATACCGGCGCGCCCATCCGGACTTCCGTCCCCGACAAAAGGACTGTGACTCATGCACGATCTGATCATTCGCGGTGGAACGGTTGTCGACGGCACTGGCTCCGCGCCATGTAAAGCGGACGTCGCCGTCGACGATGGCAAAATAACAGTCGTCGGCAAGGTACACGCGAGCGCCCGCCGGGAACTGGCGGCGGAGGGTCTCATCGTTACGCCCGGTTTTGTTGACGTGCACACCCACTACGACGGCCAGGCGACGTGGGACCCTGACCTGACGCCGTCCTCCTGGCACGGGGTCACAACCACCGTGTTCGGCAATTGCGGTGTGGGTTTCGCGCCCGCCCGCGTTGATCAGCGGGACTGGCTCATCCAACTGATGGAGGGCGTCGAAGATATCCCCGGCGCCGCACTCGCCGAAGGGATCGACTGGCAATGGGAAACGTTCCCGCAGTATCTCGACGCGCTCGAACGGGTGCCGCGGGTGATGGACATCGCGACCCAGGTGCCACACGGCGCCGTCCGCGCCTACGTGATGGGCGAGCGCGGCGCACGCAACGAGCCCGCGACACCGGACGATATTGAAGCGATGGCTGACATTGTGCGTGAGGCGGTCAATGCCGGCGCTCTGGGCTTCACCTCCTCGCGGACCAAACTCCACCGCGCTCTCGATGGTGAACCCGTACCAGGTACCTTCGCCGGGGCAGCAGAGGTGCTCGCGCTCGGCAAGGCTGTAGCTGACGCGGGTGGCGGGGTCGTGGAGGTCGCTTCCGACATTGGTCTCGGCGGCCTTGAAGGAAACTTTGGCGCCGACATTGACTGGATGCGCGAACTTGCTGAGAACCATGATCTCACGGTGACCTATGCCCTCACGCAGTCCGACAGCGTACCTGATGAGTGGCGTCAGCTGCTGGCTCTTTCATCAGCCCCGGCAAAACGTGGCCGCGTTATCGCCCAGATCGCGGGCCGTCCTGCCGGCCTCCTGCTTGGTTTGGAGACGTCCTTGCACCCCTTCATGAAGCATCCGTCCTACATGCGCATTGCGCATCTGCCGCTGGCCGAACGGGTGGCGGAGATGCACAAGCCCGAATTGCGCGCCGCCATCCTGGCGGAGGAATCGACTTTCACGGGTCGCTTCAACCACGATGTCGCCTACGGCTTTCACAAGATGTACCCCCTCGGCGAGAACCCTGAATACGAACCGGATCCCGAGGACTGTATTGCCGCACGCGCGACCCGGGCGGGTGTCTCTCCCGCAGCCTGCGCCTACGACGTCCTGGTCGCCGATGGCGGCAAACGGTTCCTCTTTTTCCCCCTGACAGACTTCTCCGAACACACCCTCGACCCGACGCTGGAGCGCCTGCGACACGACGGAACCCTGTTGTCGTTGTCAGACGGCGGCGCACATTGCCGGCTCATCTGCGACGCGTCGACCCCTACCTTCATGCTCACTCACTGGGTGCGCGACCGGACGCGGGGTCCCCAACTGCGCCTTGAGGAAGCCGTGCGGCTGCAGACGCACGACACGGCACGCGTGTACGGATTGCTGGACCGGGGCACGCTCGAACCGGGTATGAAGGCGGATATCAATCTCATCGACTTCGACGCGCTCCGTCTCGACGCGCCGGCAATGGCGTATGACCTGCCGGCGGGCGCACCGCGTTTACTCCAGGCCTGCACCGGCTATCGTGCCACCGTCGTAGCAGGAGAGATCGTCCGCGAAAATGGTGCCTTCACTGGCGCGCGTCCGGGGCGTCTCCTGCGGGGGCGAACCAGCCCCTGACGTCACATGCCGACGGTTTCGGGGCCTCGAAGGTGTGCCGGACCGGGCAATGCTGGCTTAGCAGTCAGACGGGGTAGTGTCCACGAACGTGGTGTTGGACGACACATCGGGACCCGGCGCGCATAGGCCCGTCGGGTCACCGCGCGGCTTGCCGAACGACTTCGACCACGTTGCCTGAGGGGTCGTTGGCGAGGAACATGGCCTCGCCAAACTTGCGGACGCGAAGCCCACCTACGTTGACCCGGTCGAGTACGGCATCGAAGTCCGTCGTATAGATCGACACCACCGGCTGTTCGCTGCGCGGGAACGACGATGGAGTTTTCGGTTCGAACAATGCAACGAACATGCCCTCGCCAAAGTTCATGAATACCTCATCGAACGTGTCGGTCACGATGCGCTGCTCCGGCTCTACGTCAAAAACACGAACGAAGAACGCCTCGGCCTTCGCGCGGTCGTCGACGATCAGGCGGGCGCCGCCGACCGCCGGCAGACCCGCACGCTCGACCACCTCGATGGTGTTGCCGCTTGGGTCGGTCGCGAGGGCGAGGCGCGCTCCCCCGGTGGTATCTCCAGAGAACATCTGAATCGGATGCTGCGCGGCTTCGAAACGTGCGGCCACTTTGTCGAGATCGGGAACGAAGACCACAGACACGGGAAAAGGCGTCTTGGCCAGATTCTCATTCTCACTGAACGCCAGCAGCCCGATGCGACCGCCCTGATCGAAGCCCATGAACGGCTCGATGAGAAAGTCTCGCGCGACAAAGCGGTCGAGCTCCTTCATACCAAGCAGCTTTTCATAAAACGGCTTGGTGCCCGCGAGGTCGACGATGGTGAACTTCGTGGTATTCACGCGGTGCGGTATCGGCGGGGCTTGTGATGTGGGCGACGCTTGTCCGGCCACGAACGCCGGCAGGGTCAACGCGCTGAGCGTGAGCGCGACTAACGCTGGTCTCAGGTATCGATTTGACATCGTAACTCTTCTTGGGCGATACGAAGTGCGACGAGCCAGCAGTGCATAGTCCCGAATCTGGTCGCCGAGCCATACCATGTTGTCGGTTGAGGGTTGTCGGTTGAGGGTTGTCGGTTGAGGGTTGTCGGTTAGGGGTTGTCGCCGCATGGTCGTTTCCAACCCTGCGACAGGGATGCAGGAGCTCCGCCCGATGCCGATCGGGTCAGACGGATTCCGCCAGAAACACCGGAATCTTGCGCGACGTTTTTGCCTGGTAGTCGTTGTAGGGCGGGTAGGCGTCTGCGCTCGCGTCCCACAACGCCTTTCTTTCACCGTCGTCGGTCACTTCCCGGACGCGCATCTTGAACACTTCGGTGCCATCGCGTATCTCGACGTCAGGATTGCTCCGCAGGTTGTACACCCAGACGGGGTTTTTCGGCTGACCGCCCATGGAACCGACCAATACGTAGCCGCCGTCCGTTTTCACACGCATGAGCGGAATCTTTCGAATCGCGCCGGTCTTGTTTCCCAAATGGGTCACGATGATGCACGGCAACCCCGATTCCGGCAGGGTTGCCCCCCGGGTGCCGCCACTCGACTCGTAAATCTCGACCTGTTTGCGCACCCAGTCCAGTGTCGGTGGGATGTAGTCAGCCATCTTGGCTCCTGTTGGTTGTTGAGGATGTCATGAACCGTTTTGATCGATGCGAAGAATACCTCTGACGCGACCGAAGCGACCAGATTTTGTGAGCGGTGTCCTCTGCGCCAGGGCAGGACTCAACGCGTCGTCAACGGGGGAGGGGGAGGGGAGGGCGCGGAACGCGTTCCCGCGGGTCACGCCGCGATGGCAAGGATTTTTGGCCTCTCGGTGGCGCGAACGGCTCCGCGCGGCGCCTTGGCTGGCCTGGCTCACCTCGGCTGCACGCCCGAGACCGAGCAGGCGTGGTAGGACTCGATGGAGACTCGAGCGCTTCCCGGGTGGCCCCGAACTGCTCGAGTTGAACGACCGCCTCGCTGACTGCCACGTGCGCAAAGAAGGTCCACGTCTGCTTTCCGGTCTAGGCGAGCGTGATTCAGCGGAGGAGCAGACTTGTACAACTTGTACGACGGCTCCGGCCGGGGCCGGGGCAGTCTGCTTGACTGCATGATTGGTGCCGTCGCGCTTACCGCCGACGCAACGTTGGCGACAGCGAACCGGCCCGATTTACATTTTCGACTGCACCCCCTTTGACCTTGCCGACCTCGCCACCTTCGAGTTCAAGAAGTGTTTCCGCGGAAACATCTCCAGACGCCGGTTCGAGCTAACGTTCCTGATCATTGAGCCCTTCGGCAATCATCTCAATCGTCCTCGCCAGGACCGCACCGTCCTCCGGCGCCAATCTGATCCTGAACTCAAACATGCCCTCGTCGTCCTGGTGCCAGGTGCAACTCGGAGCAGTCGCGTCGCCGGACTGACCACTTACGCTTCTTGCCACTGAACTCTTTGCTGCCGAGCGGTAGGCACCGACCAACTTCTCCATGTGACTCGCCGTGCCGTAGCGTGCAATGTCCAGCAGATAGTCTTCGTTGGCTGGCGTTGCGATCCCGGGTCATCGCCCGCACCTTGGAGTAGCTGACCTCGGCCTTCGCGAAGGCAGCGTCGATGCTCGGCAGATCCCGCTGTCCCTGCAGTCCCTTCGCCACCCGGATCTTCTCCCGCGCGACGACGCTCGACAGGCCAAGCCGGTGGTTCAACCAGTATGTAAACGACTTGAGGCCGTCCCCGTGCCAGGGATTCAGGTCCTAACTATATCGCTATGCCGCACATCGATCGTGTATTGGCCTGGCAACCGGCGTGCATGAAAACGCGACGACAATCCCGGTCGACCGTCATCGACGACCAGCAGGCAGGTACGCCACCTCTGGTAAGCTCTGCATACAATCAGTGCAAGCTCGTGAGTGAAGCGCATGGCACCGTTGGGAATCGAGGAAGCAGGCCTTCAGGCAGTAGCCGTTATTAACCCTTCAGTTTTGAGCCTCGCCTGGTTCCTTAACGCCATATAATGCTCACTGAAGCTGACCGAACAATGGAAAGCCGGCCACAGCATACGGCGACGCGCAGGCATGCGACCTATCGAATATTTGTTATGAATCCGATGGAGATTGACTTGAACATACAGGCAGACACCGACGTCGACACCATGGCACTTGAGGAAATCGATGTCAGCCAGCCGGAGCTATATAGAGACGATACCTGGCAACCGTTGTTTGCGCGCCTGCGCAGGGAAGCACCGGTTCACTATCGCGCCGACAGTGTGAACGGCCCCTTCTGGTCGGTCTCCAGTCACAAGTTGATCAAGGAAGTGGACACCAACGACAGGGTCTTCTCGTCGTCCTCCGACTTCGGTGGCATCGCCATCGTCGATCCCCCGGTTGTAGACGGTGAGATACAGGCACAAAGCTTCATTACCATGGATCAGCCCGAGCACATGCCACAGAGAATGGCGGTTGCACCCACGGTTGCACCCAGCAACCTCGGTGAGATGGAAGCACTGATTCGCGCACGCGCTGTCGATATTCTGGAAAATCTGCCCGTCGGTGAAACATTCAACTGGGTGCAGGAAGTTTCCATCGAACTCA
>CAVOBC010000123.1:0-12120 GCA_963693635.1 Gammaproteobacteria bacterium | reverse complement strand
TGCGCGGCGCTATCGCGTCTCGCCAGTGCGCACCGCCACTGATGCCCTCGTCCCACCACACACGCACTTCCTGGTCCTGCAGCCAGCGGACGATTGGAAAGGCGTCGGCTTCGTCATCGTCATCGTCATCGTGGGAATAGCTGATTCTTCTCCCAAAATTGTCATCCTGACAGTCCTTGGGAGTCGGTTTGCAAGCAAAACTCGCATTCTCCTACAGATCAAGAAGCTTGCGAAAAATGGCGGTGCATCCCTGCACCGCTCGCCAGTTCCCGTGTCGGCAATGCACTCGTCCAGGGAGCGCGCAGACAAGCAACCGTTTGCAATGACACTCTACGCCGACCGCATGCGATTCACGACTCGCTGAAGCGCGAGCAGACCACAACGCGCCACCATCCAGCCCACTACCACCCCGCGAACCACACTACGATCCGTACTGCGAACCATGATGTTCCCAAGAATCGAAATGGCAATCACGTGGCGAACAGGTCTCCGCTGGTGAGAGAAATCTTGAGGTGGCACCACTGAATAGTCGCGGCCCCAGCAATTGCGGTGGCCTGGCCGGTCACACGTTGGTGCTGACTGTGACTATGCAGCCAAACAACAAAACAGACCCCGGCAGGACGTCCTGGATAACGTAACTCGACGCCGGAATGACGCAATGAGCAAAATAAGGAGAGCGAGCATGTCAACCTCAACAGCAAAGTGGTCTCTGGCGATCCATCGCGTTTCGCAAACAACGGCCGAGATCTGGTCGGGGGTCTTTTTGGGCAACTGGCAATGCCCGCCCTGGCGCCAGTGGTGCTCAAGAATGCCGGCGCGGTCCAGGCGACCTTCGAAATCACCGAATGGAAGCGCCCTTTCAGGGATTACGCTCGCAGGTTCTATCAGGTCGCCACCTTTACGGGCCTCACGGCGGGAGCGCGCTACACCGCGCATTTCGAGCGACAAACGGACGATGGATTTCAGCGACTTCGAAGCGGTGAATTCACGACGCTGCCAACCCGACTGCCGAGTAGCACCCAGGATCCGTTCACCATCGCACTTGGCAATTGTTATTACCGCCACAAAGATGGCGACCGCGCGGCGGAATCGTATAAGGCACTTTATGGCAAGGGGCGCGGCACACCCCGGATATCACGTTCTTGTCCGGCGACCAGGTCTATCTCAACATCGGCTTTGACTCCCCCTCGCTCAGGCCAAGCGAGATTCGCGAACGCATCGCCGATGACTATGCCGAGCATTGGCAGGCGCTCGGCAGCATCCTCAGCCGCGGTGCCACCTAGATGGTCCCGGACGACCATGAGTACTGGAACGACTACCCCAACTACAAGACCAACATCCCCACGCTGCAAGCGCTCCGGCTCAACAAGGTGCGCAAAGCCTGGACGAACGCGGCCCGCGACGGTGGCGACAACATCCAGCGAGCTTTGCCGGTTGAAACCTTCAAGATTGGCAACGACATCAGATTTTGCCTGGCGGACCTGCGCAGCCACCGGCATGAAAGTGACTACTTTCTGGCGGACGTGCACATGCAACAGGTGCTGAACTGGGCAACGACGCTCACCTGCCCAGGTGTTCTGCTGGCCTCACAACCACTAATCGTTGATGAGAACAAGGACGAGAAAAACCTGCGTAGTTACGAGGCGCAGTATGCGACTCTCATCCAGGCGCTTGCCGCGACCCCGTACGACATCGTGTACCTGAGTGGCGACGCCCACTTTGGTCGTGTCGCCGAGGTGAAACTTGGCACCAACGGTGGCCGTCTCATCGAGGTGGTCTCATCGCCTTTGTCCAATCTCACATTCTTGAACGGCGTTGCGACTGCGACCCCGAAGAGGACACCCAAGCACTTCCCACCACGCGGCGTTCATGTGCCCGGGATCGATCCCCAACCGGTCAGGTATCGACGCAAAGTGAGCACCGTCAGCAAGTGGTTTGACGCCTATCCAAAGCGCCGCGCACACGAGCACTTCATGACGATTGGCCTGCAGCAGGACCCTGGTGGCGTCAAACTGACTGTGCAAGCATGGCGTGTGCGGGACCAGAACAGCTCACGAGTGCCCAGGAAGGAATTCAACACCGCTTTTGCCACCCGCCTGGCCTAACCAGACACGGGTCAAATGAGGCCGCCTCTCACGCGATCCTGAATTTAGCTATGGCTAAGCCAAACTATTTCCTGTCCCGAAATTGTCATCCTGACAATTCTTGGGAGACTAGCCCGTCGTCTCCGCCAGCACCGGCACCTCGCGTGACCAGCGCTGTGGCGTCCAGTCCTGGATGATGTTGTACAGGCAGGGAATCAGAACGAGGGTGATCACGGTCGCGAACACGATCCCGAAGGCAAGCGAGACCGCCATCGGTATCACGATCTGGGCCTGCATCGACGATTCCATCACGATGGGTATCAACCCGAAAAATGTCGTGAGCGACGTCAGCATGATCGCCCGGAAGCGCGCACCGCCCGACTCGATCGCCGCCTCCATCACACCCATGCCAGCGGCGACGCGTTTGTTGACGAAATCCACCATGATGAGGCTGTCGTTCACCACCACGCCAGACAGCGCAATGATGCCGATCATGGAGATGGAGTTGAGCGCAATGCCGACGACCATGTGCCCGACAACGGCGCCCACAATTCCAAACGGGATGACACTCATGATGACGAGCGGCTGGATGTAGGAGCGCAGCGGCACGGCCATCAGCGCATAGATACCGCCCAGTGCCGCAAGGAACGCATACCCCATTTCCCCGAGCGACATGCGCTCTTCCCGAGAGCTACCGGTGAGATCTTTCGAAACGCCGGGGTACTTCTGCGCCAGTTGTGGGAAAAAGTCACGGGTGATGGCACCCATCACCACCATAGGCTGCGTCACGGCGTTGTTCACGTTCGCAGTCACAGACACCGTCCGCCGGCCGTCTACGCGCTGGATCGAGTTGTAACCTATCTCCAGATCGTATTCAGCGACCGCATGGAACGGCAACTCCCGTCCATCCGGCAACCGAATCCACATACTCTCGAGATTGCCGAGCGACTTGCGCTGGTCGCGCGGATAGCGAACCATCACCCGCACTTCCTGATCGCCGCGCTGGATGCGCTGCGCCTCAGCCCCGTAGAACGCCTGCCTGACCTGACTGGCGAGGTCGGTCAAGGTGATGCCAAGCGCTTCCGCCTCTGGCTTGATCTTGAGCTGTACCTCCTCCGGGCCCGCCTCAGCCGTGCTCTCAACTTCGAAGACACCGTCGAAGCTTCGAAGGTACGCCACCAGCTCGGCAGACGCAGGTTCAAGTTCCTCGAAGTTACGGCCCTGCATCTTGAATGCGATCGGCGGGCCGCCCCCCATATGCATGCCCGAAGAGAACTTCATCTCCTTGGTGCCGGCAATCTCGCCAATCCGGTTCCGCCAGCGCGTCTCAATCTCCTTCGGCGTCGCCGCCCGGCCTTCATTCTTGTCCAGCTCTACCTGGAACCGTCCCGTCTTACCGTTGCTGATCGACGCATACATGTGATCAATGACGTCCCGGTCCGTTCCTGTCTCCTGCTTGATCTCCTCATTGATCTCGCGTAAGCCCTCATCGAGTTGCGCGACGATCTCCTGGATCAGCGACTCAGGCGCACCTTCCTGGAGTTCAATATTGGCCATCACAAAGTCGCTGTCGATCTCCGGAAAGAACACAAAAGGCACGACGCCGCCCGCCACCAGTCCGCTCGTGACAATCAGCAGCCCCAAAAAGAACGACGCTGTCGCATAGCGAAATTCGATAGCCCTGCGCAGAAACGGCGTGTAGACATTCCCCACGAATCGCTTGAGCAAGCTATCGACCTTGTCCGCAACGCCTTTTTTCTCGCCGTGGGATGACTTGAGCGCCGCGAGGTGAGCCGGCAGTATCAGCTTGCTCTCAACCAGCGAGAAAGCCAGACAAAGGACAACCACCCAACCGAGTGATTGATTGATCGACTGCATCATGCCACCCACCATGAGCAGCGGCATGAACGCCATGATCGTTGTTAGCACGCCGAACGTCGCCGGCACGGCGACCCGTTGCGCCCCACGCACAACGTTGGCAACCGTATAGCCGTATTTCTCGGTCTCGGTGAACGCACTCTCTGCAATGATGATCGCGTCATCGACCACGATCCCAAGCACCAAAATGAACGCAAAGAGGCTCATCACGTTGATGCTTACGCCCACGACCGGCATCAGCATGAACGCGCCCAGAAAGGCAACCGGCAGGCCAATCAGTACCCACGCTGCGATCTTCAGATGTAAAAAGATGCCCAGGACGAAGAACACGAGCACGGCGCCAATGGCCATGTTCTCGAGCATCATCTCCATGCGGCCCTTCAGATAGAAGGTGCCATCTGCCCAGTGCTCCAGCTTGACACCATCCGGCAGCGTCGCTGATCGCGCGTCGACATAACGCCTCACCGCATCACTGATCTCAATCTCGCTCTCATCTTCGGTAGCCATCACATTGATGCCAAAGCTACGCTGGCCGTCGAAGAACGAATAACTCTCGACCTCGGCAAAAGCATCCCGCACGGTCGCCACATCACCCAGACGCAAACGCGTGCCGTCAGGCCGCGTCATCAGGATGATATTCTCGAACTCTTCGCCCGTGTAGGCCTGCCCCTTCGCCCGCAATCGGATATCACCGGAGTCCGAGCGGATGGAGCCCCCTGGGATGTCGACTGACCACGCGCGAATCGCCTGCGACACCTGACTCAACGTCAGGCCATATTCACGCAACGTCACCTCATCGATCTCAACCGACACCTCAAACGGCCGTGTGCCCATCACCTGGGCGGAGGTCACCTCCGGCAACGCCATCACCTCATCGGCGATCCGGTCGGTCAGCTCCTTCATGGCCGACTCTTCGAGGTTGCCGTACACCTGCAGATTGATCGCGCCACGGCTGAACGTGAACTTGCTGATGGTCGGTCGCTCGGTCTCGCCCGGAAAGGACTGGATGCTGTCAACGGCGAGTTTCACCTCGTCCATCACGTCACCCATCTCGAAGCCCTCGAGGACCTCTACCGTCACCCGTCCCATACCTTCTGTTGCAACCGACTGGATCTCGCCAAGGCCCTCGATGCCTTCGATCGCCTCTTCGACCTTCAGAAGGACCCCTTCTTCAACTTCCTGCGGAGCCGCACCGAGGTAAGGAACGCTAACCGTGATCGCGTCCCGGGTAATCCCCGGAAAGGTCTCCTTCTTCAGAATGAAGACACCGTAAATGCCGAGCGCGATGATGAAGAACATCAGCAGGTTCGCGGCCACATGGTTCGTTGCAAACCAGCCAATCAGGCCTCGCACTTCGTCGTCAGGCGCAACCGTGTTGTGGTTACCGCCGGACGCCATCGGATCGATCGAACTATCAGCCATCGTAACGTACCAGGGTCCCCGGCAAGGGTTGGTCTATCGGTGTAATACAGAAAAGATCGCCGTCATCGATTCCACCGTTGGCGTAGGCAAACACGTCGTCCGTGCGGACGATGCTCAGCTCTCGCGGTTGTATCCGGGATTCGTCGTCCACGATCCAGATCGTGGTACCGCGATAAAGTGCGTGACGCGGAATGCGGAACAACTCACCGCCAGCAACGCCCTCAATGCGTGCGCGCACGAAACTGCCGATACGCAGTTTGTCCTTACCCGTCGCCATGATGTCGTAAGGATCCGAAATTTGTGCCACCACGTACATGACCCGACTGTTGGGATCAAAAACCCCCTCGGAACGGACGACGTTGGCACTCCAGGTGCTTTCATCGCCATTGACCACCGTGGTTAAACGCACAGGCAAGGCCTGCTTCTGATCATCGATCCGCTCCAGATCGAGGTATCGCAGGTCCGACTGGCTGATCGGCAGTCGCACTTCCGCATAGTCAACGGCAAACGTGAGGGCAAGCTGGGCACCCACGTTCACGAACTGCCCGACGTCTGCGATCTTCTCGCGCACCATGCCATCGTACGGCGCGCGGATGACGGTCCGGTTCATATCTTCGAGCGCTTCTTCCTGCGATGCCTCCATGGAGGTGAGCTCAGCCATCGCCTCCTGCAACTGCGGCTTGCGTAGCGCAAGGTCAGACGCCCGACCCTTGCTGCCCTGTAGACGCTGCAGCTTCTTCCAGTCGTCAAGCGCGTAACCGGACAGCGCCTTCTCGGTCGCAACGCTCGTTTCTGCCTTCGCGACATTTGCGCGCGCTCGCTTCAACGCTGTTTCGTACTTGCGCGAATCAATGCGTATCAGCACATCGCCCTTCTTGAAAAAACCCCCGCTTACAAATGACGGCGATACTTCCACGATCTGGCCAGACACCTCGGACATCAGTGTTGTCTGGGTTCGCGGTACAACCGAGCCCTGCGATTCGACCTCAAAGGTAACGTCCTCGAGATTAGCGGTCTCCACCGTTACCAACAGGGTCGGCGGCTCTACAACAACCTGCTGGGGCACCGGCCGTGACTGGACGAGACCCGCAAAAATTCCGATCGCCGCTATAAAGAAGGTAATCGGCAGGACGATCTTGAGTACTTTCGACTTCGGTACTTTCAAAAGCTCTTGGTCCTCGCTTCAGGCGCGATAAAGTGAACCCGCAACCTTAACTGATCAGAATCACGTCATCGAGTCGCAATCCCTCGATTTCCCGACACTCGGCGGCAAAACGGGCGCATCGACGGCTTTCGTTGACAGCTTCCTGACATAGCCTTGACATCAACGTGACGACACGGGCCATCCGGCACTAACGGTCCGATCAATGGTCCCTCATGAGCGGGCCTTATGAGTGGCGTTTGAAGGGCATGAGACGAGCATGAGAAGGGCATGAGAAGGGGCACGGGAAGCGAACCCTCAGCTTGCCCCGCTTCCACAACGCGCGGGCCTGCCATCCATTAACACGCAGGTGCGCGATCACGACCCCGCCAGCTCGCGACAGTTTCGCCCTCAAGGCACGCGGCGAGCACTTCGTCATACAACCGCTGACAGCTTTACCCGACGAGCACACCTATGGTCTGATCGCCTCCCTAAGTTTCGGGGTCGGGGTATCCGACTGCGCCTTACGTGGCGCTCTCTCAGAATTTGCCGCCAGCACGCCTTTGAGAAATCAGCATGGGTGCATGCGCTGCACGGAGCATCACGCAGGTCGCGGTTCACGGAACCCTTTCCAAGACAAAGTTCACCAAAATACGGAGCACGCTTTGCAGCAACTGTATTTCGTCCGCCACGGCCAGACCGAGTGGAATGCCATCCGCCGCATGCAGGGCCAGTTCAATTCCAACCTCTCGGATCTCGGCCGTGTGCAGGCAGACATCAACGGTCAATTGCTCGCAGGCCTCAGTATTGATGCAATCTTCGCGTCGCCACTTGACCGCACGCGTCAGACGGCGGACATCATCAATCAGCGACTGCAACTGCCCATCACGTTTGATGATCGCATCATGGAGTGGGACTGCGGCGACTGGAGCGGCCACATGTACAGCGACGTCGCTGAGAAGTGGCCCAGTCAATGGACCGCCTACCAAGCCGATCCTTTCAACTATCGCGGACCCAACTGCGAGACGTACCCGGACATGATCGCCCGCTCTACGCCGTTCCTCGACGAGTTGCAGCAAGCGCCCCACGCGTCGATCGCCGTCGTCTCGCATGGCATGATCGGGCGCGTGATGGTCTCGACGCTTCTGGGGCACAATGAGTCTGAGACGCTCGGCTACGGGCAGGACAACGACATGATATTCCGACTGACTCTGGACGAAGGCCACGTCCACGCCCATCACTATGTGGGCGGCGACGGGCCGTTCGACGGACTGCAGCCAGTCCCCGGCGATGGTTCGGTATGATTCCATGGTAACAACAGCCGGTGCCAACAATAACCACACAGCAGGTTTGACCAAACACACTTGACTCACACGACTTACTAGCAAGAAAACGGAGGCACCTGTGAGCAACAGCAATCTGATATTTGATCACATCCATCTAATCAGTGAAGACGCCAAGGCTGCGGCGACCTGGTACGAGGAGGTCATGGGCGGCTCCATTGCCGCCGCGTACGAACTCAAGGGCGCGCCCCAAATCAATGTACGACTGGGCGGAATGACACTCATCATCCGGGACAAGCGGCCGGGCGAAGTGCCCGCAACCACGCGGCCGATGTCGGACTTTGATGGATACTCCAGCCATGATGAGTGGGGCACCGATCATTTCGGTTTCTCCTATCGCGGCAACTTGCGCGAATACGCCGCCGAACTGAAGCGCAAAGGCGCAACCTTCAAGGTCGAACCCTGGGAGTTCACCCCGGGCAACTGGATTTCCTATGTCTCTGCGCCTGACGGCGTCAGCATTGAGGTCGTTGAGGCCAAAGGTTAGCCGTCGATGTCACACCACGGACGACCAGTCACGCTCAACCAGATGAGAGGGCCAACGTGCCGCGATTCGCCGCCAACCTGACGACCATGTTCACCGAGATCGACATCTCGCGACGCTTCGATGCCGCCAGCGAGGTCGGCTTCCGGGCGGTCGAACTCCTGTCGCCATACTCGTCTGACATTCGCGACCTGCGTGGCTGGCTGGCTGCGGCAGGGGTCGAGATGATCCTGCTCAATACTAGCCCCGGCAATGGCGCCGCAGGTGAACGTGGACTCGCCGCCGTACCAGGCCGCGAGGACGACTTCAAAGCGACATTCGATCAAGCACTAACCTACGCCACGGGACTCGACGTCGGCATGATTCACGTGATGGCCGGCATCGCCGGTGACGACGGGGTTGCAGCGGCTGATGCCAAATTCGTTGAGAACCTGGCCTGGGCGTCATCTCTCGCCCGCCCGGAAGGTATTCGACTGATGATCGAGCCACTCAACACCAGAGACGTGCCCGGCTATCTGCTCACCTCGTCGGACCACGCCGCACGGCTTCTGACCGAGTTAGGTGATGACAACGTACGCATGCAATACGACTTCTATCACATGCAGGTCATGGAAGGTGACCTTGGCATGACGATGAAACGACGCCTTGATCTCATCGGCCACATGCAATTTTCGAGCGTGCCCGGCCGCAACGAACCCCAGTACGGCGAGATCAATCTGTCACATCTCTTTGATCTCGTCGACCAGCTAGGCTACCGCGGCTGGATGGGCTGCGAGTACCGTCCCAAAACATCGACACTCGAGGGACTTTCCTGGGGCGAGTCCTACGGCCTGCGAGCGCCGACTTATTGAGCTGATGCGCCAAGAGCAAATAACCCGGTGATCAGGCCGTTTTTCTGTGGGCTATGCGATGGATAGGATTCTGGAGATAGGCCATCAGGCAGCGGGGTACTGCGGTCGATTGTTCGCCCAGACCGGGCATGACGTCGTCCGCGTCGAGCCCGCCGATCCCTCACCCACGTGGGTCAGCCAGCGCTCCCTTGATCTCTTTCTGCACGCCGGCAAACGCCGGATCGCGACCGACGACCCCGCTCTCATCGGCCAACTCGCCAGGAACGCCGATGTCGTGATCGTTGAGGCGGCCAATGCAGATGCAGTGCTGAACCTGGGCGTTGATGCGTGGCAAACGAAGGTCACGGTCGTCATCACACCCTTTGGCCTCACCGGGCCCAAACGCAATTGGCAGGCGACACCCTCGACGCTGCTTGCGATGGGCGGCTACACCAACCTCATGGGCGATGCCAACCGGGCACCGCTGACACTTCCGGGCCACTACCCGGAATTCCAGAGCGGGCAATACGCCTTCACAGCCGCGAGCGCCTGCCGCTGGGCGCACGCGAGCAACGCCATCGACATCAGTATATTCGAGACCGTGATGTCACTCAGCCAGTTCACCACGGTCATGTGGCACTGCACCGGCCAAATCAGGGGTCGGCACGGCAACGATTTTCACTGGGTTGTGCCCAGCACATTGTTCCGCCTGGCCGACGGCTGGGTCTATGTCAATATTGTTCCCACGTTCTGGGACGCGTTCACGACGTGCATTGACCGACCGACGTTGATCCTGGACGAACGTTTCGCGTCTAACGACCTGCGGATGGCGAACCGTGACGCATTGCATGCTCTCGTCGCTGATGCGCTCGCGACGTTGACTCGCGAGGAAATCCAGACCCGCGCGACTGAACACCGCATCCCGATCGGTGTCCTGCAAACACTGGATGACGTACTGGCGGACGCCCATCTGGCCGAGCGCGAATTTTTCCAGACCGCGACCGACGGCTCGGCAACGGTCAGATCGCCATGTCTGCCGTTTCGCTTCGACCGGGAACCGCGAGTGGGCCAGGTGCTCGAAGCGGTCGAAGTCGCGAGCCTGGACAAATCCCCCCGTGGTTGACCCTCGCGCGAATGAGTCCCGCGTGGACGGGCCACTCCGGGATGTCCGCATCCTTGACCTGACCCACGTCTGGGCGGGTCCGCTCGCGACCCGGATTCTCTCGGACCTCGGCGCGCAGATCGTCAAAATTGAACGACCGATGGCCCGCGGGCCAAGGGAGCGGGTCGCCGCACCAATCGCCGGTTTCATCGGCGGCGAACCCGGACCCGAGCCATGGAACGGCAATGCCGCCTTCGTCAAACTCGCGCGCAACAGCCAGAGCCTGTGTCTCGACCTCAAGGCAACAGAGGGACGGGAGATATTTCTACAACTCGTGGAGCAAGCCGACGTTGTCATCGAGAATTTCAGCGCACGGGCCATGCCGTCATTGAAACTCGACTACCCGCATCTCAAGGCCGCCAATCCGCGCATCATCTACGTGACGATGCCGGGCTACGGCACCTATGGCGCCTACCGCGACCGGGTCGCATTCGGGCCGACCGTGGAGATGATGTCCGGCCTGCCCAACCTCATGGGCTACGGCCCGAACGAGCCTCGCAACACCGCGATGGCACTCATGGACCCGACCTCTGCCGTCACTGCCACGAGCGCCGTTATGGCTGCACTCCGCCGCCGACGCGCGCTCGAGGCGCAGGACGACGTGCCCACCGTGACCGGCACACGCGTCGAACAATCGCTGCACGAAGGCGGGGTCTCGTTCTCCGGTCCCTGGCTGATCGAGCACCAGTTGGGTGGCAACGTGGAATCAATGGGCAACCGGCACCCGGCAATGGCGCCACACGGGGTTTTCCCGTGTGAAGGCGACGACCAATGGATCGCCATCGCCTGCCGCGACGACGGCGACTGGTGGAGCCTCGCACGGGTCGTCCCGGGGCTGGATGCCAATTGGTCGCTTGCTGAACGCGTCGCGAAGGCTGACGTGATCGAGGAAACCATTGCTGCGTATACGCTTCTCGCCAACAAGCACGTTCTGACCGAGTCTCTGCAGCGCGTGGGCGTCCCGGCCGGCCCGGTCAATACAGCACCTGATATGCTCGACGACGCCCAGGCCGTCTCACGCGAATTTTTCGTCCCTCTCGACAAGAACACACCAATGCCAGGCTTGCCTGTCAAGATGGCGGGGCTCTCATCCAGCGAGTGGTCGCCGTCCCCGGCACTCGGCGCAGACAACGCCGCGGTGCTCCGCGACTGGCTGAACATGGCCGACGACGATATCGGCAGACTGTCGGCGCAGGGGCTCATCTTTGACAAACCGCCTCTGTAAACGGACCCATCCATCTAGCCAGCCATCCCTTCCAGCAAACAGGACCCTTAGAACATGCGTGCAGTCTTCTGCGAAAAATACGGCAGTCACAAAGACCTCGTTGTGCGTGAGATTGATGAACCGGGACCGCCTGCGGCCGGCGAGATCAAAGTGGCCTTGCAAACCCGAGAGATACAGTTCAGCGACCTCGTGCGGTTTCGCGGCGAATATCAGGTCTCTTCCGAGTTACCTTTTGTTGCGGGTGGCGACGGCGCTGGTGAAGTAATCAGCGTCGGCCCAGACGTCGACGACGTCGCGATCGGTGATCTGGTCCTGAGTCCCGGAGGCTGCGTTGAACGGGTGAACGTGCGCGCGAGCGCAGTAACACAGATTCCGCCGGGCACCGACCTTGAGGCGGCCGCCTCGTTTCGGGGCGCCTACTCCACCGCCTACCTCGGCATGCAACGAGGCCGACTGCAGCCCGGGGAGGTGCTCCTGGTCCACGGCGCTGCCGGCGGCATGGGGCTCGCGGCCGTCGATATCGGCAAGTTGTTCGGGGCAACCGTCATCGG
>CAVOBC010000122.1:0-12199 GCA_963693635.1 Gammaproteobacteria bacterium | reverse complement strand
CATCGTCTTCATCCAGCCACTGCCTGATCGGCAGTTGGAGGCCAAACTCGGTCTGAAATGCCTGTTCGAGGCCAGGCACATCCCACTGTTCTTCGAGGCTCTGTGGTGGAAGGTACGTGTCAATTATCTGGGAACCCACATCTTCCCAAAGCACCTCGATCGTATCGGAGATGTCGTCGGTCTCCATGAGTTCGTTTCGACGTTGATAGACCATCTGCCGCTGGTCGTTAGCAACATCGTCGTACTCAAGCAGATTCTTGCGAATGTCGAAGTTGCGGGCCTCAACTTTCTTCTGCGCTTTCTCAATCGCATTGTTGACCATCTTGTGTTCGATGGCTTCGCCGCGTTCAAGACCAAGGTTCTGCATGAAGCCCTTCACTCGATCTGAGGTGAAGATGCGCATGAGATCATCTTCCAGCGACAGGTAGAACCGAGAGCTACCGGCGTCGCCCTGACGACCGGACCGACCTCGAAGCTGATTGTCGATGCGCCGACTTTCGTGCCGCTCCGTGCCGAGCACGTGCAGACCACCCGCATTGAGCACCTGCTCGTGGCGCTTCTGCCAGTCGTACCGAATCGCCGCAGTCGCCTCGTCCGTCGCGTCTTCACCGAGGCTCGCAACCTCGGACTCCCAGTTACCTCCCAATATGATGTCAGTGCCGCGACCAGCCATGTTGGTCGCAATTGTTACCGCGCCGGGACGTCCGGCTTCTGCAATGATCTCGGCTTCTCGCTGGTGATTCTTGGCGTTCAGCACCTCGTGATGGATCTTGTCCCTGGTGAGAAGTCCGGCCAAACGCTCGGAGCTCTCGATCGACGCCGTCCCGACCAACACAGGAGCGTGCCGCTCTCGGCATGCCACAATCTCTTCGACAATCGACTCGAATTTCTCGTCCACGGACATAAAGATGAGGTCGTTCATGTCATCGCGCTGACTCGGCACATTCGTCGGGATGACCACGACATCCAGCCCGTATATCTGCTGAAACTCGAAGGCTTCGGTATCTGCCGTGCCCGTCATGCCCGCCAGCTTGTCGTAGAGCCTGAAGTAGTTCTGAAATGTCGTTGACGCCAGCGTCTGGCTCTCGTGGGTGATGTTAAGGCGATGCTTCGCCTCAATCGCCTGGTGAATGCCCCCTGACCAACGTCGGCCAGGCATGGCCCGACCGGTGTGTTCATCCACGATGAGTACCTCACCGTCGCCCACCATGTAGTCGACATCCTCGCGGAACAAATGGTGCGCTTTAAGACCAACGTGGACGTGGTGCAACAACGTCAGGTTGCTCGTTCCATAGAGGCTGTCACCGTCGTCCAGCAGCTTATTCCGGACCAGCAGCGACTCCACCTTCAGGTGGCCGTCCTCGGTTAACTCAATGTCCCTTTGCTTTTCGTCGACATAGAAGTCGCCCGGCGGCTCGATCTCGTTAACTTCGTCTTCAGCGGTTTTTAGTTGACGATCCAGGTTTGGAATGATGGCGTCGATCGTCTGATAGACGGCAGAAGCGTTCTCGACACCGCCCGAAATGATCAGCGGCGTACGCGCTTCATCGATCAGGATCGAGTCCACCTCGTCGACAATCGCAAAGTTGAGAGACTTCTGGACCTTGTCTTCTTTGGCAAATGCCATGTTGTCCCGAAGGTAGTCGAAGCCGAACTCGTTGTTGGTGCCGTATGCGATGTCGCTCTGATATGCCTCTATCTTCTCCTCCTGGTCCTGACCGGCGTACACGACGCCAACACTCATACCGAGCGACTCAAACACCGGCCCCATCCATTCGGCGCCCCGCTGGGCCAGGTAGTCGTTGGCGGTGACAAGGCAGACACCCTCTCCGCCGATCGCGTTCAGGTACAGCGGCAGGGTCGCGACCAGGGTCTTGCCTTCACCGGTGCGCATCTCAGCGATGCGCCCTTCATGCAGCGTAATGCCACCGATGAGCTGAACATCGAAGATTCGCTGTGAGAGCGTTCGGCGGCCGGCTTCGCGCACGAGCGCGAATGCTTCTGGCAGCAGATCTTCCAGCGTTTCACCCGCACTAAGCCGGTCCTGGAATACGCTGCGCTGCGCGGCTACTTGCTGGTCAGTCAACGCCTCCATAGATGCTTCAAATCCGTTGACTTTCGCAACGATCTGGCTCATGCGCTTTAACTCGCGATCGTTTTTTGTGCCAAACAGCTTGCTGAGTAGCTTCATGGTGTGGGAATTCTCAAAAACTTCTGACAGAAAGACCGGTCAATCGACCAGCGTACGAGCGAAGGCGGTATCCGCTCTCGAGAACTGCGAAACGGCGAGGGTCTCGCGGGTCAGCAAGTCACCTCGCGGCGCGATGAATGTACGACGACGGATCAACTATTCGACCGTTCTTGTACACCTCAAAATGAACATGAGGGCCGGTCGAACGACCGCTTGAGCCCATCAAGCCGACAATCTGTCCTTTCTTGACAATGTCACCCACTTTGACCAGCAGGGTCTTCTGGTGGCCATAGCGCGTCGAGAACCCACCACCATGGTTGACTTCGACCATCTTGCCGTAACCGTTGCGCGACCCCGAGTGCACCACGACGCCGGCAGCAACGGTCTTGATGTCGTCGCCCTCCTGTCCGGCAAAATCGACCCCGTTATGCCAGGCTTTTCGCCCGGTTATGGGGTCCGTGCGCTTGCCGAAGTGGGAGGACATCCAGCCCTTGTCAATCGGCCGTCCCGCGATGAACACATCGCTTTGGATCTTCCGGTCTGCGAGCAGCATCTCAAGGACGGATAACTGTTGCTCGCGGTCATCGATATCGCCTGCAAGGCGGTCGAGGACCGCGATGAAGTCCTGCACTTCATAGGGTTCACTCGACTCAAGGCTGCCGGGGCCGCCTACGGCAGGTTCGCTCGAGAAGTCGAACTCGCCCTGATCCAGCTTGCCAACGCTCGTAAGCCGCTCGCCCAGAGCGTCCAGCCGCACGATCCGGGCTTGCAGTTTCGCAAGGCGCAGTGTCGACGCCTGCAGCGTCTCCGCCGCCCGGGCCCGGGTCTCAGTCACCTGTTGTCGCTGGATATCGAGTTCGTCTTGCCAACGCGCGACGCGTTCCGGCGAGATACCCGCGACCTCAATGCCGCGGTCGTACCCGACGATACCGGTCACAGCGGGAATGCCAATCAACCCTGCAACAGCCAGCGAAATCACCAGACCATTGGCAGAAAAGGAGCGAGATTTCCCGCTGCGGCTGTCGATCAGGATGAATTTCATTTTTTTGTTCTTGGCAGGCCAGTAAGGCCGCTAACCCAACGAATCGCGTGCGTCCACGAGGTCACATTGTCTCCGGGTCTGCCCGTACAATGCAATGGTCCCCTGACAGCCGCTAAGATGTGCTCATTCGGCAAAACCGCGCGGACACGATGGCCATTCGACGACCTGGACAGATTTTCGAGAATCCCTCGAGCACGTTGCACGATCTCTTCGTCAAGAGTCGTGACCATCAACAAATTCAGGCGCTTATCCATCGCTACTTTCCCCCATCAGCGGCGCCCGCCGACGCATCATCCATGACTTCCAGACCCTCAATCACGGGCGCAGCGTCAACAACTCGCGCAACATCGTCTAACGCGTCCGACTGGACCGCTTTGACCCGTCCTCCGGGAAGCCCCGATGCGGTGGACGCAGGCAGCTTCAAAGACGGCGTCCTCACGCTTATCGTGACCGATGCTGCCACTGCAACGCGTCTGCGGTACAGCCTGCGCCAACTTCAACAGGCCCTCGCGGGCGAGAAACTGCTGCGCGGTTTGCACCAGATAAAACTACAGGTACGGCCGCCAAAGGGATCTCCACGCCCCCACCAACCCGTATTCAACCGCACGTTATCCCGCGAAAACGCTGAGCACATTTCAGCCACAGCCGAATATATCGAAGATGCAGAGTTGCGCCAAGCCCTCAACCGACTAGCGCAGCACGGTTCAGACGAAAGCGAGTAGAAAGCAACAGAAAAACCGGGAAAGTGGCCAAGGGCCGGTCAGGGTGCAGCGGGCGTTGCCCGGCCAAATGACCCACTGCGGGCCACGACTGAAACGCAATGGAACAGGTTTTTACTGAATACGTGTCCGCGCCATGTCGCGCATGACCGCAGTGTCAACGTTAGTCGGCCAGGACCGCGCTGGTGTAGGAGATTGGCGCAGAATCGGGCTCGACAAACGAGACGTATTCCCAGGCATCCGGGTTCGCCATCAACTCCTCGCGCAAAGCATGGTGCGCCGCGTGGCCAGACTTGCTGCCGATAAACTCGCCGATCAGGCCATGGCCCAGAACGTAGAGATCGCCGATCGCATCGAGAATCTTGTGTCTGACAAACTCATCTTCATGTCGCAGGCCATCATCGTTCAGAATCCGGTAGTCGTCGACCACCACGGCATTGTCGAGACTGCCACCCTGAATCAGGTTCTGCTCTCGCAGATAATCGAATTCTTCCATGAGGCCGAACGTCCGCGCCCGACTCACTTCCTTGACGAACGAGGTTGTTGAAAAATCGACCGTCAGGCTTTGCTCTTTGATCACCGGGTTGTCATAGACGATCGTGTGAGTCACCTTGAAGCCTTCAAAGGGCTTGAGGCATGCGGCCTGATTTGCCCAACGCTCGCCGTCAGGTCCGCAGACGTCAATCTGCTTCTTGATGCGAATATACTTCTTGGCTGTCCGCTGTTCTTCAAGGCCCGCGGACTGGATCAGGAAAACGAAGGTGGCGGCGCTGCCATCCATCGTCGGTATCTCCGGGCCACTGACCTCAACGTACGCGTTGTCGACACCCAGGCCGGCGAAGGCCGACATCAGGTGTTCAACCGTCGACACTCGCTGGCCGTCTTTGGCAATCGTTGTCGCGAGCGTCGTGTCGACGACATTCTCGGTAAGCGCAGGAATCTCAATCTGCGGCTCAAGATCAACGCGAATAAACACAATCCCGGTATCCGCAGGGGCGGGCCGTAATGTCAGGTAGATTTTTTGTCCGGTATGTAGGCCGACACCAGTGCCACGAATGATGTTCTTGAGCGTGCGCTGATAGATCATTTTTTCTTTTGGCCCCTCGTTAAGGCGCGCGACTTTAGCAAATGTGTACAAGAAATGCCCACAATTACGGACGTTCCGCCTCATCTGCAATTCGGTTTCCGTTAGTGTGACGGGGTTGCACGGCGGCTGCCGAACTGCCGAAGACAACGCCGCTTAAGCGAGCCCGACGCGTCCCCGAAATCCCTTCGCCGCACACGCCGTCTGATCGCTTCCACATTCGGCCATCCATGGTTGTCTACAGGACCGCCAAATATAGAAAAGCTGCTCAATTCTCCACTTTACCTTCACTATTTCAATGAAAACTCCCGATTTCGATCCGAGAGGCCGATCAATGGTGACGCCGCCACTCCCCACCCGTGCCCGACACGACGGATTCTGGCCCGTTGAAGCACCCTCTCCATGGCTTGAGGAGACCACTTGAGGACCATGGTTTGAGGACCACAACCCTAAACCCGCGACCCAGCGAAACTACACCGCGGAACCGGACGCCGCAACTACATATCCGAACGACCGACACGCCAGACCTACACACCGGACCGACACCGCGGCATACAAGCGCACTCTTTCAACAACCCCTAATCCGCTTGCCGCCGTAGAAACGCAGGGACGTCCAGGAACTCCATGTCAGCATCACTCACAGGCGCCTGACCAGTCTGCCCCGACAGGCGCTTGTAGGTCGGTTGGTCAAAGTCCGCATAGTCGGTCTTGCCGTCCCCAGCGACTTTCTTCTGGATCGTGTTGTCGATGACCTTCGCCGGCTTGTCCATTTCATCGCCAATGCCAGTCGCCACAACGGTGACCCGCATTTCATCCTCCATATCGGTATCAATGACCGTGCCAATCACGACGGTTGCGTTCTCGGACGCAAACTCTTCGATGGTCGCGCCAACCTCTGAAAACTCACCAAGAGAGATGTCCATGCCGGCCGCAATGTTGACGAGAATGCCGCGTGCACCCGTGAAGTCGATGTCCTCCAGCAACGGACTCCTGATGGCCGCCTCTGCCGCAGTGCGGGCACGATTATCACCGCGCGCTGCACCACTGCCCATCATCGCCGTACCCATTTCTTTCATGACCGTCTTCACGTCGGCAAAGTCGACGTTGATCTTGCCCGGACGAATGATCAGATCGGCGATGCCCTGAACAGCATTGAGCAGCACATCGTCGACCGCGGCGAACGCGTCAACC
The DNA here is from genome assembly GCA_963693635.1 of Gammaproteobacteria bacterium. Classification (GTDB taxonomy): domain Bacteria; phylum Pseudomonadota; class Gammaproteobacteria; order Pseudomonadales; family Azotimanducaceae; genus CAVOBC01. The sequence continues at coordinate 5,972 of CAVOBC010000122.1, read as the reverse complement.
AGGGGTGTATCTTCACCCATGATCGACAGCAACTTTTCATTCGGAATCGTGATCAGCGAGTCCACCGAACGGGCCAATGCATCGATGCCCGCCTCGGCCACCTTCATGCGTTTGCGCATTTCAAACGTGAACGGCTTGGTCACCACCGCGACCGTCAGGATTCCCAGGCCCTTGGCAATCTCGGCGACCACTGGCGCGGCCCCTGTACCGGTGCCTCCACCCATGCCGGCGGTGATGAAAACCATATCAGCACCATCCAGAACCTCGCGAATCTTCTCCGCGTCTTCCTCTGCGGCGTCGCGACCGACCTCCGGGTCGGCGCCTGCCCCCAGCCCCTTGGTCAGGCTCTCACCGAGTTGCAGAATTGTCCTTGCGCCCAGACCCTGCAGCGCTTGCGCGTCGGTGTTGGCACAAATGAAGTCGACCCCTGTCACGGATCGATCGACCATGTGCTGAACTGCATTGCCACCGCCGCCGCCAACACCAATCACTTTGATCACCGCGTTCTGCGGTTTGCTATCTACAAGCTCAAACATTGTTGGCCTCCTCAGGTCGCTTTTTTTCACGTTGTTTGTCCTGTCCAAGACAAGAGCGCGTTCTGCGCTCAGATCTGTTTTAGTAGTTTCCCATCAACCAGTTCTTTACCTTGCCGACTACTGATGTCATACCGATCCCTCGACGATCACGACCAGAGGCGGGCGACTCCCGACTCCCCGCCGCATGGTTGAGCAAGCCAACAGATGTCGCGTAAATTGGATTGCGCACAATGTCGATGAGGCCGCTGACACCTCTCGGCTTGCCGATGCTGACCGGCATGTGGAAGATCTCTTCTGCGAGTTCAACTGCTCCCTCCATTTTTGAGGTGCCCCCCGTCAGTACGATTCCGGCACCGATCAGGTCCTCAAATCCGCTTCGCCTGAGCTCCGCCTGTATCAGGGCAAACAACTCCTCATAGCGGGCCTCAACGACCTCCGCCAGGGCCTGTCGTGACAAGTCACGGTCGGGCTTGCCCTCTCCGACGCTCGGCACCTTCAGCGTTTCACCGTCTCCCGCTAGGTTGGCGAGAGCACAGGCGTACTTGATCTTGATTTCCTCGGCGTGTGGCTGCGGTGTTCGAAACGCCATAGCGATATCGTTCGTTACCTGATCACCGGCAATCGGGATGACTGCGGTGTGCTTGATCGCACCTTCGGTGAAAACGGCGATGTCAGTTGTCCCACCCCCTATATCGACGATACAGACACCGAGTTCTTTCTCATCCTCGGCGAGCACCGAGTGGCCGGACGCCAACTGCTCCAGGACGATGTCATCGACATCGAGGCCGCAGCGCTTGATGCACTTTTCAATGTTCTGTGCGGCATTGACCGCGCAGGTCACCAGATGCACCTTGGCCTCGAGGCGAACGCCCGACATCCCCAACGGTTCCTTCACGCCCGCCTGATCATCGATCACGTACTCCTGCGGCAACACGTGGAGAATCTTTTGATCAGCAGGAATCGCCACCGCGCGCGCGGCATCAATGACCCGATCAAGATCGGGCTGAAACACCTCACGGTCACGGATTGCAACGATTCCGTGCGAGTTGAGGCTGCGGACATGGCTGCCTGCGATCCCGGCGTAAACTGAGTGAATCTGACAACCTGCCATCAATTCCGCTTCCTCGACCGCACGCTGAATTGACTGCACCGTTGACTCGATGTTGACCACGACACCCTTCTTCAGCCCCTTTGACGGATGGCTGCCGAGCCCCACAATTTCGATTAGGCCTTCGGGAGACACCTCTCCGACGATTGCGACGACTTTGGACGTGCCTATGTCCAGGCCAACGATCATTCGATTCTCTGAGCCGGTCATAGTGTTGTATCCCTCTTAATTTTCTTGTGAAGGTTCGTTGCGCTGGCGCCTGCAATCGCATTGATCGCCAGATCCGTTTCGAGGGCCGGTTTAAAGGAGACCGCGATGCCGTTGGCGTATCGCGTGTCGATTTGGGCGATCTCATCTGCCCGGGACGACAAGGACTGCTCACCCATGAGCTCAATCAGCCGCTTGAGACGCTCAAGCACATCATCCTGGCCGAGCAATACCGTCATCCCCTGACCCGCGGTGAACTGCCAACTGCCACGGTCATCGGTTGCCAACGTGCTGATAGACTGATTCGCTCCCAGCAGCAGCTTGTTCAACTGGCGAAACTGACGCATGACAACAACCTCGCTGCCCATCGGTCCGTAAAGCCTCGGCAGCGCGGCTGGCTCAAAGTACTGCGCGGAAAACGCGATACCAGCATTATTTAGCAGCTTCTCGTCATTCCACATCGCGACGGGCGTTTGCGCGGTCGCGACCACCTCCCATTGTGCGGGCCACCGGCGCTTAATCTCCGCCCGTGCTATCCACGGACTCGACTCAAGGACTGACTTAGCGCGGTACAGGGTGTTCGCTTCCGGTGCTGCGAGCAGCCGCTCAACATTTGCCTGCTGGAGGTCGCTCAATGAGCCGAGCACAGAGACCGTTCGCGGCGGCATGCGCTCAAGCCCCAGAACCAGCGTGGCAAAGAGCGCGGTTACCACGACAATGACGACGGCTTTCATGTAGACCCCTTGCTTTCCCAACGACTCGCCAGCAGCCGGGCCAGTTTCCCCGTCTCGCCCGCTCCCTGGGTGAGCACGACATCGTTCGACACTGCGATCTCTTCAACCAGTTCAGCAACGTCCTCGATACGCTCGACAAACGCGGCGCGCAAATCGCGCTGACGGATCGCCGCGAAGAGATCACTGCCCAACGCGCCCGGGATCGGTTTCTCGCCTGCGGCATACACGTCAAGAAGAATCAGTTGGTCTACCTGCGATAGCACGTCGACGAATTCACCGAACAATTCCTGTGTTCGGGAATATCGATGCGGCTGGTAGACCATGATCAATCGCTTGCCCGGCCAGCCTTCGCGAAAACTGTCAATCGTCGCCTGCACTTCGGTCGGATGGTGACCATAGTCATCAACGAGCGCGATGGCGCGTTGGCTGGCAGAGAGATCAAACTGACCGTGAAGCTCGAAGCGACGCCCCACTCCCTGGAAGGATCCCAGCCCCTCGATGATGTGGTTGTCATTGATGCCTTCGTCGTCTGCGACGGCAATCGCTGCCAGTGCATTCAATACATTGTGATGGCCGGGCATCTGCAGGGTGACGCGAAGGTCGAGCGGATTGTCACGGCGGACGACCGTAAACGAAGTCACAGCTTCGTTCTGCTCAATGTCGCACGCCCGGTAGTCCGCATCAGAGACGATGCCATAGGTGATGACCGGGCGCTTCACATCTGGCAGCAAACGCATCACCTCGTCGTTGTCCGAGCAAGCGACAAGCAGCCCATAAAATGGCAGGTTATGAATGAACTGACGGAACGCGTCACGCAGGCGATCGAAACTTCCTTCATAAAAGGTGAGGTGATCGCGATCGATGTTCGTGAGGATGGCAACCATGGGCTGTAGGTGGAGGAAAGAGGCATCACTCTCGTCAGCTTCGGCGACAAGGTAGCGGCTCCCGCCCAGCCTGCCATTGGTTTCACTGCTCGTCAGCAATCCGCCAATGATGAACGTCGGGTCTAGTCCGCCCTGGGTGAGAACAGACGCAATCAGACTCGTCGTCGTTGTTTTACCGTGCGTGCCCGCCACAGCGATGCCATGCCGAAACCGCATGAGCTCGCCCAGCATCTCCGCGCGTGGCACGACCGGAATCCGTCGCCACTCCGCCTCAAGAATCTCGGGGTTCGTCAGCGAGACAGCCGACGAAACTACAACAACATCAGACCCGGCGACATTCTCCGCCTTGTGTTCAAATGCAATCGATGCGCCCATCGCTACGAGCCGGTCCGTCACAACAGAACTTGCAAGATCCGAACCGGACACGCGGTAGCCCTGGTTGATCAGCACCTCAGCGATACCACACATGCCCGCGCCACCGATACCGACAAAGTGGACGCCTTCGATGCGCCGCATCTCGGGGACGTCAATGACAAAGCTGCCTCCGTCAATCATTGGCGTCGCCTCAACGCCGCCATCGGCCGGGTTCGATATTCATACTCAATCCGAATAAGCACGCCGATCATCAGACAACTGACAATGAGACTGTTTCCGCCAAAGCTAATGAGTGGAAGCGTAAGGCCCTTGGTCGGCAATCGACCGATATTCACGCCGATATTGATAAGCGCTTGAATCCCGATGAGCAGGGCAATGCCGTAGGCCAAGTACCCGTGGAACGGCATCTCTGCGGCAATCAGCGTCTTGCCGAGAGAAAGGCAACGCAATACCAGCAGCGTAAAGAGCGCCACGAGAATGAGGGCGCCCACGGCGCCCAACTCCTCGGCAATGATCGAGAATAGAAAGTCTGTGTGAGCTTCGGGCAGAAAAAACTGCTTCTGCATGCTGTTGCCGAGTCCCGTGCCCAGCATCTCCCCACGCCCAAACGCAATGAGCGCCTGGGTCAGTTGATAGCCACTGTCGAACTGGTCCGCCCACGGATTGGTGAAGCTCGTGAGCCGCTCCAGCCGATAGGGCTTCCATACAGCCACCACCGCCATTACAGATGCCGCCAATGCAACTACGGGCAAGAGCCGTGCGAGCGGTACGTTTACGAGAAATATCATGCCCATGACGGTCGCCATCAGAACAGCAGCCGTACCAAAGTCGGGCTCCAGCAACAGCAATATCACAAAGACCGTCACGACGCCGAGTGGCCGCACGAAACCACCCCACGTACTGCGCACGCTCTCGTCGTGACGAATGAGGTAACCGGCGAGGTAAGTCACAACAAAGAACTTGGCAAACTCTGATGGCTGAAACGAGAACGGCCCCAACGGAATCCACCGAACGCTGCCATTGACCTCTCGACCGATGCCCGGAACCAGAAGCAGCCCGAGCAGCACGAAGGTTCCCACGAGCCACACCCGGTCACCACGCTGCCAGAATGCCACCGGTGTCATAAGAGCGAAGACACACGCGATTGCCGCCACTGCGACATAGATCAGATGACGAGCGAGCAAATGAAATGCATTGTCATACAGTCGCGCTGACACCTCCATCGACGCGGACCCGACCATGACGAGGCCGATGATGACCAGCGTCGCGGCACAGCCCGCAATCACCGGGTCGAACGGTATTTCACGCTGATCGTTCAAGGCTGACCCCGCAGCACAATGCGCCTGAATTCGTCACCGCGATGCTGATAGTCGCGAAACATGTCGAAACTCGCACACGCCGGCGACAGCAGCACGATTGCCCCCGGCGCAGTCGCCCGCGCCGCCTCGCGGACGGCGTCCTCGAGACCGCTCGCACAGATCACCTGCGCCCCATGGTGGACAAACGCGGCTTGCAGAAGCCCTGCGTCCCGACCGATGAGCACAAGGTTTGTTACGTTGGCCGGTAATGCACGCGCAAAGGAACCGAGATCTGCGCCTTTACTCTCACCTCCCAGAATCAATGTAATATCTTTTTCGAAGCCCGCAACCGCGGCCAAGGTCGCCCCCGTATTCGTCGCCTTTGAATCATTGATATAGTCGGCATCGCCAATCCGGGCGATCCACTCACAGCGGTGAGCGAGCCCTTTGAACCGCCCCAGAGTCTCTTGCATCGACGTACGCGACAGGCCCATCGCGTCGCCGGTCGCGAGTGCTGCCAGTGCATTCAACTGATTGTGCGATCCCCGCAAACAGAGGTCCGACACCGAAAGCAAGCGTTCGCCATCCACAGTCAGATAGCCATCGTCGATCGAGTAGTCGTCACTGGCCGAGGTACCGAATCGCAGCAAATTTGCCTGATTGTCGACAGACTCCAATGGGTCGATGCCAGCCCCGAGGTCGCTGCTAATCACGGCAGTCTTGCAGCCTTCAAGCACGCTCAGCTTGGTCCGCCGGTAGTCCGCAAACGTCGCATACCGGTCCAGGTGATCTGGCGTTATGTTCAAGAGCACTGCAATCTCGGCGGACAG
>CAVOBC010000121.1:0-12235 GCA_963693635.1 Gammaproteobacteria bacterium | reverse complement strand
TAGCGGGGTGCATCGCCGTGAGTCATAGCGGTCGTTGGTATCGGTTAGATATCATCGATGGCGTCGTAGCCATTCATCGTCACGACACACTTGCCGATGACCTGTCGCGATTCCAGCATTTCCATCGCCGCGACTGCGTTCGCGAGCGGAAAAGCCTTGCATACATAGGGATTGATGGCACCACTAGCAGCCAGGTTGTAGATCGCTTCGCTGTTTTCGCGCCCCTTCTCAGGGTATCGGCGGCCGTACTCGCCTGCCCGTACGCCGATCACTGAGACCTGTTTGATCAGGATCAGGTTGACGGGGGCGAGGGGCCAGCGTCCGCTGGTGAAGCCGATGGTCAGGATGCGCCCGTCGATGTTGACGCAGCGCATGGACTCGTCAAACACGTCGCCACCGACCGGATCGTAGATGACGTCCGCACCGCGGCCGTCAGTCAGTCGCTTGACCTCGTCCCTGAAGCCGCCCATGGCGCCGTCCGGCAAGGTATAGTTGATGACATGATCCGCGCCGCGTTGCTTGACGACGGCAAGCTTGGCGTCAGTGCCGCCGGTCGCGATGACCGTCGCGCCCAGGTGCTTGCCAATATCCACCGCTGCCATGCCAACCCCGCCGGTTGCGCCATGCACCAGCACGGTCTCGCCGGGTTCGAGGTGGCCGCGACGGGTGAGCGCGACCCACGCGGTCAGGTAGGCCGTTTGATAGGAGGCCGCCGCGGCGTAACTCATCGCGACAGGTTTTGTTAGAACCGAGTCGGTCGGCACGTTCATCACTTCAGCAAAGCCGCCGTACCGGGCGCCAACGATCACCGCGTCACCGGGCGAAAACCCGGAGACACCGGTGCCCAATGCAACGATGTCGCCCGCTGCCTCGCCGCCGGGGGCGAATGGGAGCGGCGGCTTGAACTGGTACTTGCCCTGGATCATGAGGAGATCCGGAAAGTTGACGGCGCAGGCTTTAAGCGCCACCTGCACCTCGCCGGGTCCGGGCGGTGCAAGTTCAACCGTGTCCAGACTCACGTTGCGGATGTCCTCGCTGATGGCGTGGCAGCGCAGGGTTTGTATCGTGGTCATTGGGCGGCCGCCGTCCCGAAGGTTGTTTGTACCATTAGCAGACGCGTTGATTCGTTGGCGATCAGACCCGCCCGACGGTCCCATGCCCCGGCCGCGTCCGGTGTGTCTGGCCGGCGTTTCTGGTGCCAGGCCGTGATGTCGGGGTAGGCGATTAGCAGCACGATGTTTTCGTTGGTGCCGAGGGGATCGCTGCCAAAGATGATGGGGCGCACGCCAGTTTGACGGTACCAGGGCAGCAGCGTGTCGGCACACAGGGCCCGAAACTCTGATGTTGCCCCGTGGGTGAGGTCGAAGCGGGTCTCTGCAATCACAGACTGTGGGCCGTACGTTGATGGCGCCGCGACCCGATCTTCACCGACATTTCGCCAACGGGGCGCGGGCTCGGACAGCTCGTCATCGTAGTCATAGATAATGGCACTCGAATGCGCGATCAGTCGGTTGCGGCCTGCGAAAATCGCGCGCCAGTGCTTCGCTTCTTCCATGCGTTCGGGCTCGCGCGTGAACTGTCCCCAGCCCCGTGTCGCCGTCCAGTGGCCGAAGTCGGCGTAGGCCGAGTGGGTCACGACAACACTGCTGTCGCCACCGAAGGCCCATGCGCCGAAACCGATCATTTGCGAGCCGTTGTTGCGCTGGTCCTCCCAGAGTCCGGTGCGGCTCTGGCGTTCGAACTCGCTGCGATCATCCATGGCCACGGTGAACTGTCGTTGAACAAGAATTCCCATACGGCGGCCTCAGTCGACGTTGAGCTTGTCGAAGTTGGGCGGACGACGTTCAACAAAAGAAGCAACCCCTTCCTTGAAGTCGTCCCGGGCAAGGCTCTCGCCCATCCACTCGGTTGATTCGGTCATCGACTCACCGAGTTCGCGGTTGAGGTGTTTGTAGACCTGGCGCTTCATCATCATGAAGGACATCGGCGCGCCGGATAACGCCATCTCGCGGAGGAAGTTCTGCGCCTCGCTGACACATTCACCGGGTTCGGTGACCCGATTGGCAAAGCCCAGGCGGTAGGCCTCGTCCCCCTCAAATTTGCGGGAACTCCAGAATATGTCGAGCGCATTCGAGTGACCGATGATGCGCGGCAGCATCCAGCTCGTGCCGTGCTCCGCGATCAGGCCGCGCGGTGCGAACGAGGTGACGATCTTTGCCGTGCGATCGATGAAACGCATGTCGCAAAAAGTGGCGTAGCTGAAGCCGAGGCCCGCACACGCACCGTTCACGGCGGCGATCAACGGTTTGGCAAGCCCGAGAAAATAGGTAGGCGACGCGTCGTAGTTCGGGTCGTTGTCAGGATTGCCAGGGTCTGCGGCAAGGTGATCATAGGAGTCGCCCAGAAAGCCGCCGGCTTCGCTCATCGCACCCAGCGCATTCATATCGACACCGGAACAAAATCCGCGACCCGCGCCGGTGAGGACCGTACCGATAACATCTTGGTTCTTCTCAGAGGCATCCAGCGCGTGGCGAATCTCGGCCTGCGTGAGACTGGTCAGTGCGTTTAGGGTGTCCGGGCGATTCATGGTGATCGTCGCGACCGGACCGTCCACGCCGTAGATTATCTCTGCGTACTCGACTGACATTAGCTTCTCTCCGTTCGATGGGATATGCCATTTAGGGTAACGCGAATCGGCGGGTTACCGATAGCGGGCCGCGCACAGGTCCGCGGCCCCGCGCAGGTGCCTGACAACGCGTCAGGCGCGCACAAACGATGGCGGGCAGGGGATGGGCGTCAGTCTGCTACGCCGCGGCGAAAGAGGTCCGCAACCTGGAATCCGGCTGCAACGGGTGCCCTCGGCTTGAACCTGAAAGATATTGGGTCGATATCAGCAAGGGCGGGTCCCCAGACAGGCGCATGCTGGCTGCGGGCGTACCAGTGGGCAAAGACGACAGAGACTTGCCATCCGTCATTGGGAAGAAAACCTGACGACAGTAGCGCGCCAAGATGGCGTCCTCGGGTCCTGGCGCGAAGCCGGATTTCTGATTCCGCCTTCAGCATGTCGTCCAGCCAGCCACGTTGCCAGGCACGGTCAACTTCTGCATAGCGGCTGTCTTCGAGTTTTGGGTCACCTTCGCCCGCGCGCAGGTTCAGGTTGATGAGGACGCGGCCCGGCGCAAACCAGGTCTGACCTGCCATTTGGCATTCCAGATCGAATGGGAAGACACCGTCCGGCACCGCCGTCTCATAGTTGCGCATTAGTAGCCGCACGGCGAGATCGTGTGGAATGCCTGAGACCGCGTCCCTTGAGACGTCGCTCAGGGTCACTTGCAGATAGTCGTGACGGATGGATTTGCGGCGGCGATACCAGTTGGGCGGTGCCGTCTCACCCCGCAGCACCGTGACCTGTCCGCCCATGAAGGTGCGTGCGAACCGGGTCAGCGTGGACCCGTCAGCGAGTCCCGTTGACGCCTGGTCAAGCGCGGGCGCCTTATACCAGCGCCCGGGCGCCAGAGCTCCGTCCGCTGGATCGGTGTCGGCCAGAGGACGGTCCACGGGTTAACCACTCACCTTGCGGTCGCTCTGGCCCTTGTCATCTCCGGCGCGCTTCATGACTTGCTGACGCCGCTCGAAAGCCATCTTGCCGTCGTGTTCGTCGTAGTCATATACGGGTCGACGTTGGGTGCTGCCGCCGGCAGGTGTCGTATCAAACAGGCTGCAATAGTTCTCGGCTGACTGGCCATGCCCCGTGCCCGGCGGTGCGCTCTTTGCGAGTTCGCCGGAGCGGTCATTCTTGCCGAAGGGAAATGGGCCATACACGTCCATCAGCCCGGCGAAGCGCACGGGATTCCGGTCGAGGGCTTGCTGGGTGACGGTTTCCCGATAAGGCTCCTGCGGCTGAAACCTTGGACGCATGTATTCGCACTGCAAAGCCATGCGCAAGCCGGGTGTCTTTCGCGGATAGCTGCCGTGCCATGTGTGGTTGCCCCAGACGACCGCAGAGCCTGCGGGGGCGTTGACCGGATGTGCACGGTCGGCCCAGTGCTTTGACTCAGGCGGACTCGCCTGGCGGCGCCAGCGATGTGACCCCGGCAGGAACGAGATGGCACCGTCCTCGAGATTGTAGTCGGTCAGAAAGTAATGAACGTTCGCATTGATGTTGATGCCAGGTAGCGCGTCGGGCGTGGGGTCCAGATAGTCCCCATGAATGCCGGTGCGTGCGTCACCCGTTCCCTTAACCCAGCCATTGCACAGGCTCAGAATGCAGTTCGTGCCGAGCAGATACTGGGCGAGCCCGAGGCCTGCCGGATTCCAGGTCATCTTTTCGAAGACCGGATCTGCCCAGAGCAAAAACCGCAGATTGTCGTTGACGTTATTCCAGCGATCGAGATCGTCCGTCAGATCGCCAAAACGGTCGGCGACAACGGCGTGAAGCGCCTCCTTAATTTCAAGCTGATAGCCATCTGGCCCGATCTTCTCCGGCGGGATGATGGTGTAGCCGAAGGCTTCGAGTTCGGCGATATTGGTCTCCAGCCCAAGTTGCTGAAGTTCGCGGTAAAGGTGGGGTAGCGCTCCGGCGCAGTCCCAGTTTTCAATCTCCATAAAGTCTCCAAAATCGATCGCCTCGGGGCTGCAAACCGCCGGGTCCGCTTGCCGAGGCCGGTTCGAATACTAGCTAGAGCAATCCTGCACTTCGGCACGACCGTCGCAAGCGCCGCTCGACCTCTTCGTAGTGCGGCACATCGCCGAGGTGATAGCGGCTCAGTTCCTCTTCCCATGTCTTTCGATACTCAGGTGCGCGCGCCTCGAACTTGGTGCCGAACGAGGCAGGATCGAAGCCCTTGTGCTCTGCTTTGTCCTTAAACAGGTGACATGCATCGATCGGATCTACACCGATGTCATTCAAACAAGAAGTCCAGGTCGAGAATGTCGCGGCATTGTAGACGCTGCAATACACAGCGGAGTTTTTCGCTCGCGATCTCGAGTGGCGTGTAGACAAGGACCTGAACTGGTGGGAGGTCACTCCAACGCGCGAGGAGAGGCCTCAACTCAGTGTTGACTACTATTTCGTCGGAAGCAATGTCGAGCTTCACGGTCCGTTGCCTGCGAAGAGGCCCGCTATACGCAATTTTGGGTGGACTGTCCTCGGTTAAGAACAGCTCGGATATTGACTCCGCACTGTTTTCGCGCAGAGCCGAATCGACGAGCGACACAGCCTGCAACGGTCAACACCGCACCCATCGCATGAATGGCCCATCCCGGCGCGCCGTTCATCTCGGAGAGGGCGATGATGATGAGAGTGAGCGGCACGACTTCGATGAAGTTGGCATGACGGCGGATGGCGAGCAACAACTCGATGTTGCCGCCATCACCAACCGAGATGCCGGTCTTGCCGCGCAGTTGGCCGGCCGGGAACGCCGCGGCGATGGACATGAGACCCAGGATGCCGGCGTAGAGCGCGGTTATTGCAGGTATTGCGGTGAACTCTGGGATATCAGTTTCCAGGCGTGTCTGTTCTCGCGTTGCTGTTGTTGATGTATCGAGCCGCCGCTTAGACGATCTTCCCTGGGCGCGCGTCGGTATAGCCGTTGCCCGTATACACAATCTCACCATTGACGATCACGGCATCATAGCCAGTGGCGTGACGTACGTACCGGCGTGCTTCGCCCGGAAAGTCGTCGACGAACTCGTCGCTGGTCACCGACACGGTGTCAGGATCGAATACGGTGACGTCCGCAGCGAGTCCGTCGGTGATGGTGCCGCGGTCCCGAATGCCCCAGTCGGCTGCAACTTCGCCGGTCATGCGGTGGATAGCCCGCTCCATGGGAATGTGGCCGGTCTTGCGAACATAGTGTTCAAGCATGTAGGTCGTGTCGCCGCTGCCGCAAAATTGCGTGATGTGTGCACCGGCATCAGAGGCACCAAAGTGGCAGAGCGGATTGTCGATCAGTTCCGCGACGGCCTGCTGGTCGGCGTTAATCACACCCCTTAACTGGAATTCGGTTTCGAGTCCATCCGCGTTTGCGAGGTCAAGCACAACTTCGCCGATCGCCTTGCCTTCGGCTTCGGCAATCTCCGAGAGGGCGCGACCCTTGTACGCCGCGTTCTCCGGCGCGTCAGTTGCACCAACCGTCAGGTTGCCGATGCTGAAGCCGGCTGGGCGCGGGATGAGTTCGCCAACCAGCGCATCACGGTTGGCGGGGTCAGCGAAGGCGAGCCGGCGATCTGGCAGTGGCATGTCCATGATCTTCTTCCACGCTGGAAAACCGAAAAGCAGCATGCTGGTTTCGGAAAGCCGCATGTTCATGTCAAAGGCTCGCGGCATCGTTTGCCCATACACGCGCGCGCCCCGGTCTCGCTGCGCGCCCAGCGCTTCGAGTTGCCGGTTGACGTCCCGGCTACCCGATGCGAGAACCGGTTGCAGGCTGCAGGGGATGCCTGCGGCGAGACTGATATCACCGAGTTCACGGATGTTGTCCACAAACTGGTCCGGATCGATGAAGTATGGCACCACCTGCCAGACGCCGCGGCCGCTTGCAGACATCGCCTGGGCCATCGCGATCTTCTCATCGATCTCGGCGAATCTGGATGGCACGGGGTGAGAATTTTCATCCATGTCCACGTACGAAGACGAGATGCCCAGCGCGCCTGCGGCCATCGCCTCTTCAACAATGCGGCACATGGTGTCTATCTCTGCCGTGGTCGCTGCGCGCTCCTGGCTCGCTGCCCCCATGACATACAAACGGATCGCCGAGTGGCCAATGAGCGCGCCGACATTCAAGCCGAGTTTGCCGCGGATGTGATCCAGATACTCCGGGAACGTCTCCCAGGAGAAAGGCACGGCCGCATCGAAGGTTGGCTTTTTGATGTCCTCGATGACCTGGAACATCGAAATCAGTTTGTCGGTGCCGCCGGGGGCGACCGGCGCGAGGGACAGTGAGCAATTGCCGATGACGACCGTGGTCACGCCATGTTCCATCGACGGCGTTGCGAGCCCGTCCCAACAGAGTTGAGGGTCGAAGTGCGTGTGGATGTCGACGAAACCCGGCGCGACGACGCGGCCGGCTGCATCCATCGAGGGCGCGCCGCTGGCAAGGCTGGCGGCGTTGACGAACTTGCCGTCGCGGATGCCGACGTCTCTGACTTCGCCCTTGGCTCCGGTACCGTCGACGACAAGACCACCGCTGATTTTGAGTTCGCTCATCTCTCGCCGCCTCTATAGGAGTTGTTTCGATAGGGTTTACCCCAGCGCAAGCCATGGTGGCAAGCCCCTTGTCTTGTCGGCGGCGTTCAACCGATGCAGAAGGTGAGCGCAAGGTATGGCTTATGGCTTGCGCGCGGCGGGTGCTGGACGTGGCTGAGTCGTGTGTGCCGATCGCCCCAGGCACTAACCGATGAGGGTCAGGCGGGCTCCCGCGCCGTCAGTTGCTTTGCCCGATGGGCGACTATTGCGGCGACGACAGCAAGCACGAGGCAGGCTGCCAGAGGCAGCCTCGTGTCGCCTGTGATGTCCGTCGCGATGCCACCAATGAGCGGCATGAGGAATCCAAGCAGATAACTAATGGCGAAGATGCCTGCGGCATAGGGTGCTGCCGTCGTCGCATCCTTGATCTGCGGCACGAGCGCGACGACCAGGATCAACTGCACGCACGTCGCAAATCCCAGAGTTACCGCGGCCACCAGCGTGAACCAGTCGGACCCGAAGATGACGCCGACGATAGCGATCACGACCAGCCAACTCATCAGCAAGATCGGCAGGCGCCTTGCCACCAGCCGCGTGGCAAGCACGACCATCGTGACTGATCCAACGACCTGGGCGCCGTTGAACACAAAGAGGTATTCGGCCAGACGCTCTCCCTGCTGCTGGTCCTGCAGCACGGTTGGCAGATAGGCGTTGGTGCCGAAGTACCCGGCAGATGCTGCGCCCATAACAACCCCCAATTGCCACAAGCGCGGGTCCCGCCAGGGTGGTCGGGCCGAGGGTGGTCGGGCCGAGGGCGCGCCACTGGCCGGCGCGTTCGGAACCCACTTGCGCCAGTGCGCAGTAGCAATGGCGGCAGCCACACCGAGTGCGGGCAGTGACCAAACAACCAGGGCAAGGCGCCAACTGCCGCCGGTTACAGGCATTAACAGCGGCAGCGTAAATCCGGCGCCGATGAACTCCCCCATCAGCATGCCGTTCATGTAGACCGCAGACGCAAGGGCGGCGTATCCGGGCGACCAGCGCAGGACGAGTGCGGGCAGTGCCGGCTGCATGACTGCGATGGCGAAGCCGGTCATGACGCTGCCAAGAAAGATCAGCATCACCGGCGGCGCGAGGCCGCGCGAGGCAGAAGCGATGGCGAGCAGCACCAGCGACGCGACGAGCGCACTCAGCGGTCCGGCCCGAGCGATGAATATCGCGCCTGGGATCGCGCCAAGTGAAAGCATGAGCACAGGAATAGTCGTGAGAGCGCCGAGTTCTGCCTGGCCGAAGTTGAGATCGGCACCGATCTGTGGGGTCAGGGCCGGTATCGCGAGCATCGGCAGTCGCAGGTAGAGCCCGGCAAACCAGAGCAGCGTGAGCGGCAGGATGCGGCTTCGGGTGGGCGCTGTCGGTGGGACGGCTAGTGGGATGGGTGTTGGGCTGATGGAGGTTTTCCGGGGGCTGATAGATACGCGGCGCGCGGGTCTGGCCAGCGAGTATGCCAACCCGCGAGAGAAAAGCACCGGGTAGGCGTGAATGCCTCATCCGGTCAATACACGTCCGCCCAATAATGGTTCAATAGGCGGCAGCGGCACGACCATCACGGCAACGGCCCGTATGAAATTCAATGGCGGACAGACGGCGCACGGCGCCAGACCAGGAGAATCTATGGACCTCGGTGTCAAAGGAAAGGTAGCGATCATTACGGGCGGCAGTGATGGCATCGGGCGCGCGGCGGCCGAGCGACTTGCATCAGAAGGCGCGAGCATAGCGCTCGTCTCGCGGACCCAGTCAGACCTTGACCGCGTGGCGGGCGAAATCAGCCAGGCGTCCGGCGGTGACGTGATCGGCATCGCGACCGACGTCAGGAGTGAGGATGCCGTCAAAGCGATGGTGGCTGCGGTTGTTGCCCGATGGGGCCGGATTGATATTCTGGTCAACAATGCCGGCACATCGTCAGCGTCACGCTTTGACGACATGACTAATGACCAGGTAGAGCAGGACTTCACGCTCAAGGTGATGGGCGCGATCTACTGCACGCGACACGCGTTGCCGTATCTGCGCAAGCAGCAGGGCGCCATCTGCAATACGACGACGCCGGGTGGCAAGGCCCCCGGTGCCGGCAGTCAGCCGACGGCGCTGTCGCGGGCATCGGGCATCTCGCTGACCAAGACCTGGTCCAAGGAGTTTGCGGCTGATGGCGTGCGGGTCAACACGGTTTGCGTCGGTCTTCTGAAGAGCCGCCAGCATCTCTTTCGGTGGGAAGGGGACAACGCCAAGGACTCTACCTACAGCCTCGCCGATCACTATGACAAGATGGGTCAGAGCGTGCCCATGAAGCGGGTAGGCGAAGCATCAGAAGCGGGCGATGTTATTGCCTTTTTGTGTTCCGCAGTGGCGAGTTATGTGACGGGTACAGCCGTCAATGTCGATGGTGGTACGTCGCCCGTCGTGTAATGCGGTGGGGCGTCGCGGCGCGACTCGTCTGGAGACCTGACCTTAGGAAGTACTCGAAGTAATAGGGAAAGTCGGTCCGGGCTGAGTTGAAGCAGAAAGACACGGCCACCACGGGAGCAGTTACTTGCACATTGTCCTCGCCCAGATGAGTCACGAGACCAACACGTTCTCACCGGTTGTCACCGATCTTGCGCGTTTCTCGCGCCGCTCGGGCGTCCCGCTTGCGGGCGACGAAGCCATCGCTATCTTTCGCGGCACCGCAAGTTGCATGGGTGGCTTCATCAAGGTCGCCGAAGCGGCCGGCGCGCGTTTAACGGTGCCGATCGTTGCCGGAGCGCCACCGTCCGGTCCGGTTGACGATGACGCGTTCGAATACATTGCGGGAGCGATCGTCGCTGCGGCGGCGGCGGGCTGCGATGCCATGATGCTCGATCTGCACGGTGCCATGGTCACGCGTTCCAACGAAGATGGCGAAGGCGAACTGCTGCGTCGTATCCGGGCGGTGGCCCCTGACGTGCCGATTGCGGTTGCACTCGACATGCACGCCAACATCCATGATGACATCGTTAGCCTTGCCACCGTCATAGCGGGTTACCACACGTATCCGCATATCGACATGTTCGAATGCGCCGAGCGCGCGGGCAAGGTGCTGATCGGGCACCTTGAGGGTGCCGTCGCGCCGGTGATGAGTTGGGGCAACGCGCCCATGTTGCCGCATGTGATGCGGCAGGGCACCGATGACTTTCCGAATGACGCGTTGCAGGAGCGGGCGAGCGAGATGGAGAGGGAGGGCGCACTTACTGTCAGCCTTTTCACCGGCTTTCCCCACGCTGACATTCGCGAAGCCGGCCTTTCGGTTGTCGTTGCAACCGACAATGACCCGGCGCTCGCGGCACGATATCGGGATGAGTTACTGGACACGGCCTGGCGTGATCGCGAAAAGTTTGTTTATGAGGTCGAACCACTGGCCGACTCGGTTGCGCGGGCAGGTGCGCTTGGCGGCAGTGCCGCCGCGGGCGAACTTGACGGACCCATCCTGTTGCTTGATCACTACGACAACACCGCCTCCGGCGGCACGATGGACACGACCGATGTGCTCCGGGAGATTCTGGCTCAGGGGCTTGAGGATGTCGCTGTGTGCGGCTTTTTTGATCCGGCAGTCGTCGATCAAATGGAGGCGGCGGGCGTCGGCAATGAGGTCACCGTTTCGCTCGGGGGAAAATTGCAGATGCCGGCGCTCGCGAGGGAGAGCAAACCGATTGAGGTGACGGGGCGAGTCAGGTTGATTTCAGACGGCGCATTCCCAACGACCATTGCCATGGGTCGCGGCCTCACGACCAACATGGGCAAGACGGCGGTCCTGTCCATCGGCAAGGTGGATATCATGGTGGTATCCCGTCACTTTGAACCGGTCGACCCCGGTTGTTTCCGGTCAGTCGGCATCGAGCCAACCGGGCGCCGGTACCTGATGCTGAAGAGTCGAATTCATTACCGTGTGGGCTTTCGCGACCTCGTCAGCGAGGTCGTCGAATGTGCAGGGCTTGGGGTTTGCACCTCTGATTACTCCGAGGTGACATTCGAGAATGTGCGGCGGCCGATCTACCCGCTCGACGGTTCAACACCCGCCATCGGGACCCAGCAGACGGCTGATCCTCGCAGGTCCGCATGACGCTGGTGCCATGCACACGGTCCCCTGGCCGTGGCCGCGAGATCAGGCGAACCCGATCAGGTAATCTGCGCGATGTCTTTTCTGCGGCTCGCTTGCGGCCGTTTTTTGTAATCAACCGACGACGAGGTTCCCGTGCTCATCGATAATGTGAAACTTACCCGGATCGCAACCGGCATCATGCATGCCGCAGGCGCACCGCTTGCATACGCCGCGCTCGTTGCGGACCACCTGGTTGAAGCTAACCTGAAGGGGCACGACTCTCACGGCGTCGGCATGGTCGAGAGTTATGTGCATGGAATGCTGCAGGGTCTGGTCGCGGCTGACCGTGATGTTGAACTCGTTAGTGATAACGGCTCGATATTGACCTTTGACGGCGGCAGAGGGCTCGGTCGCATCGTCGGCATGCAGGCGACTGAGCAGGGCATGGCGCGGGCGCGCGAGACCGGTGTTTGTTGCGTCGCCCTTGGTAATGCATCGCACCTGGGACGCATCGGGCTCTTTGGCGAGCGGTGTGCAGACGATGGTCTCATCTCCATGCACTACGTCAACGTCGTTGGGCATGACCCGTCAGTGGTGGCCCACGGCGGACGTGACCGCCGCTTCATCACCAATCCGTTTTGCTGTGTTGTGCCCCGCCCTGACGGCAATCACGTGGTGCTGGACATGGCGACGTCGACGGTCGCAGCCGGCAAGGTGCGGGTTGCGCAGCTGAAAGGGTTGCCTATGCAGGATGGCGCGCTGGTCGATGCCGATGGCAACCCAACCAACGACCCCAACATTCTCTCTGCCAAACCGCCTGGCGCGCTGACCCCATTCGGCGAGCACAAGGGCTACGGCCTGATGGTCATGTGCGAACTGCTGGGCGGCGCGCTCGGTGGCAACTTCACGATGCAGCCTGGCAACGCGCGCAAGGGCAGCAC
>CAVOBC010000120.1:0-12335 GCA_963693635.1 Gammaproteobacteria bacterium | reverse complement strand
CTTCGTGCACCGTATGGTGGTGCAACCGTTATCTTTCCTATCTGGGTCATCATCCGTCTTCTGTCGCACGTCGCAGAACGGTCCACGTGTAAGATGCGCAACCATGCCTGCTGCTTGCCGCTGCTTCATCCTTTTCGTACTCGCCTTCGTTGCCGCAACCCATCCCCACGACCTTGTCGCAGCGGATGGCGCGCCCCTATGGCCGCAGGCCTGGTTCGAACCCGCGCCAACGGCCAGCCAGGTCGGCATCGACTGCTTCTCGCAGTCGCCCATTCTGGACGACAAGGGTCTGCCCCCCGTAGCCGAACGGCTGCCTGATGACCCTATGGTGGTGACGCCGTTGGGTGACATCGGCGTCTACGGCGGCATCGCAAGGATCACGACCAACGAGTGGCTCACGTTTCCGAACGTCGAGTCGCCGCTCACCATCTCTGCCGACATGCGGACGTTTCTGCCGAACCTCGCGAAATCGTGGAGCGTCAGTCCGGATGGTCGCGTCATCACGCTCAAACTACGCGCCGGTACCAGATGGTCGGACGGCACGCCGCTGACGGCGGACGATTTCCTCTTCGTGTTCAACGACCTGTGGATGGACGAGGAGTACACCCCAGTGTCGCCGCGCGAACGCGTCGGCGCGAAGGCCGTGAAAATCGACGACCTGACGCTCAGGTACGTATTCGTCGATCCATTCCCGCTGTTCGTCAACCGCCTGGCGCATTACGGCAACTTCATGGTGGCGTCCAAACGCCACTACACTCAGTTCCACCCGAAGTATGTGAACCGTGAACAGCTCAACGAACGGATCCGGGAGATGGGCTATATCAGCTGGATGGCCTATATTCAGGCGTCTCGCCGGGGATCCATCGCGCGCAGCGCCGATGCCCCGACGCTCGACGCGCATCGCATGGTCAGGCGGACCGTCTCGCGCATCTACTACGAGCGAAATCCCTACTACTTCAAGGTTGACCCGCGGGGCCAGCAACTGCCGTACATCGACGGCGTCGTCTCCGACGAGGTCGCTTCCAAGGAGCTGATCACGACCATGGCTGCGACGGGCCAACTCGACTTCTCGTCCTACGAACTGCGCACCCAGGACATCCCGCTGCTCAAGCTCGGCGAGGCAACTGGTGAGATCAAGGTGCACGTGTGGACGCGCCTGCATTCGAGCGACATCGTCATCCAGTTCAACTTCAATGTTCAGGATGATCGGCTGCGGAAGCTCTACTGGGATCGCCGATTCAGGCGCGCGCTATCCATCGCGCTCAATCGCGAAGAGATGAATCAACTCATCTATTTCGGTCGCGGTACGCCGCGTCAGGTCACGGCGCACCCGACGAGCCGTTACGCCGTCCCCGAGTTTGCAACGGTGGCGACGGAGCACGACCCTGATGAGGCGCGTCGGCTACTCGATGAAATGGGGCTGCACGACCTGGATGGTGACGGCTTGCGGGAGTTTGCCGACGGCTCACAACTGACCATCACCGTCGAGTACATCGATTGGGAAACGCCCAAGGCGATCAACATGGAACTGGTGGAGAGCTACTGGCGTGCTGTCGGCATCGATCTCCGGCAAAAACTGACCGACGCCAACATCCAGGCCGCGCGCGCCGGGGCCAACAAGATGCAGATGACTGTATGGCACGCGGATATCGTGACAGACATACTGCTGCCGCTCCGTCCGTATTGGTGGGTTCCGGTGAGTGCCGGTTGGCACAACACCATGTGGAATGACTGGGTCCGCTGGCACGACACCGACGGTCGATTGGGCGCCGAGCCGCCCGCCGTCATCCGTGAGTTGCAGCGCTTGAGTGACGAAATGCGTTTCACGATGGATGAAGAGCATCGTAAGCAAATCGGCCGCAGAATCCTCAAGAGCAACGCAGAGAACCTGTGGAATCTGGGTGCGGTAGGACTCGCGCCCCACCCGGTTGTCGTCAACTCCCGCCTGCGCGGCATACCCCACGATGGCATCTGGGGTTGGGATAACCGGTGGACGTTGTCCTATCACCCCAGTACCTGGTACTTCGAGGGCGGCAGCGTTTACTAACTCCGTGCGACCCGCAGAGTCCTCTGGGCGCCTTGCAGCGATCACCGTAACAACGGAAGTCATTACCTAACGGAAGTTATTACCTAATACGCAACGTGTATCTGTCCCTTCACGCCGACTTCCCGCCCATCCTTGTTCGAGATGATGAACGTGCCTTCAAAGTCGGCGATCAGTACGCGGGGCTTGCGGTGCGATCGCCGCGCTATACGAATGACGCCGCTCTTTGACTGATAAGTCTTGTCGCCCGCGCTGAATTGAATGCTCGCGACCTCATCGCCACCGGTTGCTGACAGGGGTAGTTCACCGCTTTCAGGCGTTCGCAGCGTCACGCTGACCGTTGAGATGTCGCCGCCCGAAAAGTCGAGATACGAAGCGGACAACATGTCGGTGGTGCCCGATATTCGAAAGTGGGCAGCGCCAGTCTGGATGGCCTTGCCTTCGAGGGTTGCACTGAAAGTGGCCGGGTTGGCGACAAGGTCCGCGCCTGCGAGCGCGGTCATGGCGAACAACGTCGCCAGGAGTCGTTTCATTGGGTGTCCTTCACCGCGGATGACGAGGCCGCCGATGTTGCCGTCTGCGAGTGCCTTGAGCGGATCGGTGACGGCCGTGTTGATGGCGTCTGCATCTGGCCCGAGCACGGGCCAGCCGGACGCATCGTCGTCTGCCTGGCGCGCACGTTCGTTTGCTTCGGTCACGGTGAGTGGCTCGCACGATGTTCGGCAATCGCCGCGAGAAACGTGTCTCCGTACTTCTCGCGTTTGCGCACACCGACGCCCGGGAGCGTGTCGAATTCGTCAAGGCTGCGCGGCGCGAGGTCGACCATGGCGACCAATGTGCTGTCATGGAAGATGATATAGGGCGGCACCCCCTGGGCTTCTGCGAGCTGACGCCGGCACTCTCTCATCGCCTCCCAGAGGCCCACATCGATATCTGCGGGCAGTGCCTGCTTCGTCTGTCGTCTCGATGATGAACTCTTCCGGGTAACGGGGTCGCGTCGAAATTCAATCGCATCCTCGCCGCGTAGCAACGGTCGGCACGACGCCTCAAGGCGAATACCGCCAAAGCGGTCGAGATCGACGCTGATGAAACTTCGGGCCATGAGTTGCCGGTACACGGATCGCCATTCATTGGCAGACAGGTTGTCGCCGACCCCGAAGGTTGGCAGTTGTTCGTGGTTGAACTGGCGGACCTTGTCGGTATCGCTGCCACGCAGGACATCGATCAGATGATTGACACCAAAGCGCTGCCCGGTGCGGTAGACCGCTGACAGCGCTTTCTGCGCGGCTTCGGTGCCATCCCACGTATCGACCGGCGTGAGACAGGTGTCACAGTTGCCGCAGGTCCCGGGCGAGTCATCGTCAAAATAAGCGAGCAGGGCGTGACGCCGGCAGGTGGTGATTTCGCAAAGGCCGAGCAGTGCGTTCAGACGATGTTGTTCCGCGCGCTTGTGTTCTTCCGAGCCGTTGTTTCCCGCCATCATTTCCCGCAGTTTGATGACGTCCTGCAGGCCGTACACCATCCACGCATCGGCGGGCATGCCATCGCGGCCCGCGCGGCCGGTCTCCTGATAGTACGATTCCACACTCTTCGGCAGGTCGAGGTGGGCAACGAAGCGGACGTCCGGCTTGTCGATGCCCATGCCGAAGGCAATGGTCGCGACGATGATGACGGACTCTTCGCGCAGGAAGCGCGCTTGATTATCCGCCCTTACCGTGGACGGCAAGCCGGCATGATAAGGCAGCGCCTTGAAGCCCTGAGTTTGCAGCCACGCCGCCGTCTCTTCGGTCTTTTTGCGGGACAGGCAGTACACAATGCCGGCGTCGCTCGCGTGCTCGGTCTGCAAGAAGCGCAGCAATTGGTTGCGCGGATTCTGCTTCAGATTGATTTCGTAGCGTATGTTTGGCCGATCGAATCCCGCGAGGAACTGCCGCGCCGAATCGAGCGCCAGACGCTCGGCGATTTCTTTGCGCGTGCGCGCATCTGCGGTTGCCGTGAGCGCGATGCGCGGAATCGACGGAAATTCGGCAGCGAGCAGGTTGAGTGAGAGATAGTCGGCACGAAAATCGTGTCCCCACTGGGAGACACAGTGCGCCTCGTCGATCGCGAAGAGACTGATGTCGATGGACCTCAGCAGATCGCGGGTTCGCTCCTGCACCAGCCGTTCCGGGGCGATATAGAGTAAGTCGATCTCACCGCGCCGCAGTTTCGATTCGATGGCGAGGACTTCGCTGAACTCCAGAGACGAGTTCAGGAATGCGGCTTGCACGCCGAGTTGGGTAAGGGCATTCACCTGATCTGCCATCAGGGCAATGAGCGGGGATATCACGACACCGCAGCCGTGCCGGACCAGCGCAGGGATCTGAAAACAGAGTGACTTGCCGCCGCCCGTGGGCATGATGACGAGGGCGTCTCCACCGTCGACGAGCGTCTCTATGACTGCCTGTTGTGGGTCGCGAAAAGCATCGTACCCGAAGGTCTGCCGAAGGATGTCGAGCGCTGCACCCATAACCAGCGAGCCGCGTCAGCTAGTTGCGCGTGAGGGCGATGACGGGAATCACCCGCGGGGTCTTCTCCTGATAGTCCTTGAAGGCGGGCATGGCAGCCGCCATCTGATCGTATAGCGGGGTGCGGTCGGGCTCGTCGACAACCCTGGCGGTCGCCTGGAAATTCTCGGTACCGACTTCGACGCCAACCTCGGGACTGGCAACCAGGTTGTGATACCAGGGCGGACTCGAAGGGGCACCCGCGTAGGAGGCGATGATGATGATTCGGTCGCCGTCGGCCAGATAGGCGAGCGGATTGACCCGGGTCAGCCCGGTCTTTGCACCCCTGGTGGTTAGAATCAGCAGGTTGCCGCCAGCGAAGGGTCCGCCGACCTTGCCGTTGTTGGCACGAAACTCCTCGATAATCTTCTTGTTCATCGTCTGGATGTCCATGTGCCGGTTCTCTCTTTTGGGAAGAATGTAGGGAGTCGTGTTGAGTAGATGGGGAGTATGTGGGTGTTGTACAGAGCGCGTATAGCGAGCGTGTGCGTATCAGCAATTCGCCGTTGAGTGTACCGAAGAACCACGACAGCCGTGAGCGCTCGCGCAAACCATCATCTGCTGCTTTTCAGTCAGTGCGCCCGGGCGCCTGTAGTACACTCGGCGCGGAACATTGCCACGCGACGAACCCATGTATCGAGTCAACTTGCCGATCGGGAAATCCATTCCTCGAATCCTCGCGACCCCTGTGGTCATCGGCACCCAATCTGTCGTGCGGGCCATTGGCAGCGCGCCTCGGTTGTTGTGTTGGCGCTCCTGCTGGGCAGTTGCGAGTCCACTTACTACGACGCGATGGAGCAGATCGGCATCCACAAGCGTGACATTCTGATCGACCGCATCGTGGATGCACAGGAAGCGCAGCAGGACGGGCAGGTTCAATTCAAGAATGCGCTTGAGCAGTTTCGCAGCGTGGTCAACTTTGACGGTGGCGAACTCGAGACGATCTACGACCGGTTGAATGGCGAGTATGAGGACAGTGTGAGTGCAGCGGAGGAGATTCGCGACCGCATCGACGCGGTTGAGTCGGTCGCGGATGCGCTGTTCGATGAGTGGACGACAAAGCTTGGCCAGTATTGGAGTGCGAACCTTCGTCGCGAGAGCGAACGCCAACTGAAGAACACGAAGACGCGCTACACGCGCCTGCTGACCGCGATGCGCCGGGCCGAGCGATCGATTGAGCCGGTCCTTGCGACCTGCATGACAACGTCCTGTACCTGAAGCACAACATGAATGCGCGTGCGATCGCGTCGCTGAAGGGGGAACTCGGGACGGTCAATCGAGAAGTCGAATTGCTGGTGGCAACGATGCAGAAAGCGATCGATGAGTCGAATGCGTTCATCGAGCAGATGAAGCAGGATCAGGCGGCGGACGGTTAGGCACCTCAGCCAGATCGAAATGGCACGCGAGTCGCGCGGTGGAGGGGCAGATAGAGGGGCCGGTGCAAGGGCGTGTGGCGGATAGGAGAACAGCCGAACGAAGGCGCGGACGTGTGTCGTGCAGCGAATCCCCAGAACCATCCACCAAAACAGAAAAGGAAAGCCAACAATGGATCGATTGAAGAACAAAGTAGCGCTAATCACGGGTTCCGCCCGTGGCCTCGGACGTCAGATTGCCCAGCGATTTGTTGATGAAGGCGCGACCGTCATCATCAATGATCTGGATCTCGACAACGCGCAGCGCACGGCCGAAGCGATGCAGGGTCATGCGATTGCCGCTGATGTGTCCGACTCGGCTCAGGTGAAGGCGATGTTCGAGGAAGCCCGCGACTTTGCTGGCAGACTCGATATCCTCGTCAACAACGCCGGCATTGGTGGTTCTGAGGAAGACGTGGACGCCCTTAAGCGTGGGGAGGAGCGGCGTGAGCGCATGGGCCGGGGTGAGGTCGTGCACAACGACACGACGCTATTTATGAGCGACGAAGCCTGGGACAAGATGCTGGCCATCCACCTGCGGGGGACTTTTTTGTGTTCGCGTGAAGGGTTGAAGTTGATGGTCGACTCGGACGACGGAATCGGCGGCGCCATCATCAACATGGGGTCGATCATGGGCACCTACGGCAAACCTGGCGGGGTGGCCTATTGTGCCGCCAAGGCCGGGATATTGGGCTTTACACGGGCACTCGCGCACGAGGTCGCCTCGCGCAAGATCCGGGTTAACTCGATCGCCCCTGGCTTCATTGAAACCGACATGACGGCCCCGCTCAGCGAGATGCGACCGATGCTTGAAGCACAGACACCCCTCAGTACATTCGGTGAACCCGACGACATCGCCTGGGCGGCGGTATACCTTGCAAGCGACGAGGCGAAATTCGTCACGGGTCAGGTCCTGTCACCCAACGGTGGCTGGTACATGAGTCAGTGATGTGCCGATGACAGTTGAGCCCCAACTCCTGATCACCGGTGATGACCGCACCGGGACGCTTGAGATTGGTGGGGCCGTCGCGGACCTGGGCTTTCGTGTCCGTTTGACAGAGACGCCTGATGAAAAGGACGAATGTGTGCTGGTTGATATCGACAGCCGTCATTGTGCGCCGCATCTGGCGCGCCAGAAAATTGTGGATGCGCACAGGGCGAAGGCACAACACCGGTGTCACAAGATGGACTCGGGGTTGCGGGGAAACTGGGCGCACGAGATTTGCGCGTTAACGGACGCGGGTTTCAAGGTCGGCATGCTGGCCAGCTTCCCGGACGCCGGGCGAACCTGCGTTGACGGCGTGGTCTACATTCACGGCGTCAAAGTCGAGGACAGCGCCTTCGGTATTGACCCGCGCAACCCACTCGAGTCGTCACGGCCAGAGGAACATTTGCGCGCTGCCGGTGGTGGCCCGGCGCTCGACGATGGCAACGTTGTCATATTGAATGCCGCGGACAATGACCAATTGCGTGCAGCGGCAGACCAATGTCACGCTGAGGCGCGCATGCTGGTCGGTACGACCGGCGGCATCGGCGCATACGTCGCCTCATTGCGGGAGGCGGGGCGGATGCCGTTGCCGCCGTTGCCGCGTCCGGCGTTGATCGTTTGTGGCAGCTTGCACCCAGCCAGCAGAACCCAGATTGCCCGCCTCAACATTGATCAGTACGCGCCGAATCGTGCCGAGGATGCGGCGGTCGCCATCGAAGCGGGGCGTGACGCCGTCATTATCAGCGAGGAACCCGGCGGACCGGTCAGCGACAGCGCAGCGGAACGCATGTGCGCGACGCTTGCCCGACTCGCCTGGCGCACGATCGAAGGCAGTGGTGTCAGAACGATCGTCATTCTGGGTGGTGACACGGCGGCTGCCACGCTCGGTGACCGGCCCCTGCGGGTTATTGGCAGCGTGGATACCGCGGTCGCGCTATGCCGCACCGAGGATCAGCGACTAACGGTGGTGACGAAGGGCGGAGGCATCGGCGACGACGACATGCTGGTGCGAATACTCACGTGACCGCAGCGGTCCCACGAAGCGTTGTGCCGCCCATGGCGATCACCATGGGCGACGCCTCCGGTGTCGGTCCGGAGATCGTGCTGAGGCGGCATGCGGCGGGGGAACTCGATCGGCATGCGGTGGTCTTCGGCGACGCGGCGATATTGCAACGCGGGGCGGAGATACTCGGGCTCGATGTGTCGCTCAGCGTGCTGTCCGGCGACGCCCTCGCCAGCGCCGTACCTGGGGCGCTCAATGTGGTTGATCTCGGATTGCTGGCGGCGGAGCAGTTGACGCCTGGCGAATTGTCCGGCGCCGCTGGCGCAGCGTCGCATGCGTATGTCGTTGCGGCGACCCGGGCCGCAATCGCCGGGGATGTCGCAGGTGTGGTGACGTTGCCGATGAACAAGGAAGCGACCCAGGCGAGTCATGAAGGGTTCATCGGACATACCGAGTTGATAGCAGGTCTCTGCGAAACGGACGAGTTTGCGATGATGCTGGCGAACCCGTCAGTGGCCGTTGCCCACGTGAGTGCCCATGTGTCGCTGCGCAAAGCGATCGATCTTGTTTCCGCTGAACGTGTGCGCAAGGTTATCGATCTCGCAAATGCGGCGCTCTCAGGCTATCGCGCTCGTCCTCGGATTGCCGTTTGTGGCCTTAATCCGCACGCGGGGGAGCACAGGATGTTTGGGGACGAGGACGAGGATCGGATCCGCCCCGCTATCGAAGGTGCAGTCGCAGACGGACTTGACGTCACCGGTCCGCATCCAGCAGACACGGTGTTCTATCAGGCGATTCACAATGATCAGCACGATGCGATCATTTGCATGTACCACGATCAGGGCCACGCGCCAATGAAGCTCTATGGATTCGAGAACAGCGTGAATGTGACGATTGGTCTGCCGATCATCCGCACGTCGGTTGATCATGGCACCGCGTTTGACATCGCCTGGCAGGGTAAGGCCTTTACATCATCGTTAGGTCATGCACTTGACTACGCGGAACGGCTCGCTGGCTGGTCTGGTTGATGTCCGGTGCTCTTCTGGGCGCGAGGTCGCGACTCGGCAAGGATCGATGGGCGTGAGGGCCGCGAAC
Organism: Gammaproteobacteria bacterium; assembly: GCA_963693635.1. Classification (GTDB taxonomy): domain Bacteria; phylum Pseudomonadota; class Gammaproteobacteria; order Pseudomonadales; family Azotimanducaceae; genus CAVOBC01. The sequence continues at coordinate 3,247 of CAVOBC010000120.1, read as the reverse complement.
TCTTTGGGGCTGACGTGGCGTCATACGAAGCCGTGCGACCGGGTTATCCTGGATGGATGTTTGATGTGCTCGTTTCTGAAGGTGCGTTGGGGAGCGGTACGGCGACGTGCGAAATCGGTCCTGGCAGTGGTCAGGGGACGCGGGAACTGGCGTGGCGAGGGGCGGCACCGTTGACCCTGATCGAGCCTGACGAGCGCTTTGGTCCTTTGCTTGCACGCATTCCGGTTGCCGGTGGCAAGGTACAATTGCTGCACTCGTCGTTTGAGGCCGCAAGCCTTGCCGCGGTCGCGTTTGACCTCGTAGTGGCGGCAACCTGCTATCACTGGATTCAACGTTACGCGCGCGCCCCCGACTGTTCAGCATCGTCACGCCGGGCGGGCATGTCGCCCTTATCTAAAACGTGTTTCAGGATCTTAATCTTCATAAGGCGACCCGGGATATGCTCGTTGAGGCGTCCTCAACGCCATCGGGCGATCCCGACACGGTGCCATTTTCGCTCGACAGGGAGGCCCGTGAGCAGGAACTGAGGCACGCAGGTTTCGAACTTGCCCTCTATGCCGAGAGTCACTGGCCGCTGCGTCTGGTCGGTGAGAATGTTCGCAAGCTGTACAGTGGATTCTCGGGAATCGCGCGGCTCGATGAATCGACCAGGACGCGTACGCTGGATGTCTTGATGGCGAACGTGAACGGCCGGTTTGGCGGCGAGGTCACGCGAAACCTGACCTCGCTACTTTATCTGTTCAGGAAGCCGGGTGCCCTGACGGCCTGATTCGGTGAGTTGACTCTGCCCCGCGTTCGCGCCGGGCGCGTGCGGAGCGGTGACGAGAATCAGACGCCTGACTTGACCATCAGATTCTTGAGTGCATGGCAGTTTCGAACCCGTTCCTCGGAGGTTGTGCCAAGGAAACTCGCGCTAAGGGACGTGACTCCGCTTTCCTTTAGTACCTGTAATCGGTCGACGATGAAGGCCTCGTCTCCGATGAGGGATGTTGAGTCCAGGTAGGATTTTGGAATGGCCGCCTCGGCTTCTGACTTGCGACCGCTAAGGTAGAGATTCTGAATGGCTTCTGCTTCCGCTTCATAGCCGTACTTGCAGAACACCTGGTTGTAGAAGTTCTTCGACCGTGCGCCCATGCCGCCGACGTAGAGTGCGATGCCGGGGCGCGCCATGTCACGATAGCTTTCGAGGCCGGCACCCACCGCGACCGAACCGCCGGCGTAGATGTCGAGCGGCGGCAGGTGAGCTGCGCGTTTGGCGTTGCCGCGCGCGAGTGCGTCGCCCCAGACGTCGGCCGCGCCTTCTGCCATATAGAAAGCGGGGAGCCACGCTTCGGCGAGCTCTGCTGTTGCCTCGACGCTTTTTTCGCCCAGGGTTGCGAGGGCTATCGGAATGTCATCACGATACGGATGATTGACGATCTTGAGCGGAATGCCGAGTCCCATACCCTGGTCCTGGGGCAGGGGAATCTGATATTTGCGGCCATCGTGGACGAGCTTTTCCTCGCGCTTCCAGACCTTGCGGCAGATCTGGATGACCTCACGCGTGCGGCTGAGGGGGGCATCGTAGGGGACGCCGTGGAAGCCTTCGATCACCTGCGGACCCGATGCGCCGAGGCCAAGCATGAAGCGTCCCTCCGACAAGGCGTCGAGACCGGCGGCGGTCATTGCCATCAGTGTTGGCGTACGGCTGTAGATGTTGAGGATGCCGGATGCGATCTGGACGCGCTCGGTCTTGGCGGCGACGTAGCCCATCGCGCTGACGCCGTCGAACGAATACGCCTCGGGTATCCAGACGACGTCGAGACCGGCTTTTTCAAGTTCGACCAGTTCCCTAGTGGCGCCGACAAAGCTCTGCGAATAACTCATTAACGTGGAGATCTTCATAGCTCGGCAGCCATTTGATGAGTGAGTTCGAAGTGTGTCACAAGTGCGGTGTGATTTGCTGGCTACTGGCTAATGACAGCTTGGCGAAGCGTGTCTCCTGCCTATTTTCAGGACCGCGAGTGAAACGCGCTGCTTTAGGTAGTGCGCAACGCTTAGGATTCAACAACATTGTGGCGACCGGCGTTAGAATCGGGGTGTTGCCGTGCTTGACGTAGGCGTTCGGTGGCAGATGGTGCCAGATGCGGAAGCTCAGGTGACGAGCGCCGTTCAATATCAAAGGAGACCGAAGTGGAGATCAGACCTAATCGTGTTCGCAGAAAGCTTGAAGCCGGCGAGACTGCGCTTGTCGCAGGTGGGTTTACCCACGCGGATGACATCGACGCGTTCGGCCCAAATGGGTTCGATGGCATTTGGCTCGAGGGTGAGCATGGGCCGGTAGACGCGGCGGATCTTGGCAATCTGACCCGGGCCTGCGACGTTTGGGGGATGACGTCGGTGGTGCGGGTCAACAAGAACGACCAGGGACTGATTTACCGAACGCTTGATCGCGGCGCACAAGCGATCGTTGTGCCGCATGTCGACTCCGCGGCTGAGGCGCAGAACTTTGTCGACGGCGGCAAGTTCCCGCCGCTGGGTAAGAGGGGCCTCTTTACGAGCCGGCAGGGATATGGGGTGGCGGACTATTTGGAGCAGGCGAACGATGAAACGCTACTGATCGCGCTGATCGAGGACATCAAGGCCTGGAACAATCTGGACGAGATACTTGCGGTCGAAGGGATCGGCGTGTTCTTCGTCGCACCGGCGGATTTCGCAGCATCGATGGGCCACATCGGTGACATGGGCCATGTGGATGTGCAGGCGAAGATCGATGACGCGTTGTCGCGGATCGTTGCATCCGGTCGCACCGCGGGTACGCTCGCGATGAACAACAACGTCGCCCGGTATGCGGATATGGGTGTGCGTTTTTTCTTTACGGTCGCTGGTCCATGGATCGAATCCGGTGCCCGGGCGTTTGCGGAACAAGCGAAGGGAAGCGGTTAGGTACTTCGAGGACTAGCGATTTCCTGTCCATTTGATGATGGGCGCTGTCGGTCTCTTTTTGAAATAAAAACGCTGTGGGGTAGCTGGATGAGTGGAATGGATAGCGCGATTGTTGTTGGTAGTAGCATGGCGGGTTTGGTGACAGCTCGGGTGTTGTCAGATCACTTCAAAGAGGTGACAGTGATTGAGAAGTGGACGATTTAACGACACACACCAAACTGGTCTCACAGCGCGGTGGAGAAATCGCACAGCGGAGAGGGCGAATGGCTGCCCAGGTCTTTGAGCCGAAAATAGCGACACACACGAAAAACCTGGTGTCGCG
>CAVOBC010000119.1:0-12357 GCA_963693635.1 Gammaproteobacteria bacterium | reverse complement strand
GACGATGCTGACCAAGAACTCGTTCATGGATGAAATTGGCCGGCAGTACGTGATCACCGCGCGGGCCAAGGGACTGACCGAGCGCCGTCTGTTGTACGGACACATCTTCCGGAACGCCATGCTCATCGTCATTGCCGGCTTTCCTGCGGCACTGCTTGGGGTCCTTTTTACCGGTGGTGTACTGATCGAGGTGATCTTTTCGTTGAAGGGGATCGGCTTGCTGGGATTCGAAGCGATCCTGACGCGCGATTACCCCATCGTTTTTGGCACGCTGTACGTCTTCACGCTCCTGGGTCTTGTCGCGCAACTGATAACCGACATCACCTACACCTTGGTGGATCCGCGAATCGACTTCGACTCAAGGGATGTTTGAGGTTGGCAAGCGCGATGCGAGTAGCAAGATTTAGTCCGCTGACCCGCCGGCGCTGGGCAGCATTCAGGTCGAATCGACGCGGCTTCTGGTCGCTTGTCATTTTTCTCATTCTCTTTGGCGCGACTTTGTGCGCGGAGATGATTGCCAACGACAAGCCACTCGTTGTTCGCTACAACGGCTCGTTTTACTTCCCGACTTTTCAGACCTACGCCGAGACAGAATTTGGTGGCAGCTTCACGGTCGAGGCGGACTATCGCGAACGCGAGGTACAGCAACTGGTGGCCGACAAGGGCGGTTGGATGATCTGGCCCGTCATTCGCTACCGACATGACACCATCGATTACCATTTGCCGGGCACGGCACCCTATCCGCCCTCGGTGGAGCACTGGTTGGGTACCGACAATTACGGCAGGGATGTGCTGGCCGGTCTCGTCTACGGCGTGCGCCTGTCGTTTTTGTTTGGGCTCGTCCTGACGGTGTTGAGTTCGGTGATCGGCGTCTGCGCCGGCGGCTTGCAGGGGTATTTCGGTGGATTGTTCGATCTGGTTGCGCAGCGCTTTGTCGAGATCTGGGCAGGCCTGCCGATGCTGTTCATTCTGATCATCCTCGCCAGCATCGTTGAGTCCAATGTCTTCTGGCTGCTGGGCATTCTTATCGCATTTAGCTGGATGTCGCTCGTCGGCGTGGTGCGAGCCGAGTTTCTGCGGGCGCGGAATTTCCAGTATGTGGTGGCAGCGCGTGCGCTTGGGGCCGGTAACCTGCGCATTATGGTGCGGCACGTGCTGCCCAATGCGATGGTCGCAACGCTGACGTTTCTGCCCTTTATCCTGACGGGTTCGATAACCGTGCTGACGTCCCTTGATTTCCTGGGCTTCGGCTTGCCCGCGGAATCGCCGTCGCTCGGTCGACTGCTGGCGCAGGGACGCACGAACATTCATGCGCCGTGGCTCGGACTGACAACTTTCTTTACGCTGGCGTTCATGTTGATTCTGTTGATCTTTATCGGGGAGTCGGCGCGGGATGCATTTGATCCACGCAAAGAGTTCTGACAACTTGATCGTCGCAGGCTGCGACGCGTAGCCCTGCCAGAGCGGCGATCCGGAAACGACATGGAGACAGCAAATGCCTAACAAATGGCCCTTTCTGGGTGGCGGCAACACGCGGGTTGCGAGCGCTGCAGGCGCATACGTAACGTTCGACGATGGCTCTCGCGTCCTCGATGCCGCAGGTGGTGCGATCGTTGCCAACATCGGCTACGGCAACGATCGGGTTGCGGACGCGATCGGGGAAGCATCGCGACGAACAAGCTACGTGCTGCCCCCCTGGCTGACACCGGAACGCGAGGCGTTGATTGAGGAACTGAGCGAGCACTGGCTGGACCCGCGCCTCAATCACTTTCACTTCACGAGCGGGGGCAGTGAGGGGGTGGAGTCTGCCATCAAGTTGGCGGTGCAGTTTCATGCGGCGCGCGGCGAACCAGACCGATCCCGCATTCTGACGCGCGACATCTCTTACCACGGGACGACGATTGTGACCGCTGGGCTTTCGGGCCATCCCGCGCGGAAACGGGGCATTGAGCGCCTCATTCCCGAACCGACGTACATCAAGGCGCCTTATCCGCTTCGCCAGGAAGGCACGCCAGAAGATGCGACACGGGAGTGCCTGGCATCGCTGGAGGCAGTAATAGATCGCGTTGGCGCAGGCAACATTGCCGCGCTGGTCGCAGAACCGGTGACTGGTACCAGCGGTGGCGCAATCGTTCCGCCGCCCGGGTATTGGGACGGCGTGCAGTCGACGCTCAGGCGCCACGGCATCCTCCTGATTGTCGACGAGGTGATGACGGGGTTCGGCAGGCTTGGCGCGCGAATGGGCAGCGAACTGTACGGCATCGAACCCGACATCCTTGTGGGCGGGAAGGGACTCGCCGGGGGCTATGCGCCGATGTGCGGCGTCTTCGGTACAGGCGCGGTCGCCGATGCGATTGCAGACGGCGGGCTGGATGTCATGTTCCACACGTTCGGTGCGCTGCCGGCGTCCTGTGCCGCTGGCACGACCGTGCTGCAGATCCTGCGCGAGGACGATCTCGTCGCGAGGGCGACGTCAGTCGGGGCCCGCCTGAAAGCCGATCTGCAGTCAGCGCTTGGGCAGCACCCACTGGTCGCGGAGGTGCGCGGCGAAGGTTTGCTGCTGGCGGTGGAGATCGTGCGCGATCGGGAGACCCTTGAGCGATTCCCGGCCGATCTCGGCATCACCAATAAGCTGGTCGGAGCGGCGATGGGCAAGGGCGTCTTTTTCTACCCCGGCGGCACCGGCGAGGTGCGCGATCTCATCTGCATGGGTCCGGCTTTCATCATCGGCGATGAAGAGACAGACCAGATGGTGAGCGTGCTCGAAACGGTCCTGAACGACCTTCACGCCGGGCTGTAGCGACTGGCGATTGTCAGGGGCTGGACCTGCCTTGCGACGCTGGTGCGAACCGCCGCGCAACACGACATCCAGGGGGACACGGCCGGGTTCGCGGATGCTTCGGGTGTCGTGCAGTTGAATCTTGCGCGCCGCCGCCAGCGGCCGGCTGATCTGTAGTCGACCGTGGTGGTGCCAGAGATGACCGCAATGTCTGCCCATTCGCGGTCGGATAAGAATGCGGTCAAGACGGTTTGGCGTGCTTCGCAGGAACGGTGATCACATGCCTCCCGTGTCTTGATCCCTGCAGCATCTCACGGCGCGGAATTACCGCGCTGTCGCGCAGGGATCTCTCTCCCAGAGAACCATCGCCCAGAGAACCATCGCGCTGGGAACTATCTCTCAGGGAACTATCTCTCAGGGAACGATGGTCTTCGATCCCGCCACAGGCGAGGAGGAGATCGTGATAACGACATCCCGGTAACGACTCTCGCGATCACGATTTCCTGAAACTGCGAGGCATCAATGCTCCATCACGGCACCACCATCCTGATTGATGCTCTGCCCGTGGATCCATGACGCGGCTTCGGTACACAGGTAGCCAATGAAGTCGCCCACTTCTTCGTCGCTGCCCCAACGGCTGACGGGGTCACCGGGTCGCATTCGTTGCGGGCGATTGTCTGGGCTCACATCGTCCATGCGCGAAGTGGCGACGGCACCCGGACACACGCAGTTAACGTTGACGCCCCTGGGACCGAACTCGCGTGCCATTGAACTCGTCATGCCGATCATGCCGAAGTTGGCGGCGTTGTAGGCGAGGGTGTTGGCGCTGCCGCGCTTGCCGGCGATGGACGAGATGTTGACGATCTTGCCGCCTTCGTCCTGCTGGTACACCTGCCGGATGAACGCCTGCGTGCAGAGGAACGTGCCGCGAATCTTGACGTCCACGACACGTTGGAAAAGTGCGGTGTCAAGATCGGGCACGGGGGTGCGATCTTCGCCGCGAGCGATGGCCGCGTTGTTGATAAGGATGTCGATGCGGCCAAACTCGCTCACGATGGCAGCGATGGCTTTACTGACTTCGGCTTCATCGGTTACATCAAACACCAGCGGCAACGCACGTCGCGCCTCGGCACGGATCTGCTCGGCGGTGCTTTCAATGTCCCGCCAGTTGACAGCTTTCTCGTCGTCCGGAAACGAAGCCGGGTTGCGCCCGGTGCCGCTGATCGCGACGTCGGCGCCCATGCGCGCGAGTGAAACTGCAGCGGCGCGACCGATGCCGCGAAGGCGCCCTGCGCCGGTAACAAGTGCAACTTTGCCGTCGAGTTCGCCCATGCTGATCTCCCTGATTTATCTGGTTGCTGGCCCTGATGCCAACGGGATTGTCGCACAAGCTTCGGACAGGTCCCTGACTCGTCAATCAGGCAATGAGAAAGTACACTGCGCGCAGAACACGTTCAGAGTATCGAGCGATGCGCCGGATTCTTGCGGTTGTGATCATTCTCCTAAGTGGTACAACGATGTCGTTGGCTACTGCGTTTGAAGCAGGGGTGACGCCGTTGCTTGAAGCATCCTGCCTTGTCTGCCACAACAATGACGCGGTGACGCCCCTCAACATGACAAAGGTCGGGCACGACCTCGCAGATATGAATACCTATCGAACCTGGCTGCGCATCTATGATCGCGTGGACCGGGGCGAGATGCCGCCCGTGGGCATCCCGGTCGATGCGGTTGTTCGTGATGCGGCCCTCGCGACCCTGAAGCGTGCGCTGATCAGCGCGAATATGGAGCGTCGCCAGGGTCAAAGAACGGCGCTCCGCCGACTCACCCGCCTCGAATACGCCTACACGCTGCAAGACCTCTTGTACCTGGATGAAGAAGTCGGTCGCGCGTTGGGCGATAGCCTGCCGGCAGAAGCGGACTCAGGTGGCTTTGATACCGTCGCTTCAAAACAAGGCATGTCCGCGCTGCACGTGCGCAGTTACCTCGAGGCGGCGGATCGCGCGCTCGATGCCGCGCTCAAGCTTGGCAAGCCACCCGAAGTGCAGGACTTCAAGTCCCTGTATAGGGACTCGGCGGCACTTTCATATATGTTTGAAGGCACCTTTGTCGGTGGCGGTATCATCAAGAAACTCGACGACGGTGTTGCGATTTTTTTTGATGTCGGTTCGACCTACACGATGCACTCGATGAACGAGGGCTTTCACGTGCAAACTCCTGGTCGATATGAGGTCACAGCAGAGGTATGGCGATATCAGGCTGACACACCCGTCATTCTGACGCTTTATCGGGGGGTGAAACAGGGCGTCACAGCGTCGCTTGATGAACTGATTGGCTCATTCGATCTGGTCGATGACGAGCGCCGGGTAGTTTCGGCGATGGCCTATATGCGTCCCGGGGATCTGATCGCTCCATCGGTGTCGGAACTTGAGGTGCCTGAGGGGCCCCAGGTGAACTACTTCGCCGCAGAGCACAACGTGAAGACGTACACGGGCGAAGGCATTGCTATCCGGTCGCTGGCTATCCGCGGCCCGCTGCTTGAATCCTGGCCACCCGAGAGCACAACGCGACTCCTCGATGGCATCGAGATCGATGACGACGGCCGCGTGGTGCTGACAAAGACACCGTACGATCATATTGTGGACATCGTCCGAGGTTTTGGCGCGCGGGCGTTTCGTCGTCCGCTCAGCGAGTCTGAGGTCACTCGCATTGCCGATCTGGCGCGGCCGGTGCTCGCGGCGAAGCGGCCGTTTGTCGCGGCGCTGAAGGTGCCGTTGCGAGCGATCCTGAGTGATCCGTCATTCCTCCACCACGCCGGCGAACCCGGCGAACTCACCGATTACGGGCTCGCCTCGCGGCTGTCCTATTTCCTGTGGCGCAGCATGCCGGATGATGAACTTCTGTCGCTCGCCGCGGCGGGAAAGCTGCGGGACCAGGGTGTGCTCGCGGGACAGGTTGAGCGGTTGCTGAGCGACGAAAGGAGCACCCGCTTTGTGCGCGACTTTGCGGGGCAGGCGTATCGCCTGTACGAGCTGAAAGCGACAAGCCCCGACGGCGGCTTGTACCCCGAGTGGAACGATCTGCTGGGCACGGCGATGGCGCTGGAATCCGAGCAGTTTCTGACGGAGATCATCAAGGAGAATCTGGGCGTCGGGCAACTTGTGGAGGCGGACTTTACGTTCCTCAATCGGCGCCTGGCGGATCACTATGATGTGCCGGGCGTGGAGGGCCAGTGGATGCGCAGGGTGACCCTGCCGGCCGATAGCATCCGGGGCGGGCTCCTGACCCACGCGAGCATTCACAAGATCACAGCAAACGGCACGGGCACCTCGCCCGTACCGCGTGGGAACTTTGTACTGGCTAGCCTGCTGGGTCAGCCGTCGCCGCCGCCGCCGCCGGGGATTCCCGGCCTTGAGCCTGATACGCGTGGCACGACGACGATTCGAGACCAGTTGAGTGCGCATCGTGCTCTGCCGGTCTGCGCCAGTTGCCATCAGAAAATCGACCCACCGGGATTTGCCCTTGAGTCGTTTGATCCCATTGGCGGGTATCGGGAGAAATATCGCGTGTCCGGTGGAACGACGATGTTTGGCGATTACGAGGTGTCGTTGCCTTACACCCAGGGACTGCCGGTCGACGCGAGCGGCGTCACCCCTGACGGCGATGAATTCGATGGTTTCAGGGCATACCAGCGGTTGTTGTTGACCCGGAAACTGGATCTGCTCGCGCGCAACCTTGCGTCACAGCTAATCGTGCTGAGCACCGGCGCAGAGATCGGGTTTGCTGACCGGGAGGCCGTGGCCGGGTTAATTGCCGGGATGGGTGACGACACTTATCCTGTGCGCGATATGATTCACGAGGTCGTGAGCAGCGATCTCTTCAGGAGGCAGTAATGGCAACGCGACGAGCGCTCCCGCGCAGAACGTTCCTCAAGGCGACCGGCGTCGCAATGGCATTGCCATTGCTGGACGTGATGACGCCGGCGTTTGCGCGGACAATAAATCTGGAGTCGCCGCGGCGGATGCTGAACATCTGCTGCACCCTCGGCCTGTACGACGACTACTGGACGCCGAAGACGACGGGTGCGGACTACGCGGCGACAGACTATCTGTCGATCCTTGACCGCCATCGGGCCCACTACACAGTCCTGTCCGGGCTCTCCCATGAGGAACAGACCGGGCGACAACCCCACAACTCCGAGATCACGTGGCTGACGGCGGCGCGCCATCCGGGCCTCGACGGCTTCCAGAATACGATTTCAATCGACCAGATGGCATCCAACCACTTTGGCTACGTCACGCGCTTTCCCTCGGTGGTGCTTGGCACGGCGACGCCGCAGAGCCAGTCATATACCGCAAGCGGCGTGATGACACCGGCTGAAACGAGCCCCGCGACCCTGTTCCGAAAGTTGTTCCTGCGCGGCACAGATGCAGAGATTGCCGAGGAAGCGCAGCGGCTAAGCGACGGCGGCAGCATCCTTGATCATCTGGCGGGTCAGGCGCGATCGCTGCAGGGCACGGCAAGCGCCGCGGATCGACAGAAGCTGGACGCGTATTTTGAATCGGTGCGCACGGCCGAGAATGATCTGACCGAGGTACAGGCGTGGATGGACCGACCCAAGCCCGCCGTTGCTGCAGAACCGCCGGTTGATAGCCCGGATAAGGCAGACATCATCGGTCGCATCCGGCTGATGTTTGGCCTGATCCCCCTCATCTTCGAGACCGACTCGTCGCGTGTCATCAGCCTGATGATCCATGACCATGGCGTTGTGCCGAAGGTCGCTGGCGTCAATCTCGATCAACACGGCCTGTCACATCACGGTCAGGACGAGAGCAAGATAGTGCAGCTCAAGAAGATTGAGACAGAGATTGTTCAGCATCTTGACGGGCTGCTGGGCGCGTTGCGGGAGCGACCGGATGGCGATGGCACGCTACTCGATCAAACGTCGCTCCTGTTTGGCAGCAATCTGGGCAATGCCAGTTCGCACGAAGCGCGAAACCTGCCGGTGCTGGTTGCGGGTGGTGGCTTTAAACATGGGCGTCACATTGCCCATGACAAAAAGCACAACGTGCCGCTCTGCAATCTCTATGTGACATTGCTGCAGTCCCTGGGCATGGAGGTCGATGCGTTTGGCCAGAGTAGCGGGTCGCTCGCACTGACCTGAGGCCGCTCGCATGCCCATCGACCAATGGCAGGGTTGCCGGTTGGCGAGATCTTGACGGACGGTGCTGGATCCGGAGCCATGCGCCGCAGAGCCGTCCTCGTCCTGACGGTCGTTGGCCCGCTTGGCTTCTTCCTGCTGAATCTTGTCGTCCCGCGTTTCGTGGACGACTACTGCCGTTTTTTGCCCACATTGGACCTTGCGACCATCTTGTCAGCGGTTCTGGGTGATTACCTGACCTGGACGGGACGCTTTCCGGTCATGCTCATCAATCGGCTTGTCTTCGCGTCTGGCGATGTCGGACTGCTATTGTTCAATATCGCGAACGCTGTCTGTTTGTGGTTAGCATCACTTCTCGTGCTGCGCTTGGTCCTGCCGCCGCGTCAGGGTACGGCGGTCGCCGCCCAGACGCTCATCCTGTTCCTGTTTCTGTTCTGGTTTTCACCCCACCGTTTCGGGGAGTTCACGCTGTGGAAAACGGGTGCCATCCAATACTTCTGGGGATCGACGATCGCCCTGGGCGCGCTTGTTCTCCTGTGGCGTTGGCTCTTTGCGGGTGACGAGCGCCCGACCGGACGTGCGTCCCTCATCAGTACCCCCATCCTGTTTTTCATCGGTGGCGCGTGGCTTGAAAATCTGTCTGTGGCCGTGATGGTCGCTATCGTGGTCATGTTGGCTGTTCGCTTTTTCTTACAGAAACAGCCCGTGCCAGTGATGGCGGTGGTGGCGAGCGTATGCTGGGGTTTGGGCCTGCTCGTCCTTGTCGGTGCGCCTGGCAATTATGTTCGTGCCGAGATTATCGGTGATCCGACGCCGCCACTCGGCAGGTTGCTGCAAGCCGCCGGTTACGCGTACACGTATTTCAGTCTTGAGTTGGCCGTTGCTTTTGGCGTTGCCGGGTTGCTGCTCTTCTTCTTGCGGCCTGTTGATTGGCAAACGCGGATTCTGAAATCGGCCCTCTGTGCGCTGGTTGGCGTTGCCAGCATGGCAGCGATGGTTGGCGCGCCCGCAGCGGCGTTTGTCGGGCGAGCGGCGTTTGCGTATGAGTTCTTCCTGATCTGCAGCGTGATGTGTCTCGTGCCGCTGGGTGCTGTCGTCACGACGACCAACGGCACACTCCGCGTTACTTCGGCCCTGGTCTCATTGGCTCTGCTCGCTGTGCTTGCGACACAATCGATCCTCGCGTTCCAGATCTATCGTGGCGTATCGGCCCAGGAGTTGATGCGCGGCGAGATCATGGCGATGGCGAAGGAGTCAGAAACGACCGATGCGGTGGGATTGCCGCCACTATACTTTGGCGAACTACATTCCACGGCGCTGGCGTCAGTCAACACAGGGCCGTATTTTGCTCGTGATATCTTAGGTGACCCGAGACACTGGCGGAACGTCTGCTACGCGCGGGCACGGGGTGTGGCGGCGGTGAAGTTGACGGTGATCGACAGCGAATGAAGGCGCGGGATCAAGACCTTGCGGGCGGTGGGCCCAGCGAGCGAGCAGGACAGAACATCCGATGAATCTTAAAGGAGCAGACAGATGCGATTAGGCGTTCTGGCAGGAGCCGGCAGTGACTGGAAACAATCAATTGAGCGGGTGCAGATTGCTGAGTCGCTTGGTTTCGAGATGGTAGCGACGGGTGAGGCGTGGGGTACGTCAAGTATTCCGTGGATGACCTTGCTGGCAGCCAACACCGATCGCATCCAGATCGGCACGTCGATTCTCAATATCTACTCGAGAACCCCTGGGGCGATCGCCCAGGAGTTTGCGATGCTGGAGGTGATCTCGGGGGGGCGCATGGTCTGCGGCCTCGGCTCATCAGGCAGTCGGGTGATCGAGCATTTTCATGGGGTTCCGTTCGACAAGCCGGTGCGCCGCTTGCGCGAATATGTAGAGATCATCAATCGATTGATCCGTGGCGACAAGCTGGAGTACGAGGGCGAGATCTTTCAGATGAGCCGCGGTTTTGAGTTGAGTTATGACCGGCCCCGCGACCACGTACCGATGTATATCGCGGCGATCACGCCGAAATCGATCAAGCAAACCGGTGAGATTGCCGACGGCATCTTCCCGATCCACTGGCCCAGGCAGCATTTCTCAAGTCTGCGTGTAAGCCTCGCGGTGGGCGCGGCCAGCGCTGGCAAGGATGCGGCAGACATTACGATTGCGCCGTTCACCAACGTCTATGTTCTGGGCGAGGGTGACGACGAGAAGCTTTGGCAGGCAGCGCGGCAACCGCTCTTCCACTACATCAATCGCATGGGCGACTTCTACTGGAGCATGCTGGCCAGCAATGGCTACGAGGCGGAGGTGTCGGCGTCCCGGACGGCATGGAAAGAGCGCGACATGGCGGGTGCCATGGCCGCTATCTCGGAGCAGATGGTGCGGGATATCCAGGTCATCGGCCCGATCGACTCGATCGGCGAGCAGTTAGCCGAGCGTGCAGCACTCGGTGCTGACCTGCAGATGATCCAGATGCCGGGTGGCACCCCGGCTGAGGCCGGCCGCCGACTTGAAGCCCTTATGGGGTAGGTCGCATTGGGATCGCCCTATCCGATAGCCCTATCCAGTAACCCAATCCTGGCGTCACCCAGTGCAGGCCGTCGTCTGAATCATTCGAACGGCACTTCGCCCTCACACATGACGCGGTGCAACTTGCGCGGCTGATCGCCGTGATCATAGACCGCGGCGTGCAGGGAACAGCGATTGTCCCAGATCACGAAGTCGCCGACAGACCAACGATGGCGGTACATGGCGTGGTTTTGCAGCGAATGGCTGTACAGGAAGTCGATCAGATTGCGGCCTTCGGCATCCGTCATCCCCTCGGCTTCGACGCAGCGTTCCTTGTATGTGACGTAGAGCGCTTTTCGACCAGTCACAGGGTTGGTGCGTACCGCCGGTTGCCACACCGGGTCCGGCACCGCTTCCGGGTGGTCAGTGCCGCTAACGACGTGCTTGAAACGCATCCCCTCCAGGAAGCGCTTCATCACATCTGACAGTGTGTTGTACGCCACATACTGATTGCAGAAGATGGTGTCGCCGCCGTGGTCAGGCATTTCAACGGCTGACAGGGACGTAAACGACGGCGGTTTGGCGACGAAGCTCGTGTCGGTGTGAAACCCGCCCGAAACCGGATTGTCGGCATCGCCGCGATTGGCAACCATGTGCACGTTCTCGAATTCCGTGCGCATGTCGACCCCTGGGGTCACAGTGATCCGCCCCAGGCGCGCGAGGAATGCAACGTGGTCTTGCGGGGCCAGAAACTGACCCGGAAACACCGCCACGCAATACTCGGCGATTAGCCGGCGCACCGCTTCAATGTCATCGTCAGACAGGTCGGGTATGGCAACGTCGCGAATCGAGACGCCGGTGAATCCGGACATTACTTCGATGTTCGCCTTGAGGTCTGCGTGGGCAATTGCTTCGGCTACAGCAGGTACAGCCGCCATGATCATCTCCTCTTGGCCGGACGTATTGGATGCGTCGCAGTCACAAATGGGTGAGTCCGATATTGGGCCTTATCCGGGCGCGCTTGGCAACTGGGCCCTGTCGTCGCTGGACGTCGCCCTATCGTCGCCCTATGAGTAGTTGGCGGTAGCCGCTGACAATCGGGCACGATTTTAGCGGTTTTCACCGCACCGGACGGGGCCTCATGGCAGTCTCCATCATCGGCGGCGTCATACTCCGCCAGCAATCCGTTCAAAATGAAACCCGGCCGGGATCGAGGTGCAGACTGTCATGACTTCTGTCCCACCATTGCGACCCCCGCGTCGACGAAATTGACGCACATGACCGTCATTGTCGCCATGATCTCGCGCCCCAGCCTGCTGCTGCAGTTGGTATTTCTCCTCGAAATCCAGACACATTGAGTAAAGGTAGGCGTAAAAAACATAGTACTCATCCTGGGTGAGGTCGCCGGGGTCCTCTTGTCCGCTGCGGTAGATGGACATGAGACCTGGCGTGGCGATCGCGAATCGGGTGTGTGCAATGTTGCGGTCGGTTTCTGCAACGGTTGTTAACCCTGACAGACTGTGTGTTTTGACGAATCTGTACGGCGAGATAGACGAGTGTGATGATGACTCCGATGGAGCCGACAAACTCTCCCAGCGCACCGAGATTCTGAATCGTCCAATCCATCGTGTTCTTCTCCAAAGGCCCTGCTATTCGATGAAGCTACTGATCGGACTGGCGAACGGCAGTGAGTGGTCGAAAGTTGTAGCGCGCAGGTAGTTGTGTCCGGTTTGTGTCAGGTCAACGTGTCAGGTTTTAATCGGGGCTCAGGCTATCGCGGCACGATCCAGGGCCAGGTCAAATAGATCGACCGGCGAGGTCAGTCGAGGTGCCGCAAGCGTTCGGGACGCTGGCGACGCCGGCGATCACGGAGTCCTGGCGCGACCTTCCACGGACCTTCCACAGACCATTCGCG
>CAVOBC010000118.1:0-12497 GCA_963693635.1 Gammaproteobacteria bacterium | reverse complement strand
TGATATACCGAACATATTGGATCAGCCTAGACACCCGGCATCCGGATCCGGATGCCGATGTCCATGGACAGACCGTTAAGCGCCTACCAGGGTGAAGAGCGTTTTACCTTCATCTGTTATGCGCATGCTGACGTGGCCAGCGTATATCCTGAACTCGCCTGGTTGGATGGTGAGGGCGTTCGGCTTTGGTATGACGAAGGGATTTCCCCAGGCAAAAACTGGCGAGAGTCCGTCGGCATCTCGTTGCTGCGCTCGGAACGCGTCCTCTTCTACGTATCACCCGCTACGCTTAAGTCCAAACACTGCAACCGCGAAGTTAATCTCGCCCTCGACGAGGGGATCGAGATCGTCCCGGTCTATCTTGCGCCGGTGGAACTCACGGCGGATCTGAAAATCGGGCTGAGCCGGGTGCAGGCGCTTTACCACGAGGACAGTGTGGATTATCGGAGTCGCCTTCTGGGCGCGCTGGGTCAAAGCCCGGAGGGTCGGGACCGCACAGCTTCCAGTTCAGGCGCACAAGCGAGTTCAGGTGCGCAAGCGAGTTCAAGTACGCAATCGACCGGGTTGCTAGCCAAACTCGGACTTGCACTCGCGATGATTGTGATGATCGCGGCCGGCACCTGGTTTGCCCTGACGCAGCGCAACTTCGGCGACAACACGGACGACACCCCCGTCACGGACGTGAGTGCTGAGGTGATCGATGCGCAGCCCAATATCGCAGTCCTACCCCTTGAGAATCTCTCCGACGATCCTGAACTGCAGTACTTCAGCAGCACGCTGACCACGGAAATTTGGAACCAGCTTGCTAGAATCGAAGGGCTGAAAGTCATTTCAATGCGCTCCTCGTCTCTCTTCGGGGACGCGAAAATGGACGTGCGCGAGATTGGCTCGCGTCTCTCGGCAGGTACCTGGTCGATGGCGGTGTCTACCGTTCAAGCGATCGGGCGCGGGTCAACGTGCACATGATCGACACCCGGGATGGCACCCAGGTCTGGCGGGAGACCTACGGTCGAGATCTCACGACCATGACGAGTGTGTTTGGTCTCTATGACGATATCGCGGCCGAGATTGGACGATCACTTGGGGTATTTACCGCAGGAACTCCAACCCAATTACCTACCGAGAATCTAAAGGCGTACACGCTATTGTCGGTGGCGGCCTACAAGATTAATGAAACGGACAATCGGATGGAAGGCTTCAAACTGATCGACCGGGCGCTCGCCATCGATCTGAATTCTGCGTACGCGCATTACGCCAAGTCGTACTCTTTCATGTCGGCGGCAGAGTTAGGCTACCTGCTGGCGCGGGCCGCGCTGGAATCCGCGCGCGAGGAAATAGCCATTGCGATCGCGCTTCGTCCCATGCCGGAATTCTTCCTGGTCCTCGGTTTTCTCCATGATCGACTGGACCTTGACTACTGTGCGGCGATGGCCGCGTATGCGCGGGCCGACGCGCTGGGTGCCGATATTGGCGTGAGGGCTGACATATCTCAGGACACCCTGTTGAATGCTGGCCTCTACCAGGAAGGACTGGACCTGAGTGAGGCGGCGGAGGAGATCGATCCCCAGAGCCCCAACATGATGGTGAACCAGGCCCGGTTCCTGTACCGACTGGGTCGGTTCGACGAGGCTTCGGCCAAGTTCGAGCAAGCGCTGTAACTCGCGCCCTGAAATGAGTGGGTGATCGGCGAGTTTCTCGCGCACGATATCTATCACAAGCCCCGCCGTCTCGCACGGGCCGAAGCGCTGATGGCGCGGCTGGAACCCGACCTCGTTTGACCGCACCAGCGTGCGAGTCTGGCTTTTTATCAGGGCAACGGGGAACCCCTGGAAAAACTAGTGGCGGGCTGGATTGACGGGGAGACCGATAAGTACATCAGACCGAAAGCTATCTCAAACTTGTCCTATGCACTCGGCAATTATCGTGATCACGTCGAGTGGTTTGCTGTTCGCGTTGAGCAGCGAGATACCGTCGGCTGGTTCAACGACTTCCTCCACTGGAATCCCGACTATTGGGAGCGATTGCGTGAGTGGTCGCTCGCCGACCCCGGGAAGGTGCGCGATCGCCTTGAATTGATCGACCGCCATCGATCGGTCGTCGATGAAGCGACTGTAAAACTTGTGCTGTAGCTCGTGCGCGGTGCAGGGCTGCACCGCCTTTTTCGGTAAGAAAATGCGGAGTCCCGCTCAGTCGGGATCGAGCAGCTTGCCAATGAGCGCGTCGATCTCCTCGATGCGCGTTACCCGGCTCAACCACTCGGCCGGAATGCCATCATTGCCATCCGTTCCGAATTCTGCGCCGCACGCCGCGCCCAACATGATCGCCCGGCCGCAGTTGTCGCCGCCGGCATAAACGTTGCTGCGAATTGCCTCGGTGAAGCTGGAAGCCGTTCTGAGGTTGTGCATCAGGGCGGGTACGCCTGCGCCCAGATCACAATGCAGGCCACATGCTTTGGATACCTCACGAACCGAGCGGTCGTCGTTGAGCGCACGGTTCACGACACTACGGGTATCGGCGGAGCCAGCAGCGACCGCAGACTCGATCGACGATGCCATCGATGTGCCGTCTATCAAAGACCGCAGGAGTTCGGTACAGACATGGCCGTAATCAAGCGCTCGCGGCGCGTTGTTGGTCACCTTGATCGCTGACTCGCTGACCGCTTTCAACTCGGGATCGTTGGCGTGGCAGGCGACCAGCGGCGGCAACTTGCTCACTGCGGGAAGCTGTTCGTCGACCGCGCCGGGAAACGCGGCAGCTGAGGACGCGAGTGCGTCAACGAGCGCGAGTCCATAGGTGCGCGAGAGTGCCGGGTCTGGCATCGCATCTGCGTACCACTCAACCCGTTCGGTGAGCGCGGTGCCCTCATGCTGCTTTACGGCAGCCAGGACCTTGGTCAGCATGCTGTGCTGGTCCTTCTCGGCGCCGTCGTAAGCGATCGCATTGACCGCCTCGAGGGCTTCGTGTTCGTCGCGGTAAATGCGGTCCAGCGTTTGCCGGGTAGGCCGGTCGATGTACCCAACGAACTCACCGCCGTAACCGAAGTGCCGCCGAAACTGCTCCGTGTAATTGGCTCTGTCATAGTGACCGCCGGTCTCGGCGAGCGAGCGCAACATCACCAGCATCTGTTCGCCGTACTGGGAAAGGTCACCCGCATGTTTCGATGCGTGTGCGAAGTAGCCGACGCCGCCTTCAAAGTCCTTTTCGTCGGGTTGCCGGAACTCGGGCACCTCGGGCGTGAGTTCGACGATGCGCCGCTGGCTGTAGACCCAGTGAAAGCCCATCGTGGCCGCGTCGGCGACCAGTGCACCAAGGATGGCGTTTCGTGCGCGGCTGCGTTGTGCAGTTGTTAGTTGCGGAATGTCCATTGCTTGCCTCGGTGTTTATCGGGGGAATGAGAAGAATGAGAGGTGGAGAAAAGGGCGGTGTCAAAACACCTATTGTTCGCGGGTGCTGTCGTCATCGTTGCCATCTCCATCGTCCGCGCTGTAATGGGTGTACTTCTTTGCGCTTCCACGCACCCTGTCTGCCGGGTACTTGTCCCGGTTGATTGCCAGCTTTCTGTCAACGGCGAGACCGATATCAATGTCAAGGACGTCAGCGATTCGCGCAAGGTAAATCTGCACGTCGGCGATCTCCTGCTCCACTGCGTGGGTCACTTGTGGTGTCAAAGCATGGGACTCGGCCTCGGTCATCCACTGAAATATCTCGAGTAATTCAGACGCTTCAACAGAGAGGGCAATCGCGAGGTTCTTGGGCGAATGAAACTGTTCCCAGTCTCGCTCTTTGGCGAAGGCCCGCAGAGCTTCCTGCAAGGCGTCGATAGGTAACTTTGGTGGCATGGACCAAGCGTCCAGAGAGATCGTGGCGAGAGTACATCAAGAAAGCACTGACCGGCGGCATTATTCAACCTCCGGGTTGGAAGCTTGATATAGTCCCGTCGGATTACGCCTGATACCCAACTGAATGCCCGCCACCAGCTACCGAATCTGTCCGTTGTGTGAAGCGGCGTGCAACCTTGCGGTCCAGGTCGACGGCGAACGCATAGTGGCGACCTCCGGCGACTGCGAGGACACGTTCTCGCGTGGCCATGTGTGTCCGAAAGGGATCGCGCTGCCAGAACTGCATAACGACCCGTCACGACTGACCCGGCCGCTCGTGCGTCAGGGCGAAGGACACGTTGAAGTCTCCTGGGATGAGGCGTTTGCGCACGCTGCTGCTGGGCTCACGGGCGTGCGGGAACGCCATGGCAGCGAGTCGGTGGCGGTCTATCTGGGCAACCCCACGGTCCACAACTTCGGACTCACGCTGGGCTTTGGCGAGTTGCTGCGGGCGCTGTCGCCCGGGCAGATCTACAGCGCCGGCAGCGTTGATCAACTGCCCAAGAATCTCGCGTCCATTCTCATGTTCGGCAATGGTAACGCGGTGCCGGTGCCTGATATCGAACGGTCCGATTGCCTGGTCGTCATCGGCGCAAACCCGGTTGTTTCAAACGGCAGTCTTTGGATTGTCCCGGGCTTTCGTCGCCACGTGGCTGCACTTCATGCGCGCGGCGGGCGTCTGGTTGTGATCGACCCGCGGCAAAGCGAGACAGCGCGGATTGCCGATCTGCACGTTGCCCCGCGGCCCGGCACCGATGCGTGGCTGCTTGCTGCAGTCTGCCACTCGTTGATAGCGAGAGGGCGTAAGCCTGAGGTGCCCGTACGTGGTTTCGACGCGCTCGCCACTGTGCTCAGGGACTTTAGCATCGAGCGCGCTGCGGTCAGGTGTGGCGTGGATGCAGCGGAGATCGAGAACCTCGTGACGACTTTGGTGCAAGCCGGGGCGCCGGCAGTCTACGGTCGGGTCGGCACGACACTGACCCGACACGGAACGCTGACCAGCTTTCTCATCGAATGCGTCAACGTGCTGACCGGTCAACTGGATCACCCGGGCGGCGCGATGTTCCCGGAACAGGCCTGGGTCGCGCCACCGCGCCGTCGCGCCGCGCAGACATTCGGCCGCTTCCACTCGCGGGTGCATCACTATCCGGAGGTCATGGGTGAACTGCCGGTCGCGGGATTGGCCGACGAGATTGAAACCGAGGGGCCGGGGCGCATTCGCGCAATGGTGACCATTGCCGGCAACCCAGCGGTCAGCGCACCCGATTCAGCGCGTATACAACGAGCGCTCGGTAGCCTTGAATTTCTGGTTGCGGTGGATCTTTACAGTAATGAAACGACCCGTCATGCCGATGTGATACTGCCGGGTACGTCGCCGTTCAACGACAGCCACTACGATCAGTTTCTGGGATCAATGGGCTATCGCAACACCGCGCGTTATTCGCCGCCCGTGCTGTCGCTGACCGATCGCCCAGACGAGTGGCGCATGATGCTCGGGTTTGCATTTGCTGTTCGCAACGGCCGCCCGGGTGCTGATGACGAGTTGGACGCATTGGAAGACGAGGTTGTCAGTTCCGCGGTCCGACGCCACGTTGAAGCTGATGGGGCGCTTGCTGGCCGGGATGTGGATGAACTCTGTCAGGCGATTGGACCCACACGCGGGATGGAACGCCTGCTCGATCTGGGTGTTCGTGCTGGCCCTTGGGGTGATCGATTTGGCGAGCAGGACGGCATTGCGCTCAAGGACATGATTGAGAATCCTCATAGCATCGATCAGGGACCGCCAAGATCGCGGTTAAGCGAGGTCGTCTTGTTTGAAGATGGCTGTATTGATCTTGCCCCGGATGCCATTGTCACTGACCTGCGCACGCTTAAGTCTGAGGCGCCATCGACAGGCCTGCAGCTCATAGGCCGGCGCAACATCCAGACCAACAACTCCTGGCTGCACAATCTGCCGGGTCTCGGCAAGGGACCGAAACGTTGTGTGCTGGACATGCACCCGGCAGATGCTGCATCTCGCGGTATCGACGATGGGGACGAGGTGACCATCGCGTCGAGTGCCGGGTCGATCGTAGCAACAGTCAGACTTAACGGTGACATGCGGCGCGACACGGTCGTCCTGCCGCATGGCTTCAGCGAACTTGGCGACCCGTCACAACCCGATCAGCGACGTGGACCCAACAGCAATGTGCTGTCGCCATCAGATCATCTCGATAGCATCAGCGGTACGGCGGCGATGAATGGCATTCCTGTGACCGTCGTGCGTGGTGGATCGCCCCTGTGAGTTTCGAGAACGGGCTTGTCACGCGGGCGGAATATGACTGACCGGATCGGCGTGCGGCAGAAGCAGACTGCGGCCATCGGAATCCTCGGTGCAGGCCTGAGTGGCATCGGTATGGGAATGCAGTTGAAGGCTCGCGGCATTGATGATTTCGTCATCTACGAGAAGCAGCCCGATGTTGGTGGAACCTGGCTTCGAAATACCTACCCTGGCCTGCACTGCGATGTTCCCTCCCATCTATATGCATACACGATAGCCCCGAACCCCGATTGGTCGACGAAGTACGCCAGCCAGCCGGAGATTCAGGCCTATATTCGCGGCTGCGCGGAGCGTCACGATATTTTGCGCCACATTCGCTTCAACGCCGACATGGTGACTGCTCGCTACGACAGCACCGGGGGCGTCTGGAACCTCGAGGATGCGACCGGTGCAAGCGCACAGCACCGGCTGTTGATTGCCGCGACGGGGCGCCTGACAGAACCCAACATCCCCGACATCAAGGGACTCGATATGTTTGCTGGCCCAACCTGGCATTCGGGTGCCTGGCGGGATGATGTTGATCTCGCAGGAAAACGTGTCGCGGTCGTTGGTACAGCGGCGAGCGCCGTTCAGGTGGTGCCCGAGGTTGCGAGGCGCGCACCTGAAGTGGTGGTGTTTCAGCGATCCCCCAACTGGGTGATGCCGCGGAACAACCGCACAACGCCAGCAGCAAAGCGGGATATCTTGCAGCAATCGGAAGCGTGGCGTGGCGAATGGCGGCGTCTTTATCGGCGAACCGCGACGATGTTCCGTACGACACGACGAATGCCGTCAGCCATCGAGGCGATCAGGCAGGTGGGACTTAAGCATATGCGGTCTGCCATCAGTGATCCCGCGCTCATGGACGCCCTGACGCCCGATTTCGACCCGGGATGTAAACGCGTCGTGGTATCGGACGACTACTACCCGGCACTGGCGGCGGATCATGTCCGGCTGGTGACCAGGGCGGTCAAGGCACTGACGGAGACTGCTGTAGTTGCGGTCGATGACAGCACAGAAGAAGCGGATGTCGTCATCTTCTGCACGGGCTATCAAATCGGCGCGCGCGCGGAGGGTGAACCGTCGATCGACGTGTTCGGCCGGGATGACGTGCGATTGTCCACGGTGCTTGAACACAAGCCGGAGGCGTATCGGGGCGTTGCCATCCCCGGGTTCCCGAACTACTTCACGGTGTGCGGGTTGAACGGTGTCGCTGCCTATACCTCGCTCTTCGCGAGTTCAGAAATCGCGAGTGGCTACATCGCCGATTGCGCGGCGGAAATCATCGATAAACACGTGAGATCGGTGGAAGTCCGGGAGGAGCCCACACGTGAGTACAACCGTGGCATTCAGGCGTCGCTACAAACGATGAGTTGGGCGACCGGTCAGTGCACCAATTTTTACCGGGATAACACGGGCAGGGTGGTCGCTTTTTACCCCTATAGTCTCGGCAGAATGCGGCGTGACTTAAAGCGTGTGGGGCTCAGCGACTTCACGGTGGAGAGGGGTAGGCGCGAAACGGCGAACGAATAGTCAGTCAGCGTCCAGTTTTCTGCATTCGCCGATTTTAAATGGTCCCCTCGTCAGCAAGTGACTCGATGTCGTCATCCGAATAGCCGAGCGAAGACAGTATTTCAGCGTTGTGTTCACCGAGCGCCGGTGCACGGCCGATCGCAGCCGGTGTCTCGGAGAACTGCCATGGGGCACCGTGGACTGGCAGCGTTTTGTCGAAGTCCGGATAGTGCATTTGTTGAACATAGCCGTTCGCGATGACATCCGGGTCTTTGGAGGCTTCGAGCATGGTGTTGACCGGTGCTGACACAATGTCGGCATCCCGCAGGACGGCGACCCAGGTGTCGCGCGAACCCGTCGCAAACAGCGCATCGAGCTTTTCCAGGAGGCGGGTGCGCTCTGCCTCGGACACATGCACGACCCCGAGATCAGCGAGCCCCTCAGCTTCGAGCGCATCCATGAAGCCGAGTGCGCTCATGGCGACCTGCCACTGCTTGCCGGCAAGCTGAAAGACGAAGGGTTGTCCATCGCCGTCGTTGAAGGTCGCGCTGATGCCTGCCTGCTTGCGGGTTCCAGTGATGCGTGCACGTCCGGTGATCGGTGGCTCGTCGCGCCACATGACATTCGTCAGGGTCCAGCCCATCAGGCGAATCTGCCCGCCGAGCAAGGAGGTGTCGATGCGTTGCCCGACGCCCGTCATCTTGGCGCAGTAAAGGCCGCTCATGATGGCACCGAAGGTGATCATCGCGCAGGTTTCGTCGGCCACGGAGACGATGCCGGTCTTCTTTAATTGTCCGGGTGTGGAGAACGCCTCGGTGATGCCGCCCAGCGCTTGTGCCATCGCATCGGTCGCCGGCAGATGCGCGTGCGGTCCGGCGGGGCCGTAGCCTGAGACGGAAACATAGACGAGGTCGGACTTGATCGCTTTCAGCGTGTCGTAGCCGAAGCCGTTCTTCTCGGCCGCGCCGGGACGAAAATTCTGGCCAAAAACGTCTGCCGTTGCCACCAGTTGATGCAGGATCTCGCGGCCCTTGTTGCTCTTCAGGTTTAGGGTGACACTTTTGACGCCACGGTTGTTGGTCTCAAAGTACGAGCTTGGCCACTCGGACTTGTCCGGCGTTCGGCGAGAACCGTCGCCCGTGCCCGGCACTTCGATCTTGATCACCTCTGCGCCGAGGTCCGCCATCAGTGAGTACGGCACGGTGCCCGCTTGCGCAATTGAGCAGGCAACGGCTCTGACGCCGGTGAGTGGCCCTGTCATCGTTTCTCTCCTTGCTGGTTGGAATAGACGTGCGCGTAACCCGCGTGCAGCAGGTGATCGCGCATGCCTTCTACACCTGACTCCTACACCTGACTCCTAAAGGGTCTTGTAAGAGGCTGGTGTGCTTGAGAATACAAAAGCACGTTGGCGATGGCGAGCGAGCGGACGTCATGAACCGCGCCCCCGCTCGTGTATGAGAGGCGAAAAGGGGTATAGGATAGACGCAAATCTCTTAAGCGAGGACGCGTGAAATGATTGTTGGACTGGATCACATTGGGGTCGTGGCGAGCTCGATTGACGAAGCGGCGGACGTGCTGCAGGGACAAATGGGTTTTCAATTGGACACGTCCAAGTCGCCGCTGCCGGATGGGGCTTACTTTGCGCCTGAAGGCACGCATAACTACTTCTTTCAAATTGGCGAGGGCCAGACGCAGGTAGAAGTGTTGATCCCGGTCTTGAAGGAGAAAGGCACGTACAAATACCTGCAGCGATTCGGCGCGGGTCTGCATCATTGGGGCTACGGATGTGATGATGTAGAGGAGGAAGCAGCGCGGCTGTCAGCGCAAGGCCTCGTGCGCATCGACCTTGGAGAAGACCCCGACAATCGGGTGACTGCCGCGTTCTTCCATCCCAAATCGGCTGGCGGCATTCTGACTGAACTGGTTCCTGCGCGGCGTAACAAATAGCAGCATCTCACGGTACCGGATTGCCGCGCTGTCGCGCAGGGAACACCGCAGCATATTGCTTTAGTTCCATGAAAGGCTGCCGAAAACCTGCCAGACCGATGCTTGAAATTCACGTTCGCTTCGGCGACGTGAATTTCACGTTCGTTGAGGGGTTGACCTGTCGCGAGGCGGCAGCCATGCATTCTCAACGTGTGAACCTTGACTGGTCGCTCTTGAGCGATTGCTCTTGACCAATAGCCCTTGAGTGATAGCCCCAAACGATAGCTCTGAACGATGAAGAGCAGGAGAGCACTTCTTCAGTAACCTGATAGAGGGCGCTGTTCATCCCCGGTTCCCGAGGGAACCCAATAATATGCGTGGCCTGCACATCCCGCACGGCGATGCGCGCGAGAACGATGTCCAAGACTGACGCGCCGGCGGATCTCAATGTCAAAGCGATAGGCCTCGTCTCGGGGGCCCATCTGTACAGCCATTTGTACATCTTGTTGTTGCCGCCGCTCTTTCCGGTGCTGACCGGTGAACTGGATGTCGGTTTTACAGAGCTTGGGTTTGCCATAACGGTCTTCAGCCTGGTGACCGGGCTGACCCAGACGCCCATTGGCTTTCTGGTTGACCGGGTGGGCGCCCGCTTGCTGCTGATCGCGGCTCTGGTGGCAGAATCGGTCGCCTTCATCGTCATTGCGATCGCCCCCAGTTATCCGATGCTGCTCGCCATGATGGCGCTCGCCGGCCTTGCCAACGCGGTTTATCACCCGGCGGACTACTCGATTCTAAACGGCTCAGTCGGTGAGAAGCACATCGGCCGGGCGTTTTCGGTACACACGGCCAGCGGTTTCTTTGGCGGGTTCCTGGCGCCTGCGTTCGTCTTGCCACTCACCAGCGTCATCGGCTGGCAGCTTGCCGTCGGCATTTGCGCGGCTACTGGCCTCGGCATGGCGCTGGTGCTGGCATTATCGGCAAGCGCTCTGAGTGATGCCGACAAGCGCGCAGACCCGGCGTCTGGCGAGGCGACCGGGAGGCCCGTCGGACTAGCTGTGCTGCTGTCGTTCCCGGTGATGATGGGGTTGCTGTTCTATGTCGGGATATCCACGACCGGCCATGGCGTCAGCGACTTCAGCGTCTCTGCGCTTGGTGGCATGTATCCCGTGACATTGACGGCGCTTGGCAGCGTGCTGCTGGCTTACCTGCTTGCCAACCCAATTGGGGTGCTTGCGGGCGGCTGGATTGCCGATTCGATCGACCGGCACGATGTCTTTGCCGCGGCGTGCTTTGCCGGGATCGCGTTACCGCTCTTTGCCATTGCGGCGCTGGGATTGCCCCTCGTCGTGGTCGCAGGGGCCCTGTTTGTGGTTGGATTTTTAAATGGCATCGTCTCACCGTCGCGAGACATGCTCATTCGCGCCATGACCCCGCCGGGTCAGATGGGCAAGGTGTTCGGTTTTGTCTCCACGGGTTTCAACATTGGCGGCATCGTGGCACCGCCGATGTTCGGCTACCTGTTGGATCAGGGGAACCCGACCGGCATCTTCTGGGGTGCCGGACTCGTCGCGTTACTGACGGTGCCGACAGTTCTGGTGACTGGATTCCAGGGCCGCCGCGCGGCAAGTCGGTGGCCGGTGCAGACGGCGCGTTAGTTCCTGTCCTAAAACGCCGTTCTGGGACGGGTATCGCGTGCTCCAACGAGTCTGGCAGGGTGTGTCGAATCACAACGTCCGTCTGGCAAGAACTAGCTAGGTATTCTCGATCTTCGTGCTGCGCCCAATGCGCTGGTACGCTGACAATGGATCCGGGTTGTTGCCAACCCACATGCAGAGTTGTGGGTCGGCCTGGCGAATCTCACCGGACAGGTGCACGCCTTCAGTCGTGAACGTGCCGACGGCGTTGCCGCGTGTGACACGTACGTTGTCATCTTCGTCCAGCCGGTAGAGGGCTTCAGTATCAAAGGGATGATAGAGGCTCGCCATTATTCGCCAATCCATTCAGTGAGTTTGGTGTGCAGCCAGCGCACCTTGGACTCCTGGTAGCCGGAGAGGACGATGCCCGTCTGGTAGGTCGACTCCAGACCCGCCTGCACCTTCGGCATGTTGAACACGTCCTGATGAACACCTTGCCGAGAAATCCGAGCGCCGATGACCAGCGTTCGTCCGGCTGCAACCACCGCACCGAGGCTGCGGGTGGGCGTTCGCCGTCAAATGGCGCGAGCATGATGCACTACATGATCGCAGAACGATGGTCAGTACCGTTCGGTCGAAAGCGATACACGATGCCGTTAAAGGCGCCCCATGGGTGGAAGTTTGGAAACAGGGTGTAATCCAGGCTGTCAACGAGCTCCGCATCGCAATAGAGGTCTGCCTTGTCGCCCGCGTGGGTACGGAGATTCTGACGTGATCGGTTGGCCATGTACTCGCGAAAATTCATGCCGTCGGGCACTTGCGGCACGCCTGCGTCATGGTCCACGTTCCTGAGTGTGCGCAGCATGTCGTTAGTGCTGGGAGTGTAGTCGAGCAAGGGGCTGTGGGTGGAGCCGGCTGTAATCACCCGCGCGCAGTTGTCCCAGATGTCGACCTGGCTGTTGACGCCGCCGAGGCTGCGCATGATCTGCGGATGCGTGGCGTTGACATGATAGGCCTCGCAAAACGCCTCCTGACAGATCTTCCAGTTGCAGGGCATGACCTTGGCGACGTGAGCCTGCTTATAGAGTCCGCCCAGATCCCAGCGTTCAAATTGTGGGGCGAGGTCGCGAATGAACTCATCGAACGGATCGCAGTTGCGATCAGGGTTGATGAAAACGAAGCCAGCCCAGCGCGCGACAGGCAGTTCGGGCAGGTCGAATGTCTCCTGATTGATCTGGGGGAAGTCCC
>CAVOBC010000117.1:0-12498 GCA_963693635.1 Gammaproteobacteria bacterium | reverse complement strand
CGGCGAATGCCGATGGCCGGTAACCGGAGGTGGCGACGTGAATGAAGGCGAAGAGCAGACGGCTGTAGATGAGGGTGCGGACCAGGGAGACGGACAAGGTAAGGGGAGCGAGGAGGTCGGTGGCAGGTACTCCAAATACGTACTGTTCGTATTGGTCCTCGTCTACATCTTCAACTTCATTGACCGGCAGATCCTTTCGATCCTCGCGGAGGAGATCAAGGCTGACCTCGGCATCACGGATGCTGAGATCGGCTTTCTTTACGGTACAGCATTCGCGGTCTTCTACGCGATCTTTGGTATTCCCCTTGGCCGCCTGGCTGACACCTGGACGCGCAAGAGCCTGATCGCTATCGGCTTAACGTTCTGGAGCGTGATGACCGCGTTGTCCGGCACCGCCCGGGGCTTCGGTTCACTCGCGGCCTATCGAATCGGCGTCGGCATCGGTGAAGCGAGCGCGACGCCAGCAGCATTCTCCATGTTGTCGGACTACTTTCCGCCGCGACTCCGCACGACCGCGCTCGCGGTCTACTCAAGCGGCGTTTACATCGGTGCCGGCATTGGCATTTTCCTCGGTGGCATCATCCTTGAGGGTTGGTCCAACCTCTATCCGGACACGAATGCGGCGCCGATGGGGCTTAAGGGCTGGCATGTCGCTTTCTTTACCGTGGGCCTCCCCGGTTTGTTGATGGCGATATGGGTTTCAACCCTCAAAGAACCGAAGCGGGGTATGAGCGAGGGGTTGGTTACGCCGAAGCACCCCCACCCTTTCCGTGAGGCTGCAGGCGAACTGGCCGCCATTGTGCCGCCGTTCAATTTCGCCAAGCTGGCGAGTCTGGGGGGTGGCCGCAAAGAGTTTGCCATCAACATCACCGCGGCCGTTGGAACGGTGCTGCTTGCCTGGCTGCTCATTGAATTGACGGGCGATGTGGCGCAGTGGGTGGCGCTCGGTATTGGCGTGTACGCCGCGTTTTCCTGGACGCAGTCATTGAGTCTGCGCGATCCCGCGACCTTCGCAATGATCTTCAAGTGCAAGACCGTGTTGCTGACGATCCTCGGGTTTCCGTCCATCGCGTTCGTTACCTATGGGGTCGGCTTCTGGTCGCCGCCGTTCTTCCAACGGGTACATGAGGTGGGTGCCGCGGAAGCCGGGACAGTGCTTGGACTGTCTGCCGCTATTGGTGGTTGGGCGGGCGTGACATTGGGTGGCGTGCTCGCCGACAAGCTGCGTGAGCGAACGGTCAAGGGCAAATTGATCCTGGGTGTCGCCTCGACGGTTCTGTCGCTGCCGATTGTTCTGGTTCTGCTGGCGACGGACGACCTCATCACTGCCTATGTTTTCAACTTCCTGTTTGCTCTGACGTCGCCGTTATGGATCGGACCAGCGGCGTCGACCGTTAACGACCTCGTCATGCCGCGAATGCGAGCGGTTGCGTCGGCCTTCTACATTCTCATGGTGACCTTCATCGGGCTTGCCCTCGGCCCGTACATGATTGGCAAGATGAGTGACTCGATTGCAGCGGGGGGTGTCGTCGCGAGCGAGGCACTCCGCCAGGGCATGATATGGAGCTGCTCGGTTTATGTGGTTGCGTTCGTGATGGTCGTTCTTGCGCTCGGCACAATCGAAAAAGATGAAGCCTCGCGCCTTGACCGGGCACGCGCACTGGGCGAAGAGATTCCGACCTGAACGGTGTTGGCCACTGGCTGCCTTTTGCACGGCGCGGCACTGTGGGCCGAGCGCAGAGAGGTTTCTTGACGTAGCATGCAGGGATGAGTATTCCTTCAGTCATCTCTAAAGCGGTCGACGACATTCATCTCAACGGCTACGCGGTGATACCGAATGCGTTGTCCGCCGGTGCGGTTGAGCGCATCAGGAAAGCGCTGACGCCGTGGCTCCGCGGCGAACACCTGGGACGAAACGACTTCGAGGGGCACAAGACCGAACGGGTCTACGCCCTGCTTGCCAAGACGCCCGAGGTCGCAGCGGTTGTCGAGCACGAAGTCGTGCTCGGCATCAACGATGCCCTGTTGCCGAAGAACTACCTGCTCTCAGCCGTGCTTGCGATCAATCTTCATCCTGGTGAGACCCCGCAGCGCTTCCATCTGGATGGTGGCGACAGCTCGCTGCCGGTCCCGCGGCCGCATCCGCCAATCGGTGTGAGTGCCATGTGGGCATTCGACGACTTCACTGACAGCAACGGTGCAACCGAAGTTATCCCCGGTAGCCACACCTGGGACGACACGCGTCAGCCGACCGAAGGTGAAGCGGTGACGGTCACAATGCCGGCAGGTTCCGTACTCGTTTTTGGTGGCAATCTGCTCCATCGCGGCGGTGCGAACGTGACCGGGCAATGCCGGCTTGGAATCAGCCCGCAATACTGCCCGCCGTACCTGCGCCAGTTGGAGAACATGACGCTCGCTGTGCCGCCCGCGACTGCAGCGCAATACAGCGAACGGGTGCAGGCATTGCTTGGCTATAGTGTCGACGCGCCGGGATTCCGCGGCCACGTTGACGGGCGTCATCCGCGTTTGCTGATTGACCCGGAGTATCAGGGCCGCAAATATCGGGACGATCTGCCGAAGAGCTAGCATTGTGCGGCAAATGCGCGGGTTCAGATCATCCTTCGTTGATGAAGAGCCTTTTTGAGAACTTCCACGCGGGTGCATGATCAGCCTCGGTCGGCAAGTTCGTGTGCTGCAGGGTGTTGACGTAGCGACCGGACAAGAGCACTCGGTTCTGTTGCAGGATGACGATGTCCGCCAACATCGTCGCGTTGTCACCGTCGCCGTCAAATCGAAGATTCGACACCCAGTGTTTGGTGGGTGGGGTGCTGTTTTCGCCCATCGCCTCAACCATCGCGATGAGTGCGTCGCGACCCGCGATCGGCTCGCTGCCTTCAACGACAAAGACACCGTCGCTGGTGAACGTATCGGCCCACGCCTCGGCTTTGCGATTGTCGATAGCCTGGTTGTAGCGGCCAAGCAGGTCGGTCATTTCAAGGCGGTCTTCTGCGGTCAGCGCCATGTGCTGCTCCCTTGGTTCTTGTCCCAAAATTGTCATCCTGACAACTCCTGGGAATCGGTTTGCAAACAAACCTCGCATGCTCTTGTAGAGAAGAGGCTTGTCGAGAAGAGGGCACTATTCATCAGGGCTATTCATCAGCGCTATTCATCAGGGCTATCCGGGCGGTAGTGGTGCCGGACGATGCGCCATGTGCCATCGGCCTTCTGGAAGTCATCCTTGTAGAGTCCGGTTTCGGCGACGCGATGATCGTCGATCAAAGCGAAATAGCATCTTGCTTTGGCCGCCTCGCTGGTGCCTTCGATGATGACATTGGTGGTCAGGTACTTGCCGCTGGCCGGGGGCGTCGACGCTAAGGTCTCGCTGATCGCGGGGCGACCGGTCACCGTTGCATCTGTGCCATGCTGAAAAGTGCCGTCGTCCGTGAAGAGATTGGCCAGTGCAGTGCCGTCGCGGTCCTGCATGGCGGTGTTGAAATGGGCGATAACCTCGGTGATAGAGAGTCGATCTTCTGCTGTCAGTTTTTCCAGATCGGTGGGCCGGGCGGGTGCGGCGCCGACAGGTACCGGATCACCGGTGTAACAATGGTGGACGAATTTCCACTCACCATTCAGTTGTTTGGTGAACTGGCTGTCGTAACGCCCGGTCGCGAGCAGGGGGCCGCCGCCCCGGATGGCGGCATAGTAGACCGTTGATTGTGCGGTACTGCCGGTGCCCTCCATGACGATGCTGTTGACCCAGTGTTTCGGCTTGTTGGGGAAGTCGCCGATCTGTTTGATCTGCTCGTATCCCCGTGCTTGCCAGGCGCCGGTGATCTCAAGGATGCCAGTCTCCGCGAACTCGGCGGCAACACCTTCGCCATCACCACTGTCAGTGGCATGACAATATCGTGCGATCACTTCCGTGATTGCCAGGCGATCGTCAGATGAAAGCGGCATTCTTCTGTCCTCTTCTCAGAAATCAGTTCTTGTCATCGTTGCACAGGTCGCGGCCTCGTTGCCAACCCCTTCTTGCGGTGGCCGCCGTCGCCCGGCTAGCCCGTTTAAGACCCCGTGTACTTGTCCAGAAAGTGGACGCACGCTGATGTCATGGCGTCCGGCACTTCTGCATTCGGGTAGTGATCTACCCCGTGCATCACATGCAGATGTGCAACTTCAGGCCTCAACTTGTGGTACATGCCAAGCGTTGCAGAGAGCGGCACGACGCTGTCGTGGTCCCCGGACATGACCAGCGTGTGAATATCGGTCGCGTTGAGAAAGGGTGTCATGTCCTTGCGGCCGCTGATCCGCTGTCCGGTCGCACGTTCGGGTGGATTGGCCTTGATGTCCGCCCAGAGCGCGTCTTGCACGGTCGGGTTCAGGCTCTTGTGCAACACTTCCCAGTCGTCGCGAGCGAGGCCGGACCGTGGTGATGTCGCCATCATGGAGCGGATGATCGCCGTCTTTTCTTCCTCGCCCGGTGCGTCCCGTCGATCACCGCTGCCGCCGGCGAGCATGATCATGGCGTCAATATCCAGGCCCTCGCTGAATTCGGTGACAAGATAGAGCACGTTGGAGACGCCCAGCGAGTGTCCGAAGAGTGTGCAGCGTGTGACGCCAAGGGCGTCGATGGCCCCCCGCGCCGCTTTGGCGTAAGCCAGTGGTTGATACCCATCCAGCGCCTCTGCCCGATCGGACGCCCCGGCGCCGGGCAGGCTGATGGCGACAGACGGGTATCCCGCTGCGGCGAGCAGGTGCTGCGTTGTGTGCCAGATCCTGGCGGACGATCCAGCGCCGTGAATCAGGACGACTGTCGGTGTGTCGTCCCCGCATGCAAAGTACTCAAGCTGCTGATCTCCCGATTTAACGAACGCCATCGCCTGATTCCCCGATTATTGGTCACTGCCAGTATCGCATCAGTGCCCGCTTTGCATGGATCGTCTATCAGGTTGCTGAAAAAGTGCAGGACAGCACTTTTTCAGCAACCTTGAGAGCACTGGGCCAGCCCCGGCCAGTGATTTGAGTCGTTCGACCGCAACAATCTCGTCGCCGCGCAGGTCGTGGTTCCGAGCGAAGGCTTCATCATTGAAGCTCTGCGTAGGCCTGTTGCGGCAATGCGGCGTATATTCAGCAAACACGATCTTCAAAAGGGGAAGCCTGTGGCCAAATCATCGAAGCAAGAACTGCCAACGCCGACTACCGATTGGGGCCGCATGCGCGCGGACCTCGACGAGCATGGTTTTTGCTTGATGGCCGATGCGCTGAGCCCGACCCAGTTGACGTCTGTGCGCGAGCGCTTGCTGGATCAGGCGGCCGCCGAAGTCGAGGACGGCTTCGCGATGCGCGACGGCGGCCAAACTGCGATTTTCGGTGAAGCGCCGGAGTCGGCGCCAAATCAGCGACTGTTCAACCTGCTCGACAAGGGTGAGGAGTTCTGGCAGTTGCTGCTGCACCCCATCGTTGACGAGGTGGTTTGCCATCTGCTCGGCGAGAACGTGATTTCGTCGAGTGCGACAGCCAACATCGTTCGCAGCGGTGGCGCACCGATGGCGTTGCACTCGGACCAGGGCTATGTCGACATCCCGATCACGGATGCCGTCGTTTGCAACACGATATGGATGCTGAGCGACTTCACCGCGGACAATGGCGGCACCTATCTCGTGCCTGGCAGTCATCGTCGCAATCGGTCGCCGGATGACCCGTTCGATTACAGTGAGGTTATGTCGCTCCAGGGTCCGGCAGGAACGGCGTGTGTACTTGAGGGGCGCGTATGGCATGGCACGGGCCCCAACACCAGTGACGGCGATACCCGTGTCGGGTTACTCAACTACTGGTGCCGGCCCTGGTTGCGGCAGCAGGAGAACATGGCTGTTTCCCTTCGAGACGAGACGATTGCCGCAATGCCGGAAGAACTCTTGCGGCGCGTGGGCTTTGCGGTGCACGGCACGCTTGGCAACGTCGACCCCAGGCCTCGGGGCGACGGATTGGTGGATCGATCCCTGCCATCGATCGGACGGCGCAGCCTGCGCGCGGACTGAGCCCTGGCCCAAATCTGGCTCGCAAGAGCCAGAACCGTGTGCGTGATCCGGGCAAGCGCTGACCAACGCGGCGCGATGAAATAAGCGTTCGACGTGCCGTTAGGCAGTTTGAAGCCCGGTATGCAATCATTAGACATGTCCAACAGGGTACAAAGCTATGAGCGAAGCCAAGCAAGACCAGTTTGATGAGTCCGGTTCGAAGGACGGCTCGTCGGTGTATGTGCCGACCCTTGAGCTGACCGCGGGTCAGCCAGCGCCCTTCGCCGCAAACGGTGGCCTGTCTTACATGTCGTTTGATCGAAACGGCGATTCGGGAACTGCGGCGGCAACTGAGGCGGCCTTGGTTCAGGTCGCTGGCGGCGAGGGCGAGGCGGTCATCGCCATGATCGAGAACGCGCCCCCCGGCCCCATCGAAACCGAGTGGGGACTCGGCTTTCGCACCTATGATGAGTGCCTTGAACACATCCGCGCGAACAACATCGAAGCGCCGGAGGGCGGCGTGGCACTGCCGCTGCGTTACACCGTTCACGAGGCGCCTTCGTATTCGGTCGTCTCGTCCAACGCCCTTTGGAAGGACCCGGCCCGTGAAGCCGACGCCACGGCCCTGCGCAAGGACGAACGCGATGCCGGTCGGCGCAACCTCTACTTTCCGCAGGTGTTGCGTGATGCGCGGAAAATGGAGGAGTACTACCCCGGCCTGTCACCGAACAGCCCGGAGTGCATGGACAAACTGGGCGTGTCACTCGCGCATTGCGAGTCCCGGTGCACCAACTTCTATGACTCGGCTGAGGTGGAACGCGTGTTCTATCAGGAGATGGAGAAGCTCATGCTCGACTTCTTCCCGGGTGCGACCGACGCGCTTGTTTACAACCACGACGTCTTCGACAAGGACTACGAGGGCGATCGCACGGAGGATCAGGCAAACAAGAACCCGGGCGTGAATGGCGGTTACGCCAACATCGTGCACAACGATCTGAACGACAACAGTGGCCGCGTTCGTTGCCGCGAGTTGCTCACGAAAAACCTGCGTAACTTTGGCCGCGAGCAGCATTACACCGGAGCCGAGGCAGACGAGAAGATGTCTCGCCGGTTCATGTCGATCAACCTCGCCAAGCCCATGGAGACGGTAGAGCAGTTTCCGTTTGTGCTCTGCGCCTGGCCGTCGTTCGCGGATCAAACCTACATCACCAATTACCGGGTCTACGACGACCGGGTTGGTGAGACTACCCGCTTTACCCATCGACCGGACCATGAGTGGTACTGGGTTCCGCAGCAGACCTCAACCGAGGTTTCGATGCTCAAATGCTATGACTCGGTCACGGATGGTTCGGTCTCGCGCTGGTCTTTTCATTCGGCGTGTGTTGATCCGACCGCACCCGAAGACGCGCGGTGCCGCAGGAACGTCGTTGTTCGGGCGTACGTATTTTTCTAACGACGATTATCGACCCAGCACTCATCTGCGGAGGGCGCTGACGCCGGACACGCGTGTCCGGCGTTCAACGTTTCATCATGCACGACAAGCGTTGGTGCGTGATCGCACTGAAATCGCCTGACGTGACACGATCCGCCCAGTAATAAGCACTGTTACAAGCGCGGTAACAAGCCCCGGCTTTCCCTACATTTGATGGAGATTTGCGATGGACATCTACGAGGCGCTCTATACCACCCGTGCCATGCGGCGGGTGAAGCCGGACCTGATTCCCGAAGATGTGCAGGCCCGAATTCTGGACGCCGCCATCCGCGCACCGTCCGGCGGTGATACCCAGGGCTGGCGGTTTCTGCTGGTTGATGACCAGGCGGTCATCGCAGAACTTGCGCCGCTCTACCGTGAGTGCATGGACCGTCTCTTTTCCACCGTCTACGGACCGGCCCTTGAGGCGGCGACGGCGGCGCCCGACGAGGGCGATCATCCGAAATTTCTGAAGATGTACCGCTCTGCCAAACACATGGGTGACAACTTCGAAGGCTATCCGCTGTTGCTCGGGGCGTTCAGCCAGGGCGACCAGAGCGGCGGCTCGATTTTCCCGGCCGTGTGGAACGCCATGCTCGCGGCGCGTGCCGAGGGTATCGGGAGTGCAATCACGAGCCTGCTCGTGTTCGAGAAAGACCGGGCATTCGACATCCTTGGGGTTCCCAAAGACAAGGGCTGGAATTTCGCATGCCTCGTTCCGATGGGGTATCCGACCGGGCGCTGGGGTGTTGCGCCTCGCCGCCCCGCTCATGAGGTTGCCTTCAAAAACCAGTGGGGCACCCCGCTTGGGTTTGAGATACCTGAGCCACTTTGGCCACCCGCGACCTAGTTCTCGCCCCAAATGTGTCGTGTGACGTAGGGCGTGCAGGACCGGATCAATCCGGCTTGTGGGGTTCAGGTGCGTCAGGCTGGGCATGACCTGCAGCGGGATCGACGGGCGGAGAAGCCCTGCTGTTGGCGACCACGAGACCGGCCATGACGAGACCAAGCGCCGCAAGGAAGACGGGCGTCAGCGGATCGTGGAAGATCAGCCAGCCGGATAAGACGCCGAAAAGTGGCGCGAGCAAGCTGAACGAGGCGATGTTGGAGGCTGGATAGACCGACAGCAGCCAGAACCATATTGTGAATCCGATGGCCACGATGACGATTACCTGGAAGGCAAAGATGCCGAGGATCGTCGCGGTGGGTTCGCGCACCTGATCGCTAAAGAACGGCGCGATAAGCAGCAGGACTAGCGCCGAGACCACCAGTTGATACAGCAGGTTCATCTGCGGGCTGGTGTCCTGCAGCCGTGACAAGCGTGTTAGCAGCGCGATCGATGCCCAGCAGAGAGCCGCTGCAAGCGCGAGGACATCACCGATCCAGGAGGTTTGAGTTGATGCTTCCGATCGACCCGAAAACGCCACGGTAACGCCGACGATCGCGAGCGTGAGACCGGCTGCTTTGCGAAGTGTCAGCCGTTCACCGGGCAGCAGAAAGTGTGCGGCAACCGCAAGCCAAACCGGCATGGTGTAGAAAAAGAGGGACGCCCGCGCAACAGTCGTGTAGTCGAGGGCGAGAAAGAGCAGGCAGAACTCGCCAGAGAAGAGCAAGCCGTTGAGCAATCCGGGTGCGAGTGAACCATCGGTTATCGAGAGACGCTTGCGCGCATACAACGCGAAAGCGAGCACAGGCAATATTGCGCAAGCTGATCGCAGTCCTGCCTGGAACACCGGTGAAAAGCCGACGTTAACGAGCTTTACGAGGGCTTGATTGACCCCGAGCAGCACGTTGAAGCCAATCAGCGTGGATGCAGCAAGGGCATCGATGTGATCTTTGCGTTCGATGACGGGTTACCGGCTGGGCGGGCGATGCGGCCTTCTACCTGGAGCCGAGTGCACCTCGAGGTGCGTAGCGCGTGTAGATGTGAGGAAGCGTGTGCGAGGAGAATTGCCGCGAGTGACGGATGGTGGCGTGCAACGATGGTGGCTTAACATGATGGTGGCGTGAAATGATGATGGCCAGTGAAATGAACAATGCCGATCAATGAGCGAGCGGCCAATTGACCCTAACGTACCGTCAGTTAGGACTCATCTCGGGCGGAATCTGCCGGTGAGCTACTCTTCGAGCTGGATCGCCCGCCGGGGACAGATTTGCACGGCGCGGGTCACCGCCTCGCGCTGCTCCTCGGGAATGTCGGTGACGAGCACGTAGGACAGGTCGTCGTCGCGCACCTCGAACACGCCCGGTGCATTTTCCATGCACTTGGCGTGTCCCTCGCAGAGGCTGTGATCGACGACTACTCTCATGCGATTGCCCTCATCATCATGCGGTTGACCTCACCATCATGCGTTTAATGCCACCCACATGCAGGCTGCGAGGCACGAACTCGGGTTCACTCGCGAGTTCAAGTGTCGACAGCACCGGTATGAGCGCGTGGAAAATAGCGCGCATCTCCCACCGCGCGAGATTGGCGCCCAAACAGAAGTGCTCGCCAAAGCCGCCGAAGGCGAAGTGATCGTTCGGCTCCCTGCCAATATCAAAGCGGTAAGGGTCTTCGAAGACGTCCTCGTCACGGTTGGCAGACGGGTACCACATGACGACAGATTCGCCTTTGCGGATGGTTTGGCCGCGCAACTTCACGTCTTCCATCGCCGTGCGTTGAAACTGAATGACAATTGAGGTCCAGCGCAGTATCTCTTCGACCGCTGACGGGACGAGCTCAGGATTGTCCACCAGCCGCTTCAGTTGGTCCGGGTGGTCCAGCAATGCCTTGACGCCGCCGGTGATGGAATTGCGTGTGGTCTCGTTGCCGGCTGCCAGCAGGATGGTGAAATAGGCCGATATCTCGCGGGGCGTCAGTTCCTCGCCGTCGATCTCTCCGCGTAGCAGACTCGACAACATGTCGTCGCCCAGTCCTTCGGCCTTGCGCCTGGCGACTAATTCCTCGTTATAACGCCGCCACTCATCGCCATTGCGAATTGCAGTCTGTTCCCGGTTCTCGCCTGGAAGCTGGTATTCGGGATCTGCCGCGCCGACCAGGGTCTCGGTCCAGTGAAAAATCTGGTCCCAGTCCTCCTCGGGAACCCCCGCCATTTCGCAGATAGCAGCGACCGGCAGCTTGGCGGACAACTCGTGCACGACGTCGACCGTGCCCGTGCGGCCCTTCTCGGCCAGTTGCTGGGCCAGCACGTCGGCGAAGTGGCTGACGTAATTCTCGGCCATGCCGCCAAAGTGCTCTTCCAGTCGCCGCATCATGCGGGGCGTGAAGTGTTTGCTAACGAGGCTGCGACGTTGCCGGTGCTCGGGCGGATCAAGGAAGATGAAGTCCGGCGGATCTTCGGGCGAACCGCCAAATCGGTTGGCAGCACGGACACGACCGCGTTGACCCATCTGAATGGACTCGGTGTCGTTCAGGCGCAGCAGTTGCGTGTTGGAGAAGAGGTGCGGGCTGCGTGAGATGAAGCCAATGTCCTCGTGCTTTGTGATCGCCCAGAACGGCTCGAAATGAGGTCGTTCGTACCAGAAGACCGGCGCCTCCTGCCGCAAGAGATCCCACGCTTCCCATGGGAAGCCAAAGCGAATGTAGCGGTCGGTGTCGGTGATGTCGAGGTTACTGAGGGTGAGGCTGGGTGCTGGTTGTGAGTTCATCTTTCCCTCGCTTTTCGATTTCCTGCAACCTAGCATGGCCGCTGCCTCCATGTCACGAGCGCGGTTTATGCCAGATCTGATACGCCCTGATGGTGCGGAAATCCACTACGAGATAACGGGTGATGGATACCCGTTGCTGCTGCTTGCGCCCGGCGGGGTGAGCAGCGAGATCGCGTCCTGGCGAGGAAGTGCGTTCAATCCCATCGAGGTCTTCAGCGACGACTTCATGGTCATCGCCATGGACCAGCGTCATGCGGGGCGAAGCCGCGCTCCGCTAACAGCCTTTTCCTATCAGCAGATGATGGGGGATCAACTCGCTGTGCTGAACGATTTACGTCTTGCCAGCGCCCACGTCATGGGCGGCTGCATTGGCTGCGCGTATGCGTTGAACCTGATGGACGAAGCGCCCGCTCGCATCACGGCGGCGGTCTTGCAGGACCCGGTTGGGCTTGATGATACGAACACGATGGGCACGTTCTATTACATGTTCAACGAGACTATTCGGGTTGCCCGGGCCGAGGGACTTGACGCGGTGATTGCGGCTGCGGAACAGAATCCACGATTTATGGACAATGCGGCGGCCGGGCCATTCGGGCAACGATTGCGTGATCAACCGGGCTTTGCTGACGCGATGAAATCACTTGGCAGAGAAGGCTACATTGCACTTGTGATCGACTTTCGGGACGGCATCTGGCCGTGGCAAGAGCCATTCTTCTCGGTCAATGCTGTCGCAATTGAACGTATGACGCATTCCATGTTGATATTGCCGGGAAGCGATGCGTTTCATCCGACCGGTGTTGCCCAGCGAGTTGCCGAGCTTGCACCCGCCGCCCGTTGCCTTGAGGTGGACTGTCGGGCCCGAGGCAATCTAACGGAGACTGTTGAAGCTGTACGTGCGTTTCTGCTGGAACACGTTCCAGGCTCTTAAGTCGCGTTCAGTCGGGCACAAGCGAGATACCGTGACCGTCAGCGAATGACGCCGGATTCTCGCAGTTGTGTAAGCGCGCTGTCATCGAGCCCAAGCTCGGCCGCCAACACCTCGTCGGTATGTTGACCCAGTAGCGGAGGGGCGTCGAGGTCGACACTCGACTCTGACATTTGTGGCGCAAAACCGAGCAGTGGCACCTTGCCATGGTGCGGCAGGTCAAGGTTGTGCACAAAGCCGCGTTCAATGAGATGTGGATCGTTGTGCAGTTCGGCTGTGTCCTGAACAGCAGAGCAGGGCACGCCGGCGCCGGCCAGTTGCTCCATTGCCTCGAACTTGGTCCGCGCGCGCGTCCACTCAGCCACGATCTCGTAAAGGACATCGGCGTGGGCGACCCGGTCCTGCGGCGCGGCAAAGCGCTCATCGACGGTCAGATC
>CAVOBC010000116.1:0-12588 GCA_963693635.1 Gammaproteobacteria bacterium | reverse complement strand
TATCATCCGGGGCCGCTCGCCTGCCGGCATCTGGGCCGGGAAATAGCGTCCAGTATCATCGCGCCGCATCGGCGATCCTGATGAGTGCACGCGGGCTCGCCAATGGGGCTCAAGTGGACCAATGCAGACTCCAGGTGAGCTTGAAGAGAAACGGCGCGGGTCTGATAAACTCTGCCTATGAGTACTGAATCCGATGCCGATCTCGTTCGTTTCGACGACGCCAAGCGCCCGCACGTTCTGCGCCGCAAGGAAGCAAAGCTTGAAGCCCTGAAGGCACGCTTCACAGCCGTCGGACTCGGCGAGCAATCGGCGAGGGATAAGGACAAACAGGCGAAGAAGAAAAAGCGCCGCCGCAAAGGGCGTAACAAATGCTGATTGCGCTGCAATGGGCGGACGTTAGCACCAGCAGAGCCACGCCGTTGCGCGATAGCTGCGGCCAGCGACTCTGAACGACGAGAGAAGTGCACGGGAGCACTCTTTGAGCTCATAGAGTTCAGCACCTGGAGTTCAGCACATAAGGCCGAATCGCTGGCCTTATCGCCGCGATCAGCGGTCCGACGAGGGTCCCAGCGTGGGCCGAGAGTCAATCTTTGACAGCCAACCTTCAAGATCCAGAAGGTCCCCGGGCAACACAATCTTTTTGTCTTTCAGTCCAGAGAGGGACCGCAGCAACTGCTCGCCCATCTGCAGCCGCATCGCCTCCTTGCCGCCCGGCTCGATAACGACCGACGCGATCTTGCTGATTGAATCTGCGGTTGCGTTCGCGATCGCAAGGATCTCCTCGCCCCGCCCTTCGGCCTCGTTGATGCGCCGCTGCGCCTCGCCCTCCGAGCGGTTGATTGCTTCGGTTTTGGTCCCCTCGGAGCGATTGATCCGTCCCTGTTTGTCGCCCTCGCTGCGCGCGAGCAGTGCCCGCCGATCACGCTCGGCGTTGACCTGCATTTCCATCGCATCCTGCACCGTTCGCGGCGGACTGATGTTCTTGATCTCATAGCGGTGGACCCGAATGCCCCAGGTGCTGCCTGCAGCGTCCAGCACTTCAACCACGCGTGCGCTGATCAGGTCTCTCTCCTCGAACGTCTTGTCGAGATCAAGTTGGCCAATGACCGACCGGGTAGTTGTCTGCGCGAGCTGCACCGCGGCGTAGCGGTAGTCAGTCACCCCATAACTCGCTTTCACCGGATCGA
The DNA here is from genome assembly GCA_963693635.1 of Gammaproteobacteria bacterium. Lineage (GTDB taxonomy): Bacteria > Pseudomonadota > Gammaproteobacteria > Pseudomonadales > Azotimanducaceae > CAVOBC01. The sequence goes on along the minus strand of CAVOBC010000116.1, from coordinate 11,401 downwards.
TGACGGAGATGTAGATCACGCCGTCCACGATCACGTTGACCTCATCCATGGAGAAGCACTCCTGAGGTGGGACGTCGATGCTCTCTTCGCGCAGATCCTGCATGAAGGTTACTTTGTCGACGAACGGAATCAGCGCGTGAAACCCGGCTTCCAGTGTCTCGTGGTAACGCCCGAGGCGCTCGACGATGTGCGCCGTTTGGGTAGACACGAGTCGAATAGACTGGAAAAACCGGACGACCAGGAACAGAAAGAGCCCGCCCCAGACTACAACCAGCCCAATGTCAATTATGTCGATCATTTCCGGATCCCCTGAATTGATGTTGCCACGCGGTCGATGCCTTCAAACATCCCCTCAACCTGCGCGAGTCGCTCAGGCACGAGCGCAATGTCGGCTTCCCGCAAGATGACCTCGATCTCCTTCAGGAAAGTCTCGACCAACCGCAGTTGCAGGGACTCATCCCCGCCGGGCTGACTCACAGCCAGGGCAATCGCCCGCATGCCTTCCGCCGTGGCATTCGCGAGAATCGATATCTCCTGGGCACGGCCGCGCGCTTCGTTGATCCTTCGCTGCCGCTCGCCCTCAGACAGATTGATTGCCTCCTGGCGCTCCCCTTGGGACAGATTGATGGTCGAGTCCCGCTCTGCGTTGGCGCGGGTGATCTCCGCCCGCTTTTGCCGCTCCGCTTCCATCTGTTTTTCAAGGGTAGCGATCACATTTTGCGACGGCGTGATATTCATCACCTCATACCGCAGTACCTTTATCCCCCACGGTTCAGATGCGTGGTCGATCTCGCGCACGATGATCTCGTTCAACGCCTCGCGTTCAGAGAAGGTCTGGCTCAGTGACAGCTTGCCGACTTCGGATCTAACCGTGGTCTGCGCCAGATTGACCGCCGCGACACGGTAATCCTCAATGCCGTAACTCGCCTTCTCGCCGTCCATCACCTTTATGTACAACAAGCCGTCGACCGAGATCTGCGTGTTGTCACGTGATATGCAGCTTTGGTGCGGAATGTTGAACACCTGCTCCCGGGTCTCGTGCCGGTAGGCAACGCGATCGACGAAGGGAATAAGAAAGTGCATGCCCGGCACCAGCACCTGCCGGAATTTGCCCAGCCGCTCGACGACACAGGCCTGACGCATCGGCACGACCAGAATCAGCTTGTAGACAACGATTCCGACCAACATCAGGAAAACGGTGAAATAGACCATCGATGCTCCACATTACGGTTAAAAGTCATGATTGATTGAGAATTCAAGGCTGAACATCGGGGCTTATGGTTAGGGTGAATTGATAAAGGGTGAAATGATAAAGGGTCTATTGATAAGGGGTGAAATGGTCAAGTGATCAAGCTGGCGTTGAGGCTAAACGCGTTCCGGTCGAGAGTTAAGGTGCAGCGCGCCCAGAATCAAGACACCTGCAACTCGAAAGACCGATGTTACAGAAAACACCCTCGTTAACACCGACCGCCGCGTGATGTCCGGGCCGGACTTCAGAGGGTCCAAGGGCCGACTATTCGGTGGGAGGCCGATCGCCGTCCGGGTCGATCGTCTCCACAACAAGGCTGATGTTGTCCCGTGCGATGACACGGGCACGGGCACCCGCCGGAATCTCGGACCCGTCGCCAACGGCAGACCACGTGCTGCCTCGGAAGCTTACCCGGCCCGCCGTCTCGCCCGGGCCAACCACTTCCACAACTGCCACGATTTCACCGACATCGTCCAGTACATCGTTTGTGTTGCTGCGACTGGTGTCGCCGCCCGCAAAGCGACTGACGAGCGTTCGCAGGACAATCAGAAGCGTCAGAGAGGTCACAAACCAAAGAATGAGCGTATTCGCCCAGGTCGTGACAACCCCGAAAAAGAGCGCGCCGGCTACGATCACACCGGCCAGTCCGAGAAAGATGACAACGCCGCCCGGGATGATCAGTTCCGAGGCCATGATGATGAGGCCAAGGACCAACCAATAGATGGGGTTCAGTATCACGTCCGTCATATCGCTGGTCTCCATCCTCTTGATTGCGCACTGGCACTGGCACCGGCGCGAGCTGACACTGTTGACCCCCGACACTGCCCGGACCACTTCACTCTTGCATCGATTCCAGGGCCCGGGCACCGAGGTAGCCGAAAGCCGTCACCGGGTAATCTCTGCCGGAGCCCGCTTCCCGACCCACTGCATGACCTTACCCCACGCGCAGGCGCACCCGCAATCGGCGACCCTCCTTCGTGGGTCACACACGGGGACCCAGGCCCTACCACCGCACCTTTGGGTACATCCCTCCGGCTTGGGGGCCGCAGCTTTACACCAGGACCCCGGCCCCTGTATAAAGCAGGCCTTTTCGACGCCCCGGAGCCCCCCATGGTCATGTCTCTCGACTTCGACAGCGAAATCTTCGCCAAGGACATCATCAACGTTGCCGATGGCAAAGAGTCGGTGATCAAAGGCGGCAGAGACCTCTTTCCACTCGTGCACAAAGTGTTCGCCGACGTCTCCCAGATCGGCGTTATCGGCTGGGGATCGCAGGGCCCGGCCCAGGCACAGAATCTGCGTGACACGCTCAAGGGCAGCAGCACACGCGTCAAAATTGGTCTGCGCGCCGGTTCCGGATCAGCAGACGAAGCACGCGCCGCCGGCTTCACCGAGGAAAACGGCACACTCGGCGACATGATGGACGTTGTCGCGGAGTCCGAGATCGTGCTGCTGCTGATCTCCGACGCCGCGCAGACGCAGCTCTACCCCCAGATGTTCGAGGCGATGGCACCGGGCGCGACGCTCGGTTTGTCTCACGGCTTCCTCCTCGGCCACCTGACGAGCGTGAACGAGACGTTCCCTGACCACATCAACGTCATCGCTGTCTGTCCCAAGGGCATGGGCCCGTCGGTACGCCGGTTGTACGTCCAGGGCGAAGAGGTCAACGGCGCCGGCATCAATTCCAGCTTCGCCGTGCATCAGGACGTCAACGGCAAGGCGACTGACTATGCGCTCGCATGGGCGATTGCGCTCGGCTCTCCCTATACCTTCCAGACCACGCTTGAATCGGAATACCGCTCCGACATATTCGGCGAGCGCGGCATTCTTCTGGGCGCTGTTCACGGCATCGTCGAGGCCCTCTACATCCGCTTCAAGGCTGAAGGCATGTCGGACGACGAGGCCTTCAACCAGACGGCCGAGTCGATCACGGGTCCCATCTCGCGGATTATCTCTCACGAGGGGATTCTGGCAGTCTACGAGGCCTTCGGCGGCGACGACAAAGCCCGCTTTGAAGCTGCCTACGTCGCCTCCTATTCGCCGGCCAAGGACGTCCTTCACGAGATATACGACGACGTGCGCTGCGGCAACGAGATCCGCAGCGTCGTCAACGCAAGCAATCGTTTCGATCGATTTCCGATGGGCGAGATCGACCGCACAGAAATGTGGGTGGTTGGCGAGGGCGTACGTGCCCGCCGCAACGAAGCGGACATCCCGACCAATCCAGTCACTGCGGGTGTCTATTGTGCAACCATGATGGCGCAAATCGACGTCCTCCTGGAAGCGGGTCATCCGTACTCGGAGATTGTTAACGAGTCGGTCATCGAGTGCGTGGATTCCCTGAATCCATACATGCACTTCAAGGGCGTCTCCTACATGATCGACAACTGCTCGACCACAGCGCGTCTGGGTGCCCGCAAATGGGCACCCCGCTTTGACTACATCCTCAGGCAACAGGCGTTCACAGCCCTCGATGGCAATGCCCCGATGAATTGGGAACTCATGGAATCATTCCGTGACCATCCGATCCACAATGTCCTCAAAGTCGTGGGCGAGATGCGCCCCTCAGTCGACATTTCACTGTCATAGGCCGAATCTCAGGTGCCAGACTTCCGTGCAATCCGTTACGAAATCGATGATCACATTGCACACGTAATCCTGGACCGGCCGGAGGTAAGAAACGCCCAGAGCCGCGTCCTGCTCGAAGAGATGGATGCGGCTTTCACCCTCGCAGCAGAAGACGATAGTGTCGGCGTCATCATCCTCTCTGGCGCGGGTGAGCACTTCTCCGCCGGTCACGACCTCGGCTCGGCGGATGAGCGGGCCGATGCCAGCGAGAGGCCCTACCAGGCGGGTACCCGCGGTCGCTACGCCCGCTCACGGCATCTGTTCGTTGACTTCCAGATGCGCTGGCGCAACCTGCCGAAGCCAACCATCGCCGTGGTGCAGGGTTATTGCATCTTCGGCGGCTGGATGATCGCATCAGCGATGGACCTTATCTTCGCGGCTCCGGACGCGATGTTTCTCGGCAGCAACTTTCAGTGGTTCTCGATACCGTGGGACATGCACCCCCGCAAGGCGAAGGAACTCCTGTTTGAAAGCCGGTTCATCAACGGCAAGGAGGCACTCGACCTGCAACTCGTCAACCGCGTCTACCCGGCGGACCAGATCATGGATGAGGCCGTCAGCTACGCCCGCCGCATTGCGACCAACGATCCGTTCCAGTTGCAGATGATCAAACTCGCCGTCAACCAGGCGCAGGATGATCAGGGCTTCTCCGCGCACATCAACGCCGCTCACGTCATGCACGTGCTTTCGGCGACGGGCGAAACCGATCCCGACTTCGCCCTTGAACGGGCCGGCAAACGCCGCCCGATGGTCCAGCGGGCGCTAGAGAACTATGCAATTCATCAGGACGCCGACCGTGGCAGCAGCGGTGCCGATAATGCACAGGATTCTGGCAAGGATGCAGATTCGGGTGACGCTGATTAAGATGACCGGATTGGCAGCCCCAAAAAGTGACATCTATGAGTAACGCGAGACGAGTTCACCGCATCGACGGCACCTTTACGATGCAACAGGGCGAGATCATGAACCCCGAGATCACTTACGAGACCTGGGGCACGCTCAACCGCGCAGGGGACAACGGGGTCCTCATCTTCACCGGGCTTTCACCTTCCGCGCATGCGGCGTCCTCCCCAGGAGATTCCTCGACCGGCTGGTGGGAGCAGATGGTCGGACCGGCGAAGCCGATCGACACGTCCAAGTACTTCGTTGTCTGCGTCAATTCCCTCGGTAGCTGTTTCGGCTCAACCGGGCCTGCTTCGGTCAATCCAGTCACTTCTGATCTGTACCGCCTGGATTTTCCGGTACTGACCGTCGAAGACATCGCCCGTGCTGGCCAGGAGGTCGTGCATTCACTCGGGATCCGTCAACTGTATTCGGTGGTCGGCGCCTCCATGGGAGGAATGACGGCACTGGCCCACAACGTGCTGTTTCCACAGGCATCCCGCGCTCTCGTTTGCATTTCATCGGCCAGTCGCGCCCTGCCGTTCTCCATCGCGCTCCGTTCGCTGCAGCGCGAGATGATCCGCACGGACCCGGCCTGGAAGGACGGTCACTACGACGGACACGGCCCCGTTCAGGGCATGCGTCTTGCCCGCAAACTCGGCATGCTTACCTATCGCAGCGCCGCAGAATTCGAGACCCGGTTTGGCCGGGAACGAATAGCGGAGCAGCGCCAGAGCGGTGACGCATTCGGCATCGACTTCGAGGTGGAGTCGTATCTCGAAGCGCACGCGAGCAAATTTATCGGCACGTTCGACGCCAACTGCTATCTCTATCTTTCACGGGCGATGGACCTCTTTGACGTCGCGGACCACGGTGGTTCACTGGAAAAAGGTCTCGGCCGGGTCGGTGCCGAGCGCGCGCTGATCATCGGCGTTGAGACGGACTTTCTGTTTCCGGTCAAGCAGCAGCAAGAACTGGCGGACGGCCTCGCGGTGACGGGTTGTGATGTCACCTTTGAAACCCTGGCATCCCCGATGGGACACGACTCGTTCCTCGTGGATATGGATCGATTTCGCCCGGTCATCTGCGATTTCTTCGAGTGCCCGATGAATCAGCCAGGCAGGCTCCGGCGGGTCGCCACCTGACGGCACTGACCCAAAAGAGACACTGACAAAAAAACCCGCGATGAGCGGGTTTTTTTCCTGTCCGGCATTGCACTCTTGTGCGGCGGTCCCGTGCCACGGTCCCAAACCGCGGCCAGTCTGCTAGTAACCCAGCAACTCACCATAACGGTTGCGATGGAATGCCGAGTTGCCGAGCGTATGTTCACTCACGCGTGAACGCTTCAGAAAGAAGCCGATCTCGTGCTCATCGGTCATGCCGATGCCCCCGTGCATTTGCACCCCTTCGCTTGCCACAAGGTTGTAGGTGTCATTCAGTCGTGCCTTGACCAGGCTCGCAAGCTCAGAGACGTCATCTCGTCCCTCATCGAGCGCTGACAGTCCCTCTAGGACCACCGACTTTGAGAGCTCGATCTCGCAAAACATCTTTGCGGCGCGATGCTTCAGGGCCTGGAACGAACCGATCGGTACACCAAACTGCTCACGCGTTTTGAGGTATTCAATCGTACGCTCAAAGCACTCCTGCAAGGACCCCAACATCTCGGCGGCCAGGAGAATGCGTCCCGCATCGAGTACCCGATCGAGTACATCGGCACCCTTGCCTGCTTGTCCAACCAACGTGCCTTCTGCGCCGGCGAATTCCATATTCGCGGCATTGCGGGAGTCCGCCATGATCGTGCGGGTTGTGGTCACGCCGGCCGCATCGCCATCAACCAGGACCAACGTGAGACCGTCACGATCACCCGGGTTGCCGCTGCTACGCGCCACAACCACCATCTTGTTGGCGACGTGACCGTCCAGTACGAATTTTTTGCTGCCGGTAACCTTGTAGCCAGCCCCGCATGCTTCTGCCGTCACGGAGGTGCCGTAAGGATTGTGGTGCGGCGAATCTTCAAGCGCGAGCGCCAGCAGCAGTTCACCGCCCGCAACCTGCGGCAGCAACTCAGCCTTGTCCTCGTCACTACCGCCATGGATCAGCGCACTCGCGCCAAGGACCGCTGACGCAAACAGCGGCGACGACGTCAGGGTGCGCCCACACTCCTCCATGACAACGCCCATACCCATGTGACCGAATCCCAGCCCACCGAAGTCCTCGGGGATGATGATGCCGCTCCAGCCCAACTCAACCATCTGTTGCCAGGTGTCACGGTCGAACCCCGATTCGTCCTTGTCGTCACGGAGCTTGCGCAGCTGGGTGATCGGCGTGCTGTTGGTGCAGAAATCTTTTGCTGCATCCTTCAACATGTTCTGTTCTTCGTTCAATACCAGAGGCATCGGCTAGCTCCTTAAGGTCTCTAAAACGCGGGTCCGATCTTAATGTCGGCCCGCTGTCAGTCAAAAAATCCAAATTCGGATTACGTCCGGATCTGAGAGGCGAATTAAACGCCAAACTAGTCGGGCAAGCCAAGTACTCGCTTGGCAATAATGTTCAGTTGTACCTCGGATGACCCTCCGGCGATCGATCCGGCCTTCGATCGGAGCCAGCTCCGGGTCAAAACGCTCTCTTCGGCCGTGAACATGTCACCCTCCCATCCCATCGCCTGGGTCCCCATCGCCTTCAACTGCAGTTCCAGACGATCTTTGCCCAGCTCCGACCCGAAGTACTTGAACATCGAGGTCACGAACGTAAGGGTCGAGCCGCTGTCGTTCTCTGCCGCGGCGCGGCGCTGGGTGAGGTTGAAGCTGCGAGCATCCATCGCGTTGTCAAGAACGCCGTCGCGCAATTGCTCATCGGCAATCTTGCCACCCTCGGTGCCGACATAGTCACGCGCAACCTCAGGAAGCGGCCGCATGCCGTCATAGCGCCCGCGTCTACCCCCCGAATTCAGCCCCGCGATGGCGGATCGCTCATGTTGGAGCAGGCGCTTGCCGACAGTCCAGCCACGGTTGACTTGTCCGATCAGATTAGACTTCAAGGCGACTGCGTCGTCAAAGAACGTCTCGCAAAAGGGCGAGGCTCCGCTAATCAATTTGATGGGTTTAACGGTTACGCCGGCCTGTTCCATGTCGATCAGCACAAAGCTGATGCCTTCGTGCTTGGGCGCTTGTGGGTCTGTGCGCACGAGCGTGAAGATCCAGTCGGCGTACTGAGCGCCGGAGGTCCAGATCTTCTGGCCGTTGATGCGGAAGTGATCGCCGTCGTCCTCTGCTTTGGTCTGGAGACCCGCAAGGTCTGATCCCGCACCCGGCTCGCTATAGCCCTGGCACCAGCGAACCTCGCCGCTAACGATCCTCGGCAGGTGCTCGGCCTTCTGCGACTCCGTCCCATACTCCAACAGGGTAGGGCCGATCATGGAAAAGCCCATGCCGCCGATCGGGGCCCGCGCATTGAGGCGCACCATTTCATCCTGTAGGACCAGGAACTCCTCGTGGGCAAGGCCGCCACCACCGTATTCGGTTGGCCAGGTCGGCGCCGTCCAGCCTCGTTCGGCCATCCGTGCAAGCCATGCCTTGGCGTCCGGATTTGCGTACGTCTGCCGCCGGCCGCCCCCAACGATGTCGTCGCTACCGTCACGCATGCTCTCCGGACAGTTGGCATCAAGCCAGTCCCGCGTTTCTTGCCGAAATGTACCTAAAGCTGACATAGACGTTTTCTCGTTGTTGACTTCCCCTCAGGGGGCCGGGCGCGCCCTGGATCCGGTTTGGGCCTGCTTTTGCACCTGCTCTCGGACCCGCGAAAGACCCGACTTGGACGATGAGTGTCCGCTCTGGATCGAAATCCCGGCATGCCGGGCCAACGGTAAGTCGATGCATCGCCAGATCACCCCGCCACTCGCGGCATTAAACTACCTTTCCAATAAGGTCTGAGTCAATTAATGTGGCGTGCGTTCAGCACGGGGCCCGCCTAGGCCTGCGAAGGCCCCAAGTAAAGAGCGCCTGCAAAGGGCCCAAGTAAAGAGGCCTGCATAGGGCCCCAGTACACTCAAGTACAAAAGGACCAGCCAAGAGGCACAAAAGAGGCACATCATGCGTTACGTGATCTATGGCGCGGGCGGTATTGGGGGAACCATTGGCGCCCGCCTGCACCAGGCAGGTTTCGATGTCGTCCTGATCGCGCGCGGGGCACACTTCGAAGCCATGAGCCGCAACGGGCTTCGATTTCGTTGTCCGGGCGGCACGTTCAGCCTCGACATCCCAGTGGTATCGCACCCGCGGGACGCTGATCTGTCGACCGATGATATCATAATGATGACCATGAAGTCACAGCACATGCTGCCAGCCCTCAACGAACTTGCCGCGCTCGGTGCCCACAGCGTGCCAATTGTCTGTTGTCAGAATGGCGTCTCAAACGAATTCGAGGCCCTCCGCCGCTTCCGGCAGGTGTACGCGATGGTGGTCATGCTGCCCGCGACGCACATGACGCCCGGCGAAGTCGTCCACGAGGCTGAAGGTGCAGGCGGCATTCTCGATGCCGGCTGCTTTCCATCAGGCGTTGACGAGTGCATCACGCAGGTCGCCGCTGCACTTCGCCAGGCCGACTTCTCCGCGGTGGCTGATCCAGTCACAATGCGCTGGAAATACGCCAAGCTGCTTCTCAACCTGACCAACGCCGTGCAGGCGGCTGTTGGCCTTGACGCCGACGCGACGCCGATTATGCGACAGGTCCGGCGTGAGGCACTCGCCTGTTACGCAGCAGCCGGAATCGACTGCGCGACTCGCGATGAGGTCGCTCAGCGGCACAAAGGTGTGGTCCATTCCGGGGAAGTCGAGGGCCATGAGCGCGGCGGCGGCTCATCGTGGCAGAGTCTGATTCGCAGCACCGGTGATATCGAAGCCGACTTCCTGAACGGCGAGATCACGTGGTTAGGCAGGCTCCACGGTGTCCCAACGCCCGCCAACGACTGCATCGGTCATCTAGCCAACTACATGGCGCGCAACCACCTGGCACCGGGTCACTACTCGATTGCAGACATCGAGTGCTTCATCGAGGATCCGGCGTCCGTCCCGTCAGAAATCGGTCCTCACTGAATGATCTGTACCGAAACGGCCCGGCGACGACCCGTGCTTTAAGACGACGCCACAACGTCGATGAAGCGACCCGCCATTTTCGGGCCGGCGCCCTCGTCTTCGTGCTTGAAGAAAACGAATGTGTCCTGCCAGCCGTTGTCCGTGGTCACGTAATCCGGCAGACGCAGGCGCAGATAACCCCAATCGGCGGTTGCAACGATCGGCAGGTCGCGCACCTCCCTATCGGCGTGACAGATAGCAATGTTGCTCGCCCGCAGAATGTCGTACACGGCGTCAGTGAACCATGAGGCATGACGGAATTCGATCGCAGCGCGCACGTCGCCAGGTATGAGGCGGACGAACCCGCTTAACCGGTCCAGGTCACATGCCATATTCGGCGGCAATTGAAAGAGGATTGCGCCGAGTCGGTCTTCAAGCTCTGCCGTTGCGTCGAGCAGAAACCCCATCGGCTCCTCCGTCTCATTCAACCGTTTGAAATGCGTGATGCGCCGGGATGCCTTGATAATGAACCGAAACGACGCGGGCACTTGCTCCGCCCAGCCCCGCATGACCTCCTTTTTTGGCATGCGGTAGAACGTGTTGTTGATCTCGACGGCCGACAAGTGCTCGGCATAGTAGCCCAGCATGTCTGCATTCTTGATCTTCTCGGGGTAGAAAGGCCCCTTCCAGCCCTTGTAGCTAAATCCGCTCGTGCCAACAAAAAACGCCACCAGCGACCTCCTCTCCTCCCCGGTTGCGCCCACACCGATCAGCCAGGATCACGCGAGCGAGCCGTTCATCATGTCTATCGCGGCGTCGACCGCCATCGCGAGACTTTTCGGATTGGCCAGGTTCTTGCCGGCAATGTCGAAAGCGGTGCCGTGATCAACCGACGTACGAACAAACGGAATACCCATCGTTGCCGTCACGCTGTCTTCAAAATTGTGGACCTTGATCGCGATGTGACCCTGGTCGTGATAGAGCGCGAGTACGGCGTCGAACTCACCGCCGATCGCCCGGGTGAAGACGGAGTCCGCCGGCAACGGCCCGACGACGTCCTCACCCTTCTCCTGCAACGCACGAACGGCCGGCGCAATTTCTTCAATCTCCTCGCGGCCCAGCATGCCCCCTTCACCGCCATGCGGATTCAGCGACGAGACCGCGATTCGTGGCGATTCGAGTCCCCATCGACGCAGGCTGTCAATCGTCAGGTCAAGCTTCTCCACGAGCACCGGCGTCCTGACATACCGCACCGCCTCAGCAAGGGATTTGTGGGTGGACAGATGAGCGACCTTGAGACCGGTCGTCATGAGCATCGTCGCCGTCAACCCGGCGCGTGTCATGCGGGCCAGGATCTCCTGGTGGCCGATATCGCCATGATAGCCTGCCGCATGCACCGCCTCTTTGTTAATCGGGCAGGTCACAACTCCCTCGATGTGCCCGGCGAGGGCCTCCGTTACGGCGGCCTCGAAGAACTGTACGGCCGCATGACCACACGCCGCTGAGACCTTTCCTACTTCAATGTCGCACGCGCGAACCTCGAGCGGCTCAAACACCTGAATCTCGCGTGGTG
>CAVOBC010000115.1:0-12595 GCA_963693635.1 Gammaproteobacteria bacterium | reverse complement strand
TGGAAGCACGGGCGATGCACGGCCAGATGCCAGTCGTGTGGGATCGCGCCCACGACTATCAGGTGTTCGACCCGTGGGGAAACTGCTGGATCGACTTTACCAGCACGATTTTCGTTGCCAATGCCGGGCACGCCAACGAGCGAATTGTTGCCGCAATTCGGTCGATGCTCGACAAGCCCCTTCTGCACACCTACAACTATATGCACCCGGCGCGGGCAGACTATCTGGAGTACCTGGTGGCGGCGGCACCCGCCCAGTTCGAAAAAGCGTTTCTGCTTTCCGCCGGCACCGAGGCAACCGAATGTGCGATCAAGTTGATGCGCATGGATGGCCAGGTCAAGAAGAAGCGACGCGGGATTATCCTCGGCTTCGAAGGCAACTGGCACGGTCGCACGATGGGCGCGCAATTGGTCAGCCATCATCCCGATCAGAAAGAGTGGATCGGCCACGACGACCCGGACGTCTTTCATTTGCCGTTCCCGTATCCGTGGATTGATGAGGCGATTGACGACCCGGCCGGCTTCTTTGAGACGTCTATCGATGCGCTGATTGCACGAGAGGGGATCGACCCGGGACGAGATATTTGCGGCATCATGCTTGAGACGTTTCAGGGCTGGGGTGCCGTCTTTTACCCGGACGACTTTGTTGCATCGGTCTGTGACTTCGCGAAATACCACGGCATCCTCGTGGCTTTTGACGAGATGCAAGCGGGTTTCGGCCGCACGGGGGAGCTGTTTGGATACATGCATTACGGCGTGGAACCCGACATCCTTTGCTGCGGCAAAGGCGCGAGTTCGTCGCTGCCGCTATCGATTGTGCTGGGTTCCCGTGAGGTTATGGACCTGCCCGCCGTTGGCTCGATGAGTTCAACGCACTCCGCCAATCCGCTTGCTTGAGTGGCGGGTCATGCCAACCTTCAGGCCCTGCTTGAGGATGGGCTGCTCGAACGCTCCCGTGGGCTCGGAAAGCGGCTGCACCAGGGACTCCAGGAGATCCAGGCGGGCTACCCACAGATGATTCGCCATGTTCTCGGCAGGGGCATGATCGCCGGCGTCATTCTTGAGGACGAGGACGGACCGCGTTCGGACGTTGCGAGCAGGGTCTGTGAACTTGCGATGCGAAGGGGGTTGTTGTTGGTCCATACAGGTCGTGAGTCCATCAAAATTGGTCCGCCGCTCTCGATCCCGGAAGCCGCGCTCGATGAGGGGCTTGCCGTGCTCGATGAGTGCATAGGCGACGCCCTTGCGGAGCAGAACGACTAGCAGGCTGCTCAAAAGCAGCCGCTAGCTTTGCAATGGCCCGTTTCCGTCATGTCGGTCTGGTCGTCCGGGACCTCGCGGCTGCCGAGCACTTCTTCTGCGGCTTCCTGGGCTATGAGGTCCGCTCGCGTCACGCGACGCAGTCGAGCGCGTATATCCGCACGCTGGTTGGTGAGCCGGGCGCAGAGCTTGAGGTTGTGATGGTGGAAGCTGCGGACGCGAGCCTGGTCGAACTTCTGTGCTATCACAATGAAACTGATGGGGCGGGTACCAGAGCGCCCACTCGCGCGGCGACCCCGGGTTGGAATCACATTTCGTTAACGGTGGACGGCCTGGACCGACTGTCGGAACGGGCATCTGCTTTTGGCGTACAATTTTTCGCGCCGCCACAGTCGTCAACGGATGGAAACGTCCGCGTGGCGTACTGCCGCGGCGTCGAGGGCGTGATCTTCGAGCTAGTGGAACTGGCCCCTGCTGGATAACTCAGTGCGAGCGCGCGGCAGGCTATGCCCGTGTCACGGACAGCTCAGGTCCCGGCCAACTCGGCGGCCTGGCGTTGGGCTGAGAGTTCCATGGTCGTCAGCGTCACGCCAGATTTGTTGAGATCATAACCGGTGATGTTGATTGCTCGGATGAGATATCGGCTGACTGTGCCGTCTGCGGCCGTGTCCACGTCGAGCACATTGATGCATGCGTTATCTTGCTCGATGGACATACCTCCCGTGAAGGCCAGCCCCATCACATGGTTCAGTAGCCTGCGGTTGACCGCGCCGTGCAGCACGAGGAGCAGCGTCGACCAGTTGTCCTGGGCGACAATCGCGTCAAACGCAGGGGGCACGCGCGCCGAGAAGTCGCTGAAGCGTTCGCCACCGATGAAGCGTGCCCCGGCAATCTCAGCGCCCGCCCATGGATTCGCGATATGGGCGATCCAGTCGCTGTCAGCAACGTCATCGGGGCGTTCGCCGCCGCGAATCTCCTCGAGTTGTGGCTCGATCTCAAGCGCCGTCTCGCGGCTGCCGAGGATTGCGCGGGCAGTCTCCACCGTGCGTGGCAGGCCCGAGCAGATTGCGCGGTCGAAATCGATACTCGCGAGAATCGCCGCCTGTTTGCGCGCCTGGACACGGCCGAGGGGCGAGAGCGGCACCTGGCGCGGGTCGGCGGCCCGGACCAAATTGTCGTCGTAGTAAGCGGCCTCGGCATGCCGTAGCAGGTAAATACGTCGCCTTGAGGGTGTTACGAACACGCGTGCTCCATAAGTAATAGGGATCCTCGGACCATGCACGAAAGTTTGAGCCCGGCCAAGTTGCATCGTCAGAGTTGCGGATGGGACTGAATCCCGATTTCATGGAGCGGGACTGATGGGCTTCTCTGGACTGATGGAGCTCTCTGGATTGATGGAGCTCTGGATTGATGGACGGAGATTGATGGAGGTTTGATGGCGGTGCAACGTTTCGGGTGTGCCCTCTTCGGGTCTTGAGTGGCGCCTGGTGTGGATGACAAGGGGATTTAGACGACGGACACAGGTGAGACACCAACGGGTTGGTGGACGCGGGCGGGCAGTCGCTTCGTGCCGCGCAAACAGTCGGCGCGCGGGTCGCTCGGCATGGTCGTTACCAATCATCCATTGGGGTCTGCGGCGGGCGCAGAGATGTTGACGCTGCCATCGCGTCCCTGTTCGCCCTGACGGTGGTCGAGCCGATGATGATCGGTATTTTCGGCGCCGGAATGTCGACGATTCGTCGCGCGGATGGCGAGTTTGCCGCGATTAACAACTATGCCGTTGCACCGGCGGCCGCGACGCCCGACATGTACCAGACAGTTTCGGATAGTTGGCCAGTTCCAGGAGGTGCTCGCGCATCATGACTTGCCCGTGGATGCCGTCGAGCTTGAGCTGACGGAAACAGGCGTAATGGAAGACCCGGAGAAGTCGTTGGAAGAATTGGCCGAGTTGCACGAACTTGGCGTCAAGATCTCGATCGACGACTTCGGCACCGGCTACTCATCGCTCGATTACCTGCGCCGCCTGCCACTTGATCTGCTGAAGATCGATCAGAGCTTCACCCGGGGCATCGGCAACTCGGAACACGACGAGGAGATCGTACGGCTGATGATCAAGATGGCACATGCGATGGGGCTGAGAGTGATCGCCGAGGGCGTTGAGACTGAGGACCATCTGCACTTTCTCAAGGACAACGAGTGCGATCTGGTGCAAGACTATCTGTTCAGCAAGCCGTGGCCGGCCAATGAGCTTGCCAGCCTGATCCGGGACGACGAGGCGGGGGTCGACAACCTCGTGACGCGCCACCTGCACTAGCGGGATCGTTTGGCGCTGTCAGATGGGCCTTGCCTTCAGAGTCGGAGTCGGTCAAACGGGTCGAAGCGGACATTACTACTTGGGCGCTACACGACGTTTGCTCAGCCCTGATAGCATTCGTTCAGGTAGGCGACAATATCGCCCAATCGGTCGAACTTCATTCGCTTTTTCTGCGCTCGTTTTCCCATCATGAGAAAACGCCCGCAACCCATGAGCGGCGTGCGGATGCCATCCTCAAAGTTCTTCTCGTGAACCGACACGGCCGACCCGCTGTGCTTGTTGAAGATCATGAACTCGGTCTTGTAGTACTTGAAGCCGGAGACATTGCCCGGCGGTTTGAACTGATGCAGAACGTGCGCCTGGGTCTTGGTCTCTTCGACGACTGCTCGCTGCACGTCCCGGTTTTCCGATTCCTCCATGATCTCCTTTGTTCGCATTTCACCCGCCTTAGCGGCCGCAACCGCAGCCACCGCGGCAGTGCCGATCCCAACGGCAACATTGGCCAGGCCATTGGCGAGACCGGATAAAAACTTGTTTTGAGTTGTGGGGTACGGGTTTCTGAACATCATGTAGGCTTTGCCGTCGGCGAGTACCTCTGTTAGGACGCCGCCAAAGTTGACATATTCGACCTCATCGCCTGGTTCATCGACGGCGATGCCGGATGCCTGCAGCCTTGCCGCTCGGTCCGATGTAGTTGACGGCCGTGCCGTACCAGTCGGATTCGAGTACATTGAGCCGGCCCTGCAGCGTCTCGCCGGATGTCATTGTGATTACTCCCGGATACGTAGAGATGTCTGAGGCAGCCGGTGGCTCCATAAACCGTGCGCCAGCGCTTATCCATTCCCTTTCGATGCCGCCGATCTGTTTACCCGCTATGCTGACTTCACGCGGTTCGAAGACCTGCACGTGGGCATCCTGGTTGGGCGCATAGGAGATAGAGTCCAGGTTGCGAGCGATGCAGTCTGCGCGACTTGACGATCATTTCGGTTGGGAACCTGGCGCTATCGGCCGACGTTGCGCGGCACATCCCGGAAGGGTCCGGTGTCCATACGCGGCTCTTTCGGCATGCCCAGCACTCGTTCAGCAATGATGTTTCGCTGAATCTCGTCGGTGCCGCCCGCGATAGATGTCGCAGGAACTGACACGAGGATCTCGGCAATGACGCCGGCCCGTGGACTCGCCGGACCCGTGTACATCGCGTCACTGCCCGTAATCAGGGTGTGCACCGCTGAGGCGGCGCGGGCGACATTGCTGGCGGCGAGTTTGCCAAGCGATCCCTCGGGGCCCTGCGGTCGGCCCTGTTCCATCCTCGCTCTGGCGCGCCGCGCGGTCCACTCTGCGGTCTTGGCCATGATCAGGAGTCTGGCGATTTCCTGGCGGCAAACCGGATCGTCGATAGCGCCGGTCTCTTCGGCCCTCGGCAGCACGAGGTCAACGCGGCCCGCTCGCTGCGGGTACCACTTGTAGGGCTCCATAACAGTCTCGATCTCTCTACGCTCTTCCTCGAAGATCTTGCCGACACGCTCACCCGCCCGGTTTTGACCGCGCAAACCGTCTGCGCCCCGGCGTTCGTGAGCGAGTGTCGTCATCGCGACCTTCCAGCCGTTGCCGACCGTTGAGACGAGGTTGGCCGATGGAATTCGGGCGTCCGTGAAGAAGACCTGATTGAAGGACGCGTGGCCGTTCATTTGTCGGAGTTGATTGACCTCGACCCCCGGTTGCTTCATGGCGAGCACAAAATAACTGAGGCCAAGGTGTTTCGGCACATCCCAGTCAGTGCGTGCCAGAAGCAGCCCGTAATCCGCATGGTGGGCGCTCGTTGTCCATACCTTCTGCCCGTTGATGATCCAGTCGTCGCCGTCCCGGTCAGCGCGAGTTGTGGAGCCCGCGAGGTCCGATCCGCTGCCCGGTTCCGAGAAGAGCTGACACCAGGCATCCTCGCCCGTCAGGATTCGGCGCAGGAAGCGCGCTTTGTGATCGTCGGTGCCGTGTTCCAGCAGGGTTGCCGCAGCAAGCGTGCGGATGCCGGTCTTGGCGGCACCGACCGCGCCGACCGCCGCGAATTCCTCATCGATGACGGGCGCGAGACCGCCGCCAAGGCCCTTGCCGTGCCATTCGTGTGGCCACATCGGCATGCCCCAGCCGGCATCGGCGAGGATGCTGCGCCATTCGACTAGGGAATAGGTGGGTCGCCAGTTTTCTGCGAGCCAGGCTCGAACTTCGAGGCGCAGACTGTCTTGTGTGTAGTCGGTCATGTTTCATTGTTCTCGATGGATGCACGCATGGGTCGTGCGTAAAACCCGTTCTAAATGGAGTCTCGCCAGTTAGTGAGCATTCGCTCACGATGCCAGGACGGATCACCCAGCAAGACCTCGGAGGCCTTGGCGCGCTTGAACCAGAGGTGGGTGTCGTTATCGAAGGTAAAGCCGATTCCGCCGTGCAGTTGAATGCACGCGGCCGCCGCCTGCATGTAGGTATCCGCGGCGCTCGCTTTGGCGAGGGAGGCGAGTGCAGGCACGTCGTCCGCGCCCGCGGCCGCCACCTCGGCCGCGTGGTACGCAGCGGATTTCGAAAGTTCGACATCGAGCAGCAGGTCCGCGCACCGATGCTTGATCGCCTGGAATGATGCGATCGGGCGGCCAAACTGCATCCGTGATTGGGTGTAGGCAACCGCTGAGTCAAGCAGATACTGGGCGCCCCCGACCATCTCGCTCGCGAGTGCGATACACGCCTCGTCAAGGGTCCTGGCAAGCCCGGCCGTCGCATTGCCGGCCTCACCGATCGGTCGGGCGGGGGTGGCAGAGAAGGTGAGGCGAGACAACTTGCGGGTGAGGTCGACCGTTGGCAGGTTCTCGCGGGTCATTCCGGCTGCATCGCCTGCGACCGCATAGAGCGACAAACCTGACGCCCCTTCAGATCCTTTGGCGCGGGCGGCGACGAGGATGAGATCCGCGAGACTGCCATCAAGCACGTAGTCTTTGCAGCCAGTCAGATGGCCAGCAGCGTCGATTTCGGTCGTGATCCGGGTGAGGTCCGTGGGGGCGCGGGTGTTCCCGGCATCGGTCAGCGCGAGCGTTGCGATCGATGTGCCCGCAGCGATCGGTGGAATAAGTTCGGCCTTTTCTTCGTCAGTCGCGCAGTTGAGCAACGCGCCCGCAGCCAGGACTGTGGATGAGAAATAAGGGCCCGTAAAGAGTGCGCGTCCCATCTCTTCGAGCACGAGGCCGAGTTCGACCATTCCGAAACCCTGACCGCCGTAGGCTTCCGGAATGTGAACTGCCGGCAGGCCAAGGTCTTCGCTGACGCGCCGCCACTGGTCCGTGTCAAAGCCGGTCGCGGTCTCCATCAGCCGGCGAACTTCGCCCGGCGGAGACGCCTCGCTCATGAACCGGCTGACGACGTCGCGAAACTGCTCTTGTTCGTCTGTGAACGTAAATTCCACGGCCTGCTTCCTTTACCCAAACCGGCAACATGCGAACATTCTGTGGCCAAGTCAATGTTGCGCCAGCGGTCGTTGTTGTGCGGCCGCTGAAAAGCAGCCTGACAGGCCGATATGGGGACTTCACGTACGCTCCCGGTCGTGAATAGGTCTGGGGTCAATGGGTGGCCACGATGGTACGTATCAGTGGCCGGTCGATGTTGGGTAGGACTTTGGCTGCGCCCTGGTTAAACGCCGCATTTTCGATTCGCGGCGCCGGGACTCAAATGGAACGTTCAGAGATCGAACGTGATCGACAGGCTGACGCGATTGATGGCGTAATCGGGGCTCGCGATGTCGGCCGAGAGCAAACGCGGCAGGGTGTCAGGACGGGCCCCATCGATCGCCCAATCGCGCGCCTCAAAGTTCTCGCGGTACCACCGCGCGATCAGGTGGATGTCGTCGCGGATCGCGAACCGCGCCTTGAGCCCAAGGCTCTCGTGTCGCGAAACGAGCTCTGGAAAGATCGACAACACATCCGGCGTCCACGTGGTGTTGCGCCCGCTGCCGTCCGAGAGCAGGTAGTCAAGCGACAGGGTCAGCCGGCGCACGTCGGCGTTGAGTGAAATGCCGAGCGTCTGTACCTCGTCGTCCGATTCGTACACGAATGGTCGATCAGGTGCCTGTTCCCCGCGTGTGTGGGCGTCCTGACGCTGGCGCTCGATGAAAGCCGAAAGGGAGAAGCGGCGTGACGGAAAGATGGCAGCGTCGAGTCCAACGGTGCGGTCTGCAGCGCGTTGCAGACCAAGGATCGAAGCATGGTACTCGTTGTCTCGCACATCCCCGTGTGCCCCGATTGAGAAGTGCCGGCCGTCCGGCTGCCAGGTGATGTCTCCACGCCAGTGCGTCTGGTCTCTGTCTGCCTGGTAGAAACGTCGGGTCAGTGGATTGTTGGATGTGCGCGGGGTGAACGTTCCGGCGTCTCGTTCTGCATTGGTGTAACGCAGTCGGGCGACAAGTCCGAGAAAACTTGTGTGCGATAGCTGTATCCAGCGTTTGTCTTCATCCGCGCTCGTGACCTCCGCGAAGGTCCGCTCATAGGCATCGCGGTCGGTGCCGAGGCGTAGCCTGAGACCGTTCGTGAGCCTGACATTGGCGGCCAGTCGAAGGTGCCTGCGACCGAAATTACGGGCAACGTTCGGACGTGGTGGCAGCAGGATCGCGTCGCCGAGAACGCCGGGCAGCAGCAGTGCCCGGCGTTCTCGGACCCGCTCGTCGCCGCGATAGCGCGCCTCGATGCGGATTCGGCGAGTGACCCTGCTCGTGAGTGTGAGTCGGGTACTTTCCAGGTTGACCCTGCCGTCCAGCCCCGTCACCGGCAGGGGCGGTGGCATCAACCTGTCATTGGTCGTTACCGGCAAGAACGACTCGTTCTGGCTGAGTTCACCCTCAACGCGCTTGAACCGCAGCGAGGTGCTGCCGACGTTCAACCGGCCGTCGAGGAAAACGCGGGTTGCCTTGTTGTCGGGCTCGGTGGCCTTGCGGCCGCGTTCTGGCCCGAAGCTGTACGGGTTGTCCCAGGTGTAGGACGGTTGTCGATTGGAAAAGCGTGACTGTGTGATACCGACACGCGCAAGGAAGCGGCGGGTCTGATACCGGACGCTGGCGTTCACGTCGTCGGTGCGAAAGTTGATCGCGAGCGGCGTCGCCATTGTCTGGTAGAAGAAGTCATTGCTCGTTAATTGCGAGCCGCGCTTGGTCTCGCGCGAGACGTCACCGTCAACTCGGACGCGGCTGCCGAGGTGCACCGCAAGGTGTGCGGACCCGCGCCGGCGTTCGGTGCCGACAGATGCGTAGTTCAGGCGGGAAAGATCCATGTCGCGCGTCGTGGTGGCCCGCAGCCAGCCGGGTGCGAGGCGCAGCCTGTCATTGCCGACGAAGGCCGTGCCGGCCCGGTTGTAGCTGTTGCGAGGAATCTCGCGCCAGCTAAAGCCCACGGCGTAGCTGCTGCGTTTGCCGCGCGTAAGGTCCAGTCTGCGGCTGCCGAATCCGAGATCGGTAGCGCGCAGATCCCAGTACGACCCCTCAGAACCAACCGCGCGGGCGTTGACGTTCAGATCAATCGATTCGCCGTCGTCGTTCAGTCCGTTGTCGCGGCCGAATCGGGCCTCGTCGTCGCTTACCGAGATGACGCCGACGTTAATGTGGGCGACCGTGCCCCTGCTCTCATCGACGGAGCACAACCGGCAGCGCCATTGATCATTACGCACCTTGTCGTAATTGGGCTGATAGTCGGTAGCAATCGCGGTGCGCGCTGCGGTGAGCAGCAGGGCCGACACCAGGATTGACACCAGCACTGATGTCGGCACTGGCACCAGGACTGACATTGCGACTGACACCCGGAAATGGGCGCGTTGTGTCGGGCGGCGAGGGCGCTTGCAACTCAGCATCGCATCTACCGCCGCAACCGGTCGCCGGACGGGTGGTTGGACCCGTGGACGGCTGAGTGGCAGTTCGTGCAGCCGCGGGCAAGCAGATACTCGGACGCGCCGGCGGGCGGCACGTCACTCGCGAACTGGGGCAGGCTGCGGTGCCCGGCGCTTGAGTGGCAGCCCTGGCAGAGCTGCGGCGGTCGCCGGGTCAGCAACGCTGGCTGTGACGAACCGTGGGGCACGTGGCAGATGCTGCAGTCCTCGGCCGCCGGCGCATGCTCCCACAGGAATGGCCCGCGTTTTTCGCCGTGACATGTGGTGCACGTCTCGGTCACCGAATCACCGTGGGTCAGTGCGTCACCGTCGTTGCCGTGAATTGCATGGCAATCCGTACAATTGAGCTGCCCCTGTCTGAGGGGGTGAGCCGAGTGCTTGAGTGCGTCGGCAGCAACATCCCGGTGGCAACTTGTGCAGGTCTGGTTCTGGGTTCCGTGGTCGCGCACAGGATCGTCAGTGCTATGGATGCGGTGACAATTGGCGCATGCGAGGTCCGCGCCCTCGTGGTTACTGCCACGCCACGCCATGCGCACGGTGTCGTTGTGGCAATTGAGACACATGCTGTTTTGCAGGTCAGGCTGGGCGTTGGCGCGCTGACCGAAGTTGATCATTGCCTGCCGCGTTTCACCGTCCTCAAGGATCTGTGTCGGGTGATCGCCCGCGGGCCCGTGGCAGGCTTCACACTGGAGTCCCGCGGGGAGCACGGCGGTATCGCTGGTGGCAAAGGGTGACGCTTTTGTTCCCTGACCGTGTGCGGTGCGGAAGACCGCCGCGGTTGGAAACGGCGCGTCCACGGTGGGGAACGTCTCGTCGTGGCACTTGAGGCAGGTATCGGCACCCCGGCGCGAGTACTTGCCATCGGTCAGTTTGCCGACCAGTTCGTCGTGGTGGTTGCCAGCGGGCGCGGCAGAACTGCTGCCTGAGAACAGCGCACCCAGCATCAACAGCAGTACGAGCGCTGGCCACTTCATGTGCGTGGCGTTTCCCTGTAATTGCAATCGCAATTGCCCGGAGCACGCGAGCGCAGTGGGGGCCCGCCGGGGTTGAAGCCGTCGGATGTCGCGGCTACCCCTCTGCTCTGATGAGGCGGGAGAGTCCTCTGATGAGGTGGGAGAGTCCCCTGACGAGGCGAGAGAGTCCTCTTTCGAGGTGGGAGAAGTCGAGGGGGGAAATTCATGAAACCTCAATGGCTGAATCCGCGTCGCGCATCGGCGCACCTGCGAGGTTCCAAACCTACCATCCTTGCAGCCACGACACATCGATGGGTTCCGCACGGTTCACCCGGGGTTCATGCCCGCGCGGATACAGTCGCCTCATAAAACTCATACCATGGTATGGGCACCATGGATCAGAGGACCAATGACATATGCAGCAAGTTACGCCACGATTACGTCGACGTGATATGCGGGCAATCGAGACAACCTTCAACCGTGCGGCGGTTCGCGCAGCCTGCGCGACACTAGCGTCCATCGCCTTGATGTTCGCCGCGGCCGCGGCCGCAGCGTCAGGCGCGGACATCGCGCGCAAGTGCGACCAGTGCCACGGCGACAACGGCCACAGCAAGACCGAAGACATCCCGTCGATCGGCGGCTTCTCGGAATTCGGCATTGTCGATTTGTTGGACAGTTACCGTAACGGCAACCGGCAAGCGCGTGCGGTGGCGCTGCCGGATGGCACCGAGACAGACATGCAGGAGATTGCACAGAGTCTGTCAGAGGACGACACGATGGCGGCGGCCGAACACTACGCCGCACAGACCTGGCAACCCCACGAGCAGACGTTTGACGCTGCGCTCGCCAGACGCGGCGCTGCGATCCACGATATCAAGTGTGACAAGTGCCATTCCGAAGGCGGCGGTGTCAAGGATGATGATCTTGCAATAATGTCAGGGCAGTGGCGCCAGTATCTGGAGATGGAAATCCAGGACTTCGATGCGGGGACACGCAAGATGGCGCCGAAGATGCAGGACAAATACAAAACGCTGTCAGCTGACGACAAGAAGGCCATCGTCGAGATGTATATCAGCGCCGGGAGACGCTAGCAGCATCTCACGGTGCCGGATTACCGCGCTGGTGAAATCCATCGCGCGGACTTGCGCGGACTTGACGGGCCTGATTCAGGGGCTGCAGGACTGCACGATGGTGAACATCATTACAGCGGGCTTTGACGAGCCATGAAACTTCAACGGATCGGTGGAGTCAGTTAGTTAGGTGGTTCCTGTCCTAGAACTCCGTTCCAGGGCGGGCACTGGCGAGGGGTGCAGGGATGCACCGCCATTTTCTGCGCGACTCTTTTCTGCAAGCCTCTTTATCTGTAAGCCTCTTTATTTGGAAGAAGATGCGCGGTTTGCTTGCAAACCGGCTCCCAAGAATTGTAAGGATGATAATTTTGGGACTGGAACTTAGTACGCCGATTCGTGACGCGGAGATTACGTTGCTCAGATGTCTCACCTTCACCGTCGTCTTCGGCGCAGCCACTACCGGCTTGCTTGGCGGCGCCGTTGCAAAAGCGGAGGTCGCGTTCGATCTTTACTCCATCGACCTGACAGGTGATATGGAGCGGCGTGTGCTGGTCGTCGATTCGCCCGGACCTGTCGACGATCTCTATCTGGTGGAAACCCACGAAGAGAACCGGGATCGCGCGCTGACTCGCTTTGCGTTCGCCGATGGCTGGCATGCGGTGCTGGAAAAGCCGTTGCCGCGGGACATTCAGGCCCTGGATGTGGCATCGATCAATGGCGTGCGCGAACTGGTCGTCTACCAGGACCAGTCGCTCAAGCGGATTCGTCGGGACGACTTTGACGCCATTCTTGCGATTCCTTCGATGTTCCAGGGTGAGTCGACAGCCCTCAGTCTGAAGATGGACCTGATGGTCGATCTGAACGGCGATGACAATGATGATGTTGTAATGCCTGCATTTGATGGCTGGTGGACCGCGTTGCAGGGTGCGGGCGGCGAGTTCAGCAGCCCCGCCCGGTTCGGGCCGGCAGCAAAGATGGGCGCAAGGTCTGCCCGTCATGTGTATTTCCAAGCATCGGAGCCCTATTACCTCGATCACAATCTGGACGGCCTTGTCGACGTCGGGTTTTGGCAGGACGGTGCGCTCGGGGTTTACC
>CAVOBC010000114.1:0-12607 GCA_963693635.1 Gammaproteobacteria bacterium | reverse complement strand
ACCGTCGCCGGCGTGTCTACCTGAGTCGATCGACTACTTGGCAGGATCGCGGAAAACAACGCAGCAGTGGCGCTGGCTGTCGTCATCAGCAGAAGGATGGCAAGCCCGCCCTGGCAGATCATTCGAACCATAGCGAGGCACCCGTTCAGATCGATTGAGGCAGGGTATCGTGAAACTCTGAAGGAGTCACCCTGGTCCATTTATGAGCTAGTTTGGCCTGCGACAGGAAATCTTTTGGGATTAAATCCGTGCGATTACCCCACAGTCGCTTCGCACTTGCGGTGACCACATGCTGGCTGGGTCTGTCACGGGGGCATAGGCCCAGTCACCAATCGCAAGTGTCGCGGCCAGGTCAAACGCCAATCCTCTCTCCCTCAGCCGTTCGGTCAACGTTGGCTCTGCCCGGTTTCTGCCTTCCCAGCGCGTCTTGAAATCGAGGGTGGCCAACCGATCTCGTTTTGCGTTGTTGCATGCCCTATCGGCAAGGACAAAGTTGTGGCCTACAGAACCCAATCCGAATTTTGAAAAATATTTTTTGAATACCTACTATTCGTTCGTCCAGATTAGTAATACATAGGTAGTAGGAGTCCCTTTCTGTGAAGTCGGGGGTACCCCGGGGGTGGGGTGCGGCTGGGCCGAGAATGCTAGCGGGGTAGGTTGAAAGTAAATGCTTAACACCAATGCAATAGAAGAGGTAGGCAGCCCAGCATGCAATGAGGGCACGATTGAGGGCAGAGGATAGACAACTGGCCGGAGAGCCAGTCATAGCTGGACATATTGGCGGACATCGTGACAGACATACTTTCCTCCAGAGCATCTACTGCGCCATGGCACTGAAGTTGAGCCACCCGACCCATCTTCTGATGCTTTATGCGCTCGGGCTTTGCCTTGCTGTTTACTCTGTGGTCTGCTTGGCAGCCGTCCATCAACGAGCCGTCATGTCACCCCTACTGTTCATTCGAAACATCGCGAGACTGCTCGCAATCGCCGCATTCGCCCCGCTCACGGCGGCGCTGGAGGCCACGCACGGCGTCGCAGCCGGCGACGTGACCGCCGACTCGGCCGTCATCTGGTCACGTGCCGATCAGGACGCCCAACTGGTCGTTACCTACGGGCCGGCCACCGGGACAGTGCAGATGAAGGAAGCCAAAGCCCGGGCGCGGGCCGTAGACGACTTCACGGCCCAGGTTTTGCTCACACAGTTGATGCCGGATACGGCCTACCGCTACGAGGCACGTTTTGTTCGACGCGGGCGCAAGTCGTCTGCTCTCGCCGGCCTTTTTCGCACCGCCCCGATGCCAACGGACAAACGTAGCGTCGCACTGATCTGGAGTGGCGACCTCGCCGGTCAGCGTTACTGCCGCAG
Organism: Gammaproteobacteria bacterium; assembly: GCA_963693635.1. Lineage (GTDB taxonomy): Bacteria > Pseudomonadota > Gammaproteobacteria > Pseudomonadales > Azotimanducaceae > CAVOBC01. Next base: position 11,241 of record CAVOBC010000114.1, on the reverse strand, counting down.
GCCCGATATCGGCTACCGCATCTTCGACCCCATGCGCCGCTTGCGCGCCGATTTTTTCGTGGCCAATGGCGACATGATATACGCCGACGGCGACTGTCCTGCCGCAGGCATGGAATCGGGCTGGGAGAACATCCCGGCGAATTTCCCCGGCATCGGCAACCCAAGTGTCGACTGGGAAGATCCCGTCGCGGTGTACGAGGTGTTCAACGCCCACTGGCGCTACAACCGCGAGGATAGATTCTTCCAGGCGTTTCTGGCATCAACGCCAATTTACGTACAGTGGGACGATCACGAGGTCATCAACGACTTTGGCGCGCGTTCCGGGACCTATCCACCGCAGCCTGACCGAGCCGGATTTGCCAACGTCGTCGCCGCCGGCCGCAAGTCGATGTTTGACTACCACCCCATCGTGCGCAACGCCGTTGAGCCAGGCCGGATATACCGCCAGTTTCGTTGGGGTGCGCACGTCGAGTTGTTCATTGTCGATGCGCGCTCCTACCGCTCCGACAATGCCGACAAGGACAGCGAGGGCAAGACCATGCTCGGCGAAATCCAACTCGCCTGGTTGAAAGCCGGCCTCGCCGCATCAGATGCCACCTGGAAGATCGTGAGCAGTGACGTGCCATTGTCAGTGCCGACCGGCAGTCGCGCCAGCGAGTTCGGCCGTGATGCGTTTGCCGGCGGCACAAGTGAAACGGGTTTTGAGCATGAACTGCTGGACCTCGTCGAGCATATGGACACAGCCAACATCGATAATGTCGTCTTCGTCGCGACCGACGTACACTCCGCCGCTCAACTCCGCTATGAACGAGACTACAACGGGGATGGCGACCAGTTGTTGTTCCATGAACTCATCGCTGGACCCCTGAGTGCGATCCGCGGGCCAGCGCCGGTTACGCTTGACGCAACCCTCGGGCCCGTCATGGTGTACGGCGAGGGTGGCATTTTCAATTTCGGCACGATCCAGGTCGACGCAGCCAACGGCGCTCGCCTTTCCACAGACATCCGGGACGAGTTTGGCCTCGTGCGCCCGGGGTCGGAACGAGTTCTTGAGCCGGACTAGCTCTGGTTTTGGATGAGGCGACTGAGGGGGATGTTACAGAGGGTACTACTCTTTCTTGTTTGTTGTTGCCGCACCCCGTTCAATTGTTGGTAGCCATTCAAGCGCTCCGCAGCCAAGGAGGTACTTGGGATATCATCATCGAAACGTCGAAACATCGAAACGAGGGTATCGAGTATCATCGACGCCGCTCGTGTCACCGCAAGGAATGAAGAAGATCATTCCCTTACCTGAGTTCTGAGAGCGCTCTTCAAGCTAACTAGGAACGCCTCCTTTTAGCTCTTCCTCTTAGCTTTCCTTTTAAATCCCTTTTAAATCCGCGTTGAACGGAAGGCCAGTCTTATGAAATTTGTCTCATCCTTGCGTCTCTGCACCCTTGTCATTGCGGTTCTTGTTGCAGGATGTGAAAAGCCCGCACCCGAGGCGGCGTCGGCCGCACCCGAGCAACCGGAAGTTAACGCCGCCAATCAGTCAGTCGAGCCAGCCTGTGAGGAAGTTGGTGGCGTGTTACCTGTGTGTGGCTTCAGAAACCCCGAGGATCTGGTGGTTGTGCCGGGCGGCGAGCTTTTGCTCGTTAGTGAAATGGCACCCTTCATGTCTGACGCGCCATCAACCCTGGCGTTCCTCGATATTGCGAGTCAGCGGCGTGTGCCGGCTCAGATGCTCTGGTCTAACACCAGCGATCATTGGGGTGACGAGCAGTGTACAACTGAGCCGGCGACGCTGAGTCCACACGGCATTGACCTGATCACCCGGCCGGACGGGCGGCATCAGTTGCTCGTCGTGAATCACGGCACTGAAGCTATCGAATTTTTTGAACTGCTTAGCGTTGATGGGCAATGGCAGCTGCAGTGGAAAGGCTGCGCGAAGCCCGAGGACGATTTGTTCATGAATGATGTTGCGGCGCTCCAGGACGGCGGCTTTTTTGTCACACATATGTGGAACAAGAGCATGCCCTTTGAGGAGGTTGTCGCCAAACTGACGGCCGGCGAGGAAACGGGCTGGGTTATGGAATGGCAGCCGGGCAGCGGATTTACGAAGGTCCCGGATTCGGACGAGCTTATGCCAAACGGCATAGCGGTCAGTGCCGATAACAGCAAAATCTACGTCAATATCTACATGGGGAATAAGACGCTGAAGCTTGATCGCCTAACAGGCAAGGTTGAGGGGCAAATGGCCGTCAAAAACCCGGACAATATTGTCGTCGACGCAGAGGGCAATTTGTGGGTGGCATCCCACCTGAACGACCCTGTTGAGGGACGATGCGAAGACGACCACAAAGGGCCGTGCTTGTTGCCGTTTCAAATCATCAAAGCAAGCCCCGATGACATGCTGCCACATGTTGCGTTCAGCCTTGATGGCCCTCCGATGGGGTATGCAACCGTGGGCTTGCCGCACAATGGGCGCCTGTATTTCGGGAGCGCAAATGGCGACAGGGTCGCCAGCGTTGCTATCGCGCCGAGTCTCTGAGCCGATAGTCGGCTCGGCACGGCGGTGCGATAGCGAATCCGCGGGGCGCTCCAGCGCCTCGCGCGGGACGGCGGCTTAATGTCGAGCCAGATCGTTTCGGGATCGATGACGAGCAGGCCATCCCGTCTCACCCGGGGCCGCTAGTCACGGGTTGGTCCGCGTGACATGCGCTCAAAGTCGAGGTGTCCGCCGTCTCTGATGCGATCCATGAAAGTCTCAGTGTAGGCGTCCTCCGGTGCGGCACGCACCAGTTCGTCGATGGCGTGGGCATCGTTACCGACGAGAATGCGCCACTTATCGTTGCGGACGCCGTCGAGGATGATGTTAGCGGCCTGTCCCGCGCTGGTGGGGGCATTGGCCTGAAATGCGATCGCCTGCTGCAGCACCATCTCGCGAATGTGCTCATCGGTCATGTTCGAAACGGCGACGCCGCGCGCTTCAAATCGTTCTCGTGCAGCGAGGATCTCGTCGTCTGTCATGTTCAAGGGCCCACCCTTTCCGTGCACCCTCGACCGGTTCATCGTGATGGACGTTCCGATAATGCCCGGCATCACGACGGATGCCTTGACATGGGGCGCATTCAGACGCAGATCCTCCATCAGGGATTCCGTAAAGCCCTTGACCGCAAATTTGGCGGCGCAATAGGCGGTGTGCGAGACCCCCGGACCAAGGCTGGCCCAGAATCCGTTGACCGAGCTTGTGTTGATCACATGCCCTTCGTCGCTTGCCGTCAGGAGCGGTAGAAAGGCGAGGCAGCCGTAGTACACCCCGTACCAACAGACGCCGAAGGTCCGCTCCCATTCCTTGCGGTCGATGTCGACGAAGGCGCCGCCGCCGGTAATTCCCGCGTTGTTGAATAAGAGATGGATGTGGTCGGTATCGTGCTGAGCCATCACCTCGTCGCGAAATCGATTCATCTGCGCTTCGTCCGCGACATCGCAGAGATGGCTCGTCAGTCGCTGACCGGCCTGAGGGCTCGCGATGCCCGCCGTTTCCGCCATGTTGTCCGCGAAGAGATCGCACATGGCAACGTGTGCCCCATCCGCGATGAGTTGGCAGACCAGCTCGCGCCCCATGCCCGTGCCGCCGCCGGTGACGACGGCAATCTTGGCGTTGAAGTCCTTCATGAGCAGATCCGGTTCTTATGGGAGGGCGGACAGCATGGCATCGCACGTGGTCACTGAGAAGCATGACCTGGACGGAGCCGTGGCGATGCTCTTATGACATCATTTATTCAGTGATGGAGCTGTCCATGGCCCACCTCCACAATTCGATCTCCGCGAAGCCGTGCTATCAGAAGGGCGCGCCTGAAAGCATGCATGGAGGATCTTCAGCGCAGCACCTAATTGGGTCGCGCGCCACAGCAGGTCGTAGCTCTGTGCGTGATCGTAGTGTCCCGCGACCTAGCTGAAAAATAGAAACCACAGCACGAAAATCGTCATGCTCAATTGAAAGACAAAGGTCGCCCACAGCGCGATGTGCATGGGTAGACCGGGGCGCACACGTGGATCCATATGGCGTTTCTGCAGAAATAGTGTCGCACCACTCTGGATGGGCAGAGTGAGGGCAGCGAAGGTTGCCGAGATCTGGATCAGTAGAATAGGCCGTTGTGCCGCCGCGATGTAGAGCGCGTAGGCAAGCAGCGGCACTACAATGACGTAGATCCGTGTCCATTTTTCTCGACGAATGGTCTGCCGATCGGCGAACCCGAATTCGATGGCATAGTCGGGAAACACGCGGCCGCCAGCACCGACGCCCGATAATGTGGTGGAAAACAGGATGAAAAACGCACCGAGGCCGAATACCCAGATCGACCATTCGCCGAGCGTCTCGGTAAACATGCTCGACAAGACCCTCACGGTGTCGATGCCTTCGGGTTTAGCGCCGCTCTCGAACAACACCCCGGCGCCGAGCACGAAGAAGGGCACCGTCGCAAACGTCAGGATGATGAGCGTTGCCCAGACGTCGGTCTGCAGCACTTTGATCCAGCCTTTCGCCCGGCCGACCCAATTGGGGTCGTCGCGGTTGGCGCCGATGTACTTCGGGTAGCCCTTTTCTACGCACCAGTAGGTATAAGCGGCGATCTCGCCGGAGTTGACCCCGGTATAGCCGTACATGGCGATCGCGAGCGCCGCGTACTCGAGCGGGAAGTCGAAGGCGAACCCGATAGCAACGTCCTCGCTGGTCAGTCGGAACTCAGTGAACTGCATCATCACGGCGGACAAGATGGTGGTTGCCGTGAAACCGATCACCAGGAAAAGCATGATCCGCTCAATGTAGCGGTACGATCCGGTCGCGAGAATGATCATCGCGATGATTGCAATGATTGCGGCAGACAGCGCCGCCGGCACACCCGTCAGTAGTTCTAAGCCCTGGCCTGCTCCGCCGACGATCCCGCCGAGACCCGGAACGCCGATAAAAAAGCCAGCGGCGGCCATCCAGATCGGCCATCCCACGGGACCCCGCGGTCCGGGCAGGCGTCCGGGCACGCGGTGGAGCGCGCGCATATATGTGTCGCCGGTTGTGATGCAGTAGCGAGTGAGCTCAGCCTGGACAACGGATTTGCTCCAGCATGCAACGAACACCCACCACAAGAGCACGAACCCGGCGGTGGCGCCCAGACCGGACGTGAGGAAGATCTCGCCGGAGCCGACGATGGAACCCGATACGATCACGCTCGGGCCAAGATGTTTGACGCGCTTGAGAAACGTCTGCGGCGGCGGCATGGTCGCCCCGGGGACCTGCGTGTACGGATCGATCTCGCCAGTGCTCCGGCCCGGGGTCGTACCGTCTGCGTCTCCCGCTGTCGTCGATTCAGTCATAGTCACGCCGCGCGGTAATACGACTTTGAAATGCTGCCATTGTTCCTCTCCCTTTTTGAGTCTGCTTCCAATCCCGATGATCGATCGTTGCGGTCCGCCCTATCTACGACTGGCTGGCCGTTTATTGGGCGAAACGCGGCTGGATAGTTTTGTTGGCGCGGCGACGCGCTAGCGTGCAACGACGGCCGATCGTCTGAGTATACGGCGTTACGCGGTTGAGAGCTGCGGAGCCTAAGTGAAGGCTTCGAATCGCTCCGACCGTGGACCACCCAGAATGGGGATATCCAGATGCTACGCAGCGCAGGAGCGGCAAGCCTACAGTGGCAATGCGGCAAGTCGCACAGGTCCAAAGTAAACGTACACCGGGGACCACTCACTTCAGGGATGAGGAGGGCTCTTTCGTAGCAACGAGTCGCGCGCTCTCCGGGGTCATGCCGCTGACGGCGGAAATGAAATGCCGAGGCAGCTTATCCAGATTCATGGTGTCATCGGCATGACCGATGAGTTTGATGTGGGTTTCACCCTTAAACGCGCACGCGCATTAGCAGTGCGTTATGGCAATGCCGGGTTTTCATCGGGATAGATATGCGACAGCACTCGGGTTTTGAAATGCTATACCGGCAAGAGTCAGGACGTCTTGATCGCCATGATTGTGTATTTGTCGGCGAGGACTTGAATACCCGGGGAGATCTCAACGTCGTGGGGACTGTAACTCGGTAAATAGATGCGGAGCAGGCCAGGTAAAAGATTGCCCACAGAGGCGGGTCTGATGGACGGCACCGCCTTCGTACCTTTAGCCATCTCTTGCGCGTCCTGTTTCGGCTGTGGATTCGCCTTCAGCATATATTTGGTTGCGCGCCTGATCCAGCGGGTGAAATGCCACTGCGCCCAAGTGCCTACGACCAGTCGGTAGAAATACCCGCCGCACACATGATCATAAACGTCGAATGCAACGGTACGGTGTTCAAGTTCTTCGACAAAATGCCACTCAACCATCTGCATGAAGACAGGTAGGTCTTCACCAAAACCGTTGGGCTCGATCATGTGCTTGACAGCATTCATGGTCAGCGCCTCAAAACCTTCCGCGTAGGCCAGGTTAAAGCGAAGTGATTTGTTGCTGGTGAACTTTTTGTAATCATCCGATAGTTCTTGCTCCAATGCTTCGAGTCCGGGAAATCCGGCGCGACGGATAGTTGCATTGAATTTCTTATGCATTTGGTAATGTTGGCCTTCCTGGGAAGCGAATTTCTTGAGGCCGTCGAGCACATCAGGATCGGTGACGTGTTTTTCCGCCGCTTTCATCGATCGGATTAGGTAGGGCTCCAAATGAGGGAGTAGCAGCGACCCAGCGATGAACGCGAAGGACCGTTTATGATCGCCGTCCATAAAAACTGGATCGATTTTATCTGGAAATTCAAACGGCATTTGGCGGACTGTGATGGTGTCTAACATACCGACTATTCTCCTCTGTTTTTGTGCGTCTTTACCGATGCCGGAAAACTCAGGCCTAGCGCGCTGAAAGGTGCTCTTGCAGGAACCGCAACACCTGCGTTTGAGACGCAACCAGGGTGGACAATTGCGATGTCCCGTGGCCTTCGCCTGCCAACTTGTGCCACGCAGGAGGGTTACCGGCCTCGGTCAAGGCCTTGCGCAGACCCTTCGCATGTTCGAGCGGTGCACGGAAGTCCTGGTCGCCATGGATGAGCAGGACGGGGACCTTGATCTCGGCCGCCCGGTGGGTGGGTGAGATCGCTTTCAGCGCTGCTTCGGACTGACCCAGGACATGGCTAAGGTAAGCGCTCCCGGCGCGGGTGCGACGAATGTCGCCGCTGTCACTCATCAGTGTCATGTCATAGACGCCTGCCGTGCCGATGGCGCAGCGGTAGAGCCCCGGTGCCTTGATCGGTCCCATCATGGCGGCGTACGCGCCGTAGCTCGTACCCATGATGCAGATACGATCGGCCGACGCGAGAGCCAGGTGCGGATTGTTCGCGCTGCCCGCGCTACCGGGCGATGTGGCCCATCGCGTCGCGTCGGTCACGTCGTCCTGCATCAGGCCGCCCCATTCGCCAATCCCCGCCGCGAGGTAGTCGACACCGTAGCCTCCGGAGCCGCGAAAGTTGATCTGCAGGACGTGGTAGCCGCGATTTGCCAGCAGTTGCACACGGCCTTCAAAGCGCCAGCGGTCGCGAATGCCGTACGGCCCACCGTGAACGAGAACGACCAGAGGGCCGGGCACGGGGGTGTCCGGGTGGCTGGTCGTGTAGCCGTAAAGCGTCGTCCCGTCGCTCGCCTTGATTTCAACGCCGGACATGGGCGCGAGGGTCCGGTCCGCGAGATCGGGGCGCCGGCTGAACAGTTTGTCGGCCTGCGTTGTGGTTGTGTTGACGAGGTAGTAGTCGCCCGGATTAACGTCGCTTGAAATGAGAACCACCGCGAGCCCATGGTCGCGTGTCACTGAGACGATATCGACGTTCTTGCCGCGAAACGCGCGCCGAAGATTGACGTGCATTTGTGTTAGCCGGTGCTCGCCATCGACGTACTTCCAGGTGGGATAGTGCAGTTCGTAACCGACTGCGATGACGTGGTGGCGTGAGTAGTCGTAGAGCAAATCGGTCACATCGGTCTTGGGGTGGCGGAAGAGCAGGCGATGCGTACGCGTTTTTGCGTCGTAGAGTCCGAGCCCCCAGGTCGCCGCGTCGCCGCCGCCTTCCGAAGTCCGCGTAAAGAACTGGTCCGGCTTGCCAGTAAACCACCAGGGCTCCCAGCCGCGCGCGCCGAGTCGGTTGGATGCCAGCTGGGACCAGTCTCTGCCCTTACGAACGTGAACGAGTTCGTCGCCGGTGCGCGAAAAACCGATACTGAAGCGGATCTTGCCTGCTTCGTCTGGAATGAATGAGGCCAGGGTTGATGCTGAACGGGCCAGTCTGCGCCTGATCCCCGTCTTCGCATCGAGTCTGTGTGCTTCCGAGAAACGGTCGCGCGAGTCGGAGATGATCAACGCGCGTTTGCCGTCAAGGATGTCGATGACCTCGCCCCGACCGATGCGCTCGAGCTTGCCGTTGGCGGCCTCGATGGTGATGAGGTCCCGGCTGCCGAAGAAGCTGCCGGACCTGCTTCGCCTGTTCTGCTGGACCAGCAGCAGGTCGTCCGTTGCCCAGCTGAGGGCGCGAACCGCGTAGTCCTGGCCCAGGTCGTAGTTGACCGTTTCCTCGTTCCGCCTGCGATCCCGCACCTGTAGGCGGCGGCCCTCGTCAGAGAAGGAGGCGACTGCGAGGTAGCGGCTGGTGGGCGAGATGCTAACGAGTTCGAAATCGGCGGGCTTGAGGAAGGTCTTAATCTCTTCGAGATTCTCCGACTGCGCGTTTGTTCGCGACGACATGATAAGACAAACCGCGAGGAACAGTCGCCAAACAAAGTGGCCCGCGCGAGGCGTCTCGAAGCAACGATTCATGGCCGTTCCCCTGTCCCCGCCTGTGTGCAGTCATCAATGAATCAAATGATACCTCGCCGGGCAAAGCAACGCTTTTTTCAGCACGCTGCACCACGCCCGCGTGGATACGGTTTGAGCCGATGAGCGCTAGCCGCGGCGTCCGTTCTCGTAGGCAATTGGGCCCCCCACCATGGAGCTTGTCTCTTCATGGTTTAAATCCCCGCAGAGACGCTACATTGGGGCAAACGGGCTTCGTCGACGGCTTACAACTTCACGGCATGCCAATGTTCAGCGATGCCATATCCGCGGTGCCCCTCCTAGCGAAGACCGTGCCCGTGACATTACAAAGGCCAACAATCACTTTCTCGCGTTTCGCCGATCGACACCGAATCGCTGTCCTCTTTTGGCGGGCTGCGACACTTCGACTACCGTGATTCATGATCGCGAGGATCCGATATTTCCGCCATCCCACGCTGAGGTCATAGCCGCTGCTATTCCCAACGCAAAGCTCGCAATGTTCGACGATATGGGCCACGCACTGGCGCGGTCCTGTTGGCCCACTGTCGTCAATAGCTGTACGTAAAAGCCAGCGAGTGCATCGACGCGCCGCGGGCGGTGGCCTCGGCTAGATCGTCACGGGGAGGTTGACCAGGCTGCTGCACTGATCAGCCGCTGTAACGACCGGTCGAGTCGTCGTGTCATCCGGATTCAGGGGTGCGTTGCGGTCAGCAGGGTCTTCGTCGGGCCACCTGCTGCGTCGTCCCCTGCGACTGACCTGTCCTTCAGGACGACACCCTCCGGGCTGATCGCAATCAACTGCTGCATTTGCAGACCTGCCTCGCGATATTCGTTGACGCGGGGGTACTCGGGGAGCTGAGTCATTGACAGGAAAGCATCCCGCGACGGGTACTGCGCAATCGCCACCATGTCGTAGTCCAGGCCAAGGTATCGGCCGCCTGCATCCTTTGGCCCGATTACTGTCACGGGGGATCGGTCGGTGTAGACGAACGCGCCCCCAAAGTACTGGGTGACAAGGTTGGCCACCGGCACGCCATAGCCACGCCGATAGGTTTCACTGCCAGTGCCGCGGCAGACGTCAGGTGGAGTCAGACGGTGTGGAGCCGTTAACGGTCTATCCCCAGTAGTCGTGCGGCCGTGCCTCCGAGGATCGCAATCCGATCCTGATCGCTGAGACCGGGTGTGGACAGTACAAGGTCCACCTCCGTGCTCGTCCACGGGAAGGGATAGTCAGTGCCAATCATGACCTGTCCCGGGCCGGTTTCCGCGATGAGATGCCGCAACGCCTCCGGCGTGAATACGATGGTGTCGAAGAACAGCTGTCCGTCGCGCAGGTAAGCGGTTGGGGGCTTCCTCGGGAGCTCGCCAACGCCATCCGGAAACGTGTGGGTCACCGCATCGGACCGGTTGGCGTACGAAGGCAGAAACCCGCCGCCGTGAGCGGCGCAAATCTTAAGCCCTGGAAACCGATCGAGCGTGCCGTCGAAGATCAGATGCGACAGCGCGATCGCGGTCTCCAGCGGATTGCCGATCGTATTGGTCAACAGCCCGCTACCCCCGAGCCGGCCGCTCGCCTCAAGCTCCTGGGTGCCCTGTGGGTGCAGGAACACCAGAAGATCCAACTCTTCGCACTTGGCCCAGAAGGGATTAAATCGCTCATCCGCGAGCTCGACGCCGGCGACACTACCCCCGACACCCACGCCCCTGTAGCCCAATGTCCTGGACGCATACTCGACCTGTTCGACGGCAAGTTCGGGATGCTGGAGCGCCACGGTCGCAAATGCCACGAACCGATCGGGGTTCGCACTGCAGAAATCCACCATGGTCTCGTTCTGGACGCGTACGACCTCGGCAGCCGCGTCAGGATCGGCACCGTACCAATAGGGATTGATGCTGAGCGCGGCGACGTCGATGCCTTGCGCGTCCATGGCGGCAATGCGGTCGGTGGTGTCCTCCATTCCGAGCGCGGCAACGCGATTCTCCTCGCCCAGTACGGCCATCGCGGCGGGTACGGCGCAGTGGGCATGCACGTCCACCGTGGTCACCTGTGTTCCGCCAACCACCACTTTGCGACGCTGGAGATGTGCACGGTGGTCGGTCTGAAGACCCTCCTGGGTCTCGCTCGCCGGCGCTGACTCCGTCGCGCTCGACATCGATGCAGGCGTACTCGCACAGGGCAGGAATCCGAGCGGCGAGGTCATCAAGTTTTTTGCTGGTGTGGGCATCCTCATCTCGGGAAAATCGGGGTTGCAGTCGTATGGCCGCGAAGACCTTTACCGACTCTACCATCTCCACCGGCAGGGTAGTGGTCCTCAAGGGGCCGGCCATTCAGTCGGCTGATTTCGCTCAACGCGTGGATAGGGAGAATAACGGGTCTTTTCGGCAAACAGGAGAAGTATGGTTTTGCTTGCGGCTCAGTGGGCTTGGTGTCGAGGAGT
>CAVOBC010000113.1:0-12811 GCA_963693635.1 Gammaproteobacteria bacterium | reverse complement strand
GTCGCGGTTGTCGTAGATCAACCAGCCCGTGATGACGAGCAGGTTCACGACAAGGAGTAATGCGACGACGAGCACCATGCGGCCAGAGCGGCGGGGTTCGGGTACCCGGGTAAGGTTTGGCTTGTCGCCATCGGTTTGGCGTTCGCTCTTGCTGAGCGCGTCGAGAATGAAGGACATCTACTGCTCCGAGCCGGACTTTAGTCGCGGCACGTCATCGCCACGGCCATTGAGTGCAATCCAGGTGCGGGCATCCGCGACGCCGGACGGCGGCAGGTTGCGCAACCGTTGAAAGTCCTTCAACTCCGATTCGAGCGTCTCGTCCAGTGTCAGGCCGGTCCTGACCTCGCCGCCGCGCAGTTGAAAAGCCAGCCAGTCGACCGCGGCGCCGATGTCGTCCCTTGCAAGAGGTCGCGTATAACCAGGCGGTGTTCGCCAGACCAGCGTGAAACGCGCTGGCCACAGAGCGCTTAGTTGATCGATATCAAACTGATAGGTTATCTCCGAGTCGCCGAGGGTGACGCGGCCGTCATCATGCCGGGTCCATGAGACATACCGGTGTTCATCGAGTTGCAGAATAACGGGTCGGTCGAGGGCGATGATCTGGCCCGGGGCACCTGTTCTGGACATGCAGGCGAGGCCCTTGGAGGCAGCGAACTTGCAGGGCGGCGAGTTTGAGGTGCTGCGTCCGATGCCCCATGCGGCAAAAATATCGGCAAACGCGGCAGACTCCGAAGCGTAGCCTGTGAGCGAGTCGATGGTCGGTCTAGCCCTGGATGCCGTTGGCGTGATCACGCTGGCGACGCGCGCGAGCGCGGTCGACGGATCCTGCAATCCGGTCGGCGGGGTGGGGTCCTGCCGACGCATAACTCGGCTGCTCGCACCGTCGGCCTCTGCCGTGCCGACCGGCGTGAACGCGCGTGGTTCCAGGTTATAGCCAATTCCGACTGCCAGAATCAGGGCGAGGGCGACGCCCACACCCGCCATTATCCGACGGCGTGAACGGGCCTGGCCTTTACCAATCACTTCTCCGCCCGCCGCATTGACGGTTGCCGGTGTTACCTCGCTGCCGTTGCTGCCAAAAACCCCGAGTAGCGAGCGATCGCAGATGATGTTGATCAATCGGGGAATGCCGCCCGAAAGCTTGTGCACACGTCGCATTGCCCTTGCGGTGAACAATCGCGGCGAGCCCCCCGCTACTTCAAGTCGATGGGCGATGTACTTGGCAACTTCGTCACGTGAGAGCGCGGTGAGATGGAAGCGAGCGGTGATGCGTTGCGCGAGTTGTCTGAGATCCTGACTTGCCAGAATCTCGAGAAGCTCTGGCTGCCCCAGGAGGATGATCTGCAGCAACTTCTGCTCGTTGGTTTCAAGGTTGGTCAGCAGTCGTAGCTGTTCGAGTACGTCGCGTGACAGATTCTGTGCCTCATCGATGATGAGTACGGTCTTGCGATCCTTGGCATGCGCATCCAGCAGATACGCATTCAGACTGTCGAGCAGCTTTTTTAGACTGTCTGTTTCGTAGCCGATCCCCAGGTCATCGCAGATCACGGCGAGGAGTTCGTTCACTGTGAGTCTGGGATTGAGAACGAAAGCGGTGTCGACGTGGTCCGGCAGTTGCTGCAGCAGGCTGCGGCAGACGGTCGTTTTGCCGGTACCGACCTCGCCGGTGAGCAACACGAAGCCGCCGTCGGATCGAATGCCGTAGAGCAGGTGCGCGAGCGCTTCCCGGTGACGCTCGGTCAAATAGAGGAAGCGAGGGTTCGGCGCGATCGAAAATGGCGCGGCTTTGAAGCCAAAATAGTCGTTATACAAGAGGACCGACGGACGCAGGGGTCGGCGCATAGAATATCATGGCGGGCCTTCCATCGTGCCTTTTTTGGTTTGTATGCACGTCGGCTTCGTGATCGTCAGGCGTGCAGCAATCACGAGTGCAGCACGCTGTCAAGGACGCGGCTATCACAGGCGTCGCTATCAAGAGCACTATCAAGAGCGCAGGGGTCGGAGGTGAGGGATCAACAGTGAACAGAGCAAGGGGCGAGGGTCCGGGTAGCGGGGGGAAATGTTGAAAGGACTGAAAGCGGGCCTCGCCTCCGTGGCGGTGTGCGGCCTTGTCATCGGGGTCGTCGTAGTGCCTGGGTGCACGAGCGTCGGCTACTATCGCCAGGCGATTAGTGGGCACCTGTCGATGATGATCAAGCGTGAGCCTGTTGCCGAATTGCTCGCGGACCCGGATCTGCCCGCGGCGTTGCGACATAAACTCGAGTTGACGCGTGAAGTCCTCGCGTTTGCCGAGGGTCTCGGCTTGCCGGTTGATGGCAGTTACTCAAGCTACGTTGCAACCGGCAAACAGTTCCTCGTGTGGAACGTGATGGCGTCGCCAGAGTTCTCACTCACGCCCGAGTTGTTCTGTTATCCGATTGCCGGGTGTGTTTCGTACCGGGGATATTTTGCGCGGGAGGCTGCCGAGGGGGTGGCCGATCAGCTTCGCGCCACGGGCTTTGATGTCTACATGGGTGGCGTTACGGCGTACTCGACCCTCGGCTGGTTTGACGACCCGCTGCTCGATACGTTTCTTGCGCGTGATGACGTCTATCTTGCGGCGCTCCTCTTTCACGAGCTTGCGCACAAAGCGGTCTACGTGCAATCAGACAGCGTCTTTAACGAGAGTCTCGCGACCACTGTCGAGACGGAAGCCATGGGCGTCTGGCTGGAAGATCGGGGCGAGGCTGCGGCATTCACCGCGTTTGTTGATGAACAGCGTCGCCGCGACGAGGTCGTGGGTCTAGTCAACGAAACCCGAGCGCAGCTTGCCGAGGTTTACCGGGCGGATTTGCCGGTCGAGGCGATGCGCGACCGCAAGCAAGCGGTGATTCGATCACTGCGGTCAGCCTATTCGGAACTTCGCGCGGGATGGGGCGGCCCCGAGCCTTACCGGGTATGGGTTGAGGGCGAAATCAACAATGCGAAGCTCGGCACCATCAGCACCTACCACAGTCATGTGCCAGCGTTTCGACAGATCTACCGGGAAGCGGGCAGCATGGCGGCGTTTCTGGCGCGATGTCGCGAGCTCGCGGCGATGAGCGAGGCCGATCGGACAGCTGCACTGGCAACTGCTGCTCCCGGCGCCTGAGGATGATTGCCGGTACGTGGGTGTGGATGATCAGACGACTGGCACTCAGCGTAGCAACGAGAAACAGATCAGCGTAATCACGACCGCGCCGGCGAGGTTCAGCACGAAACCCTCGCGCGCCATCGTACTCGTCGGGAACCGACCGGTACTGAACATGATGGTGTTCGGTGCCGTCGCCACCGGCAGCATGAACGCACAGCTTGCACTCATAGCTGCCGGGACCATCAGCAAGATGGGGTCAATGGACGCTGCGATTGCCGCTGCTGCCAGGATTGGCAACATGAGCGTGGTGGTTGCGGTATTGCTCGTCATCTCGGTCAGGAACGTGATCGTGAAGCAAATGATCGCGATCATCAGAATCGTGGGCCAGCCGGCGAGCGCGGACAGCAGATCCCCAAGTGCACCTGACAGGCCCGACGCGATGAAGGCTCGGGCGATAGCGATGCCACCACCGAACAGAATCAGCATGCCCCATGGGATCTTCTGCGCATCCTTCCATTCCAGCAGCTTGCTGCCTTTGCCGTTTGGCACCAGAAACATGGCGACAACAGCGAGCATCGCGACACTGGCATCGTTGGCGCCGGGCAGATCAAGCCAGCCGCTCCAGCCGCCGAAGGGTTCCTTGCGTGTTATCCACAAGAGCGCCGTGACGGAGAAGACGATCATCACCCGCGCTTCAGCCGCCTGCCATTTGCCGACTGCTGGCATGGCGATCTTGCCCTGGTAGGTGAGAGATCGGGTTAGCCACAGGCCGACGACAGGGAGCAGCGCCAGAACGACCGGAACTCCCCACATCATCCAGTTGAGGAATGATATTTCGGAGCCGGTGTTGTCTTTGTAGACCTGTTGGAAAACGAGGTTGGGCGGCGTGCCAATCGGCGTGCCGATGCCCCCGACACTTGCGGCATAAGCGATGCCGAGCAAGAGCGGAATCGCCAGATCCTTGTCCTTCGAGCGTTCGATGACCGCGAGTGCCACCGGCAGCAGCATCAGGGTGGTTGCCGTGTTGGAAATCCACATGCTGAGAAGGGCGGAGGCCGCCATGAAGCCAAAGACCAGCCGGCGACTGCTGTTGCCGCCGAACAGGTTGACCATGGTCAGAGCAACCCGAAGGTGGGCACCGCTCCGTTCCATTGCCTGCGAGATGATGAAGCCGCCAAGCAGCAGCAACACCAGTGGACTGCCGTAGGCCGCGCCGACCTGGGTTGGCGTCAGCACGCCGGTCACCGGCAGAAGTGCCAGCGGCAACATGGACGTGACCGGCAGGGGCAACGGCTCGGTTATCCACCAGTAAGCCGTGAGCGTCGCTATCGCCGCGGTCCAGCAACCCGGGCTTTCCCAGCCAGAAAATTTCATCGCCGCAAACACCAGGATAGCTGCGACGGGCCCGATGAGAAAGTGGATAGACCGACCCGGCGCGTTTGCTGGCAGCGCTTGTTCTGACATGTGAGGGCTTCCACGAAATTTTCGTTTGATGACTGAACGCAGAGGTTTGTCGGTAAGCGCTCGGGTCGTTGGACTGTCTGTCGGTGAACGGTCTGTCGGTGAACGGTCTGTCGGTGAACGGTCTGTGGGTAAACGGTCGTGTCGGTGAACGGTCGGGCCGTCGAATAGTCGCGGGACGCGCGGGGTTGGTCGACCGGGCATCGTGGCTTCGTCGTGAAAGTTCAGGGTCCGCGGTTCCCCGGAACCCGAAAAACGGCGATTATACACGCGTCATTCGTAACGGAGTTCCCATGCCTGCGCCGGTAGAGACCCTATATTGGTACGATCTTGAGACGACAGGCATTCGGCCAGGACATGATCGAGTCCTTCAGTTTGCAGGTGTTCGAACCGACACTGACCTCAATATCATCGACACGCCCCAGAACGTTTACTGCCAACTGAGCGATGAGATCCTGCCATCGCCCGAGGCGTTGATGGTCACCGGCATCCGGCTTTCGCGCCTCGCTGCCGACGGGCTGTCCGAGCGTGAATTCGCGCAGACAATCTTCAAGCAGTTCTCTCAGCCGGGAACGTGTGTCGTCGGCTATAACAATCTGCGGTTCGACGATGAGTTTGTCCGCAACCTGTTTTACCGTAATTTCCTCGACCCGTACGTCCGGGAATGGAAAAACGGCAATTCGCGTTGGGATGTCATTGACGTCGTAAGAATGGCCTACGCCCTTCGGCCCGAGGGTATAAGGTTTGGACGCAACGCTGACGGGGGGCCAGTGTTCAAGCTCGAAAGCCTGTCCACCGCCAACGGTATCACCCATGACGATGCTCACGATGCTGTGTCCGATGTCATGGCGACAGTTCAACTTACGCGTCTGATTCGACAGGCCCAGCCGCGTCTGTACGATTATCTGTTTGGGCTGCGCCGCAAAGATGCGGTCCTGCAGACGCTTTATCCGCTTGGCAAACAACCGCTTGTGCACGTGTCGTCCATGTACCCCAACGCGCGTGGTTGCGCCGCGCTGGTGGTGGCTCTGTGCCAGCACCCCGAGGTCAGCAACGGTGTCCTTTGCTATGACCTAATGGAAGATCCCGAGCCGTTGATGACGCTGGACCCCGCCACGCTGCGGCGGCGGCTATTCACGCGAAGGGACGAACTGGGTGAAGACGAGCCACGCCTTCGAGTGAAAACGATTCGCGTCAACAAGTGCCCTGCGATTGCGCCCGCAGGTACCATGACGCGTGAGATCGGCGCGCGCCTCGGCATCGATGTCGACCAGTGCATGGGCAATTTCAAGCGCTTGCAACGGGCGAGCGGCGTGGTCGAGCGACTGCAGGAGGCGGTGGGTGGTCGCGAATTCGCGCCGAGGACTGACCCCGATCTGATGCTCTATGATGGTTTTTTTGACGATCAAGAGCGTGCGCTCATGAACCAGGTTGGTGGGATGGATGGCGGCGCGCTCGCGGAGTCAACGATGCCGTTTCGGGACCAAAGGCTGCCCGAGCTATTGTTTCGCTATCGTGCGCGAAATTTTCGCGAGTCGTTGTCGCAGAGTGAAGTGCAGCGGTGGAACGTTTTTCGGCGAGAGCGTTGGCACGACGGCGCGGACATCGCCGAGACACGCGCGCAGATCGCGTCTCTGCCGGAGTCGCCCGTGCTGCAAGATCTGCGAGCGCATCTTGACCGGATCGAAGGGGAGGTATTTTGAGCGGGAGTTTCCTGTGCGGCAGTTCCCTGGGTGACCGCTCCCTGGGTGTCCCTTCCCTGGATCGTAGAAGTAAGATTCGGATCACACTCAGGATTGGAATGCGCACATGAGCGGATTTTGCGTGGAATTCCGCGGCGTTTCCAAGTCCTATGGCGACACCGTTGTTTTGCGGGACCTTGACCTCGGCCTACCGGTCGACGCGACGACCGCGGTCGTTGGTGAAAGTGGCAGCGGCAAGTCAACGCTGATGCAGGTCATCAATGGCCTCGTGCGCCCGGAAGCGGGCGTGGTGTCTGTGCTCGGCGCGGCGCTCGATTATGACGACCTGCCGCGTACACGGCGACGAATGGGCTATGCGGTGCAGGGGGCGGGTCTGTTTCCGCATTTGACGGCTGTGGATAACATCGCCTTAGTGGCGTCAATGGAGGGCTGGAGCCGGTCTCGTATCGACGACCGATTGATCGAGCTGATGGCATTGCTCGAACTGCCCGAAGATCTCGCTGCGCGCTATCCGCATGCGCTCTCCGGTGGACAGCAACAGCGGGTCAGCCTGTGCCGGGCGATGATGCTTGACCCGCCGCTGATGCTACTGGATGAGCCGTTTTCTGCACTCGATCCAATTACGCGGGCGGCGATTCACGATGAGTTCATCAAGCTGCAACAGGTCGCCGCGAGATCGGTGGTGATGGTGACCCATGACATGTCCGAAGCGGTCAAGCTTGCCCAGCATCTGGTGATACTAAAAGATGGCGAGGTCGTCCGCGAAGGAGCGCTCGATGCTGTCATGAGCGACCCCGGGAATGAATATGTCACCCGTCTCTTTGAGGTGAGCCGATGATGGCTGCGCGTAACAGATATGGGTTCGTGCACGCGTGGGCGCTGCTCCGACGCGCGATGATCGTTTCGATTGTGGCGCTGTTGACGACGACCCCGGCTGCCGTGGCTGCGAGTGAGGACGATCGCACCATCGTCGTTGCCAGCAAGACCTTCACCGAGAGTCGTCTGCTTGCCGAAATTATGTCGCAGATGCTGGAGGATGCTGGCTTCACGGTGGAACGGCGCTTTGGTCTTGGCGGCACCCTCGTCTGCTTCGAGGCATTGAAGGGCGCGGAAATTGATGTCTACCCGGAATACACCGGCACGTTGGGTCAAGCCATCCTTGGCTTCACAGAGGATGTCACCAATCCGCGGAAGCTCGCGGCGGGTGCGCACGCCAACGGGCTCAACCTGCTGCCGTCATTTGGGTTCAACAACACCTATGCGATGGCGATCAAGGAGTCGCTCGCCGAAGAACGCGGATTGCGCACCGTCACTGACCTGGCCGCGCAGTCGGACCTCACGCTTGCTTTCAGTCACGAGTTTTTGAACCGTGAAGACGGCTGGCCCGGCCTCTCGGCCACCTACGGGCTTAAAGGGTCGCCAAGTGGGATTGAACACGGTCTTGCCTACCTTGCGATCGATCAGGACCGCATCGACATCACTGATGCGTATTCCACTGATGGCGACCTCGGGCGGTATCAGTTGACTGTGCTCGACGATGACAAAGGGTATTTTCCGCAGTACCTCGCCGTGCCGTTCGTCCGTCAGGATCTGCCGTACCGGGCGATCGTGCAGTTGGAGCGGTTGGCTGCACGCATCGACGATGGCACCATGCGCCGCCTGAATGGCGAGATTGTTATTGACGAGAAGACGTTTGCGGATGTCGCCCGAAATTTCCTCCAGTCTCAGTCATTGCTTGGCGGCGGACTTGCACCGGGGTCACTGCGAGAAGCAGCGGTGCGGAAGGTGAACTGGCAGGCGATGGGCGTCAATACGCTGGTTCATTTGAAGCTGACGGCTTTCGCCTTGGCACTCGGATGTGTCGTGGGTCTGCCGCTTGGTGTGTTGGTGTTTCGTTCACAATCGGCATCCCGCGTCGTTGTTTACCTCGCAGGTCTGCTCCAGACCGTGCCATCACTGGCGCTTCTTGCACTCATGATTCCGCTGTCGGGGCTGGGCGAGCGATCCGCCATCATTGCGCTTTTCTTGTACTCGCTACTGCCGATACTGCGCAGTACGATCACCGCGCTCGTGACAATTGACCCGCTGCTCAAGCGCGTGGCGGAGGCAATTGGCCTGACCCGGTCACAGCAATTGTGGCGCGTGCTCGTACCGCTCGCGATGCCAAACGTGCTGGCTGGCGTCAAAACGGCGGCGATTATTTCCATTGGCACGGCAACCCTCGCGGCATTCGTCGGCGCCGGCGGGCTGGGTGAGCCGATCATCACCGGATTGAATCTCAACGATATCAGTCTAATTCTTCAGGGGGCGATTCCCGCAGCGGGTCTTGCGGTGACTGTCGAACTGATGTTTGAAGGTGTTGAGCGACTGGTGGTCAAGGAACACATGCTGCGCGGCCAGATGCCCGCCTGATGGAGCCCGCCAAATGATGGAGTTCGCCGAATTGCTCCCCGTAAAATTCGAACGTCAGAAGCCGGAACCGGCGATCGCATTGGCGAAGGGGTAACGACGGCAAATGTTGCGAAAGCTCCCGGCACCGGGTGACAGGGGCTCGCGGCCTTCGTGGTAGAAGATCGGCGTAGGATTGGCATGAACGGGTGACTGGTCGATTGGGGAACGGGCCGATTGGAGATCCGGGAATTTGCACAATATGCCGCGCTCACGGATGCTCTGATCTGGATTGGCCGATCTGTAGAGTGTTGGAGGCAACGATGACGAACAACCTGAATGAACCGGGCACTCATCCCGGTGGCGCGGTGCCGGAATCCCAGGAGACCTGTATCGACCCGGGGGAGATGCAGACCTATCTTTATGATCTGCAGGGCTACCTGGTGCTCAAGGATGTGCTGAGTGCCGGGTTGGTCGCTGAGCTTGATGCCCTGATTGATGCGCAGAACCTGCCAGCGCCGCCGCACAATGGTCGATTTGGCAGCGCTGGCGGCTCTGCCGACACGGGGCCCGGCTTCCTGACATGGGGTCAGCCGTTCGTTGACCTGATCGATCATCCCGTCTCGATGGGCTTGCTGCGCATGCAACTTGGAGACTGCTTTCGGCTGGACCGCATCTTCGGTATGGAGATGACGAAGGGCATGCCGAACGGCCGGTTGCATTCGGACTATGGCGCGTCGCACCCCTTTGCGGGGTCTGTGTCCGGGCAGCACTACGCCCAGCAAGGCCACCAGGCGCTGCATGGCTTCGCCGTCATTGCGTTCAACCTGCGGGATTCTGGTCCGGAGCAGGGCGGCTTGCGTCTCATTCCCGGTTCCCACAACAGCCGTTATCGGCTCCCGGGGCCGATTCGCAATGACGAAGACCTGAGCGTTGTGGTCAGCCCGGATGCGCCGGCCGGTTCGCTAACCTTTTTCTCAGAGGCGACCACTCACGGCACCGCCGGCTGGCATGTCGACTATCGACGGCGCACGTTGCTCTACAAGTATTGTGCGTCCCAACTCTCGTGGTCGCGGACCCGTGTGATCGAGCCGCCGGGCGTTGCTCTGACGTTGAGGCAGCGCAAGCTGTTCGCCGAACCTGCGGGCGCACACTGGTTCTTTGAATCTCTATTCGCGGAGTCAGCGACTAACGAGTAGGGACAGTCTGCGCCAAGTGCAATGCGCCCCAGAACGGCGTTCCGGGACAGGAACCAGCCGCGTCCAGACGATCCTCAGGATCGCTGATGCATGACGTCTGCCTGGTCTTTCGGCCCGTAGAAATAGGAGCCTGGCATAAAGTCGTAGCCAAGGTCACCCAGCAGTCGTCGCTGCCGGGGTGTCGCCTGCGCCGCAACTTTGGATACAAGTTCGAAGTCGTACCAGCGCATGAACATCTGGCAGTAGTTGTAGAGCAGCACCTTGCGGCTATTACTTGAGTCGTTGCGACACGGGCCGTGCCACAACGCATGGGAGAACAGCACGCAATCACCCGCTCTTGCCATGATTTGAGCCGCGCCGGGCGAGTAGGGCGTAACGGCAGGCGCGTCCATCGTCGAGATCGGGATCGGCCGCATGTGACTGCCCGGAAAAACTGTCAGATTGCCACTGTCCGGCTGGTCGACATCCGAGAGGAAATACATCGCCTTCATGGCCAGGGGCCGGCTGGTTTCGGTGACACGAATTTCGCGCAACGCTTCGCCGCCGTCGGTGTGGGTGTAGCCCGGGAATTTGGAACCTGCCTGGCGCACGATTGCCTGGCTCATACTGAAGAGGACGTAGGGCCCCATGATGTCGACAATGAGATCGAAAATACCTTCGCGGTCGATGAGGTCGACGAATGGTTTGCCGTACGGCAGCAGATCACGCCGATCCATGAAGCCGCCCGGGTCCTGGTCTTTCGCGCCATCAATCCAGCTGTAATGACCGATCGGCAAATGCTGGGCGGGGTCCGGTTCGAAGCCAGGGACTTTGCGGATGCGGTCGATTTCGTCGCTGAAGAACGCGACTTCCTCGGGCTCGAAAACCTGCGGCAGATGCAAATAGCCGTTTACTTCAATTTGTTGTCGTTGCTCTGCGGTAAGCGTTTGCATAAACGTCTCCACCTAGTCGTCCCAAAGGTGCGGCCAACATACCATGCTCGTCCTGGCGGATCACGTGACGAGGAGGCGGCCTGAGGGGATCAGGTCCCACTGGCAAGAGCCATCCTTGCATCCGCGCATGTGCCGCGAGTCTCTGCTACGCTGTTGCTCGCGGTCGTGAGCGGCAAGTGTGCCTGTTCTGTTTATGACGCGTGCCTGTTTTGTAGTGCATGTTGTACGCATAGTCGTGCCGCTGTTGCACAACTGACAAATCCGACAGTGAAGGCCTGAGGAGGCGAATCGATGAAGCCTATTTCTGCAGATTCTCATGTGATGGAGGCGGCTGATGTCTTCATCGGTTTACCCGAACGATTCGGCGACGATGCGCCCCGTGTGATGCACGCGGGCACGGCAGATGACGCGATCGTCATCCCGTCAAAGGGGCCGCGCGGCATCCGCAAGCGCATCGGTACCGCAGGATTACGCTTGCGAGATGGCGTCAAGGTCGAGCGCAGGCCGGGACACAAACCGGAGGTCGAGAACTGGGGCGACCCGGATATCGTCGCGATCATGGCCAGGGGCTACGATGGCTTGCGCCCTGGCATTCGCGATGGCGCGCATCGGCATGACGATCAGGATGTGGACGGCATCGATGCTGAGTTCCTCTACCCCGGTTTCTTTGGCCTCTTTGCATTCGAGAATACCGACCTGCTTGTTGCGTGCCAGAAAAACTACAACGACTGGCTGCATGACTACGCGGCTGCGGCGGACGGACGCCTATATGGACTCGCCGCGATACCGGTGCAGGATCCGGACGCCGCGGTCGCGGAAATGCGACGCGTGATCGAGCTTGGGTATAAAGGTGGCTGCATCCCGTGTTCCGCGCCACCGGACTGTCCGTACACGGATCTCGCCTATGAGCCCATCTGGTCGCTCGCAGAGGAGGCGAACTTTCCGCTCTCGATGCATGTGGGCACGAACGCTTATGTGCCCCCGCAGTACCGGGCCAAGGCAGTCAACCGGGATGCCGTCATGGATTATGCGAGCGGGCCGACCGGAACGATTCAACGCACGCTGGTGGATCTCATGTGTCGCGGTGTCGCGGAGCGCCATCCCCAACTCAAGTTCGTCGTCAGTGAATTTAATGGCGGCTGGATCGCGCACTGGCTGGACCGGGTTGATCAGGGACTGCAGCGAGAGTCCAAGTTTGGCGCCAACGACTTTACGGGTGAGCGCCCACACGAGGTATGGCAGCGACAGTTCTACTGCACAATCGAAGATGACAGGCCCGCGATACTGACCCGGGAGATGATTGGTCTGCCGAACATGATGTGGGGCTCGGACTACCCGCACGTGGACTCGACGTGGCCGTGCTCGCTCGATGTGCTGGACGAGATCTTTAACGGCGTTGATGAGGCCGATCGCCAGCGCATCACGCGTGACAATGTGATCGAACTCTATGACCTCCCGCTGAGCCAGGCCGGCTGAGGCTATTCACGGCTGGCGAAGCGAACGTGAAGTTGGGCTATTCACGGCTGGCGAAGCGAACGTGAAGTTGGGCTATTCACGGCTCGCGCAGCGAAGGTGAAGTCGGGTTATTCACGGCTTGCGCAGTGAATGGGAAAACCATGATCGGTCCGAGAGGTTGCTTTCCAGTAGCCTCTTTTTCAGCAGCCTCTTAGAGGTCGCTCGTCCTGCGCTCAGTCGACCCCGAGTGGGCCCTCGTGCTGGTAGAAGCGTGTCAGTACGCGGTGCAGGTTGTGCGCGTCTGCGGCGCCAGCGAGTTCCCGGATTGAGTGCATCGCAAACGTCGGCACGCCGACATCAAGGGTTCGCACGCCGATTGCCGCGGCGGTGATTGGGCCGATGGTGCTGCCGCAGGCCATGTCACTGCGTGTGACAAATGACTGGCACGCAACCCCCGCTGCTCGGCTCAAGGAGCGGAAAAACGCTGAGGTTTCGCTGTTGGTCGCGTACCGCTGGTTTGCGTTCACCTTGATGACCGGGCCCGCGTTCAGCAGGGGTCCG
>CAVOBC010000112.1:0-12815 GCA_963693635.1 Gammaproteobacteria bacterium | reverse complement strand
CATCTGGTCATTCGTTTTGATTTTAAACTTTGGTCTCGTGATCACTGCCGCTGTGGTGTGGTGTAGCATTTTGATCTATCGCCGCATTCGTGCCTACCGGAACGGTGACGACGACTAGAGAGGTGTTATACGCATTTTAGAATACTTTGTATTCCTCGAAGAGTTCTCTGATGTTCCCACCGTCCTGCAGACTCGCACGAACCACGTCTTCCTTAGTTGCTACCGCCACGGTCTGCTCAACGACCTCTTGGATAATCGCCTGTGGAATGATCAGTACACCGTCAATATCACCCAGGACATAATCGCCTGGCTCAATGGTGACATTACTTACCTTGATCGGTATGTCAAAACTGTCGATGTTCCAACGGTAGGTTGCAGTCAATGGCGAGTGATACTTGCGGAAAACCGGAAACCCAACGTCCAGAATCTGCAGACTGTCACGAAGCCCGCCGTTGATCACGATTCCTTTTGCGCCCCACTGCAGAGCCGTATTGGTCATCAGTTCACCCCAGTGGGCCGCAAAAGACTCGTTGCCGGGTTCGGCGATAATCCCCGCGCCGCTGGGTATCGCGTCCATCATGTCCATCTGGCGATATCTCGGGTCGACTCCGTCATCGTAGTGTCGTCGCTTGCCCAGAACGGGATAAACAGGTCCTGCCACTTTCATCGAATCCGCGAGCGGCTGGATGTCCGACGGCAGATACTGGTTGTGATAACCGAGTTCATCGAGTGTGTCTGCGATGGCACCGGTATACCGGTTACCCAACTGACCGATCATCTCGTTCAATTTGCTCTCCTCAGGGGGGGGTTAAGGAAAATCAAGATAAATACCAAAAGAAACTTTGATGAGAACTTCATCCTAAAGGGGAAGTCAGGTTCCAGCGTCCTGATAAACATTAGGGCCGCGCTGGTTGAGTGCTGGTGATGCGGCGCTCTTAAACAAAGCAGTAGTCAGTCTGCGACACAAAACCGACTTACTATCTGGCCCAGTCTCACGAGCGATTAGCGACTTGTAACACTTCGGGCAGTCGCTACAATGGTGTGCGTAGATATACTGTCCCGCGGCGGTGCCAGTGACACCAGTACCGACAACTAATCTAAGGCTCTAGCCCTAAATGAAAAAAAATACAGGCAGCTTTTAGTTTTCAGTTTCTTAGTGTTTTTTTATCTGGCTGCAGCTCTCTTAAATCGCTTAAAAGAGAGAGGAGCGTTCCCGACTCAGGTATTAGTGAAGCTGAGGTCGTTGGCGTACCTGGCGTTCGCTATAATTTTTCTACCAAAAAAGGGCACGACCGGTTTATTGCTGATTTTGATGCGCTTCAAAGAGGCGATCGTCCTCCGAAACCGCCTGAAAAAGTTTCTTTTTTGTCAATCTCAGGTGGTGGTGACAATGGCGCCTTTGCAGCCGGGCTATTAAGCGGTTGGACAAAGCATGGCGATCGTCCTCAATTTAAATTAGTTACTGGCATAATTTATTCCCGAGCGTACCGTTTCATCGCCTGCCGGCCCTGCACCGCTTGATCGGTGAGAACGTAATCGTCGAGCCGCGTGGTTACATTACGGGCCAGACACAGATTATCGCCATGTTGCGCGATCCCGAATGCCAGCGGTCGACGAGCGCGCGCCAACCGCAGCGTCGCTTGCTCTGAGCCGCGCCTTTCAGTTTCCAAGAGCCGCTCGAGAATGATGTGCAATGACCCGTTACAGCACGGGCTCTGGGAGCAGTAACAGACATTCGCCCTGCCGAGGCACGCGGACATGGCATCCCCGCGCCGGAAAAGCAGTTTGGCCGGTCGGGCGCCGTGCGGCTTGTTGGCCACGGCGGCAGAGTATTGGAACTGCGGTAAGAACTCAGGCCAACTGTTGCGCTTGCCGACGATGAAGTGTCTTGCCCATTTTGACCTCTACCCTCTATGCGAACTCAGTGTTCCGAGCAGGTGAACACTACAAATGGCTGCAAAGTCTCAGCGCATCAAACAGAGCAGCGGCCACATCGCGGCTGGAGACCGCATCCCCAATACGGAAAAGCGCGAATCCTTCGTCATGCAAAGCAGGTTGTGCAAGTCCTTCCACAAATGCATCCATATCGAGAACACCATTGTTGGAGGAAAACGCGCGAAATTCGTGAAACACTTCGTCCGCCGGAATAGTGCCGTTCTCAACCACGATTGTTTCCGCTTGCAAACACAAGGTTTCACCAGTCAGCTCGTGAACGAACGTCGCCGCCAATGCGTTTCCGATCGCTTGAATCGCTCTTAACATGTAGTCGGTGCGCGGCGTGATCCCCATTTCCGCAAAACGCTTTCGCCAGATAACACGCTCTGCATAGGCTTGCTCTTTGGCCGGCAGATCGTCCAGCATCACATAGCTGAGATCGACACCGGCATCCATCGCGATCTCACTGATAATCGGCGCGACATGCCGGCCCGTACCGTCATAGACGATCGTAGTGTCTCCGAGTTTCGCCTGACCGGAAATCACATCCCATGGACTGACGCATAGCTCCGCCCCCTCAATCCAACCTGGATCAGGAATTCCACCGGTTGCGACAATTACGACATCCGGGGACTCAGCGAGTACATCGTCACGCTCGGCATAGGCGTTGAGACGCATATCAACGCCGAGATGCTCCACCTCGTTAGCGCGCCAATCTATGATTCCTGCAAGGTCCTGGCGCCAACTGGCCTTCGCCGCAAGCGTGAGTTGCCCGCCAAGCCGATCGGCCGCCTCGAATAGCACGACCTGATGTCCTCGTTCAGCAGAAATACGCGCGGCTTCCAGCCCGGCAGGACCGCCACCGACAACAACGACCTTGCGGATAGGGCCGTCCGTCCGCTTCGTCTCCTGCGGCCAGAAACGTTCCCTTCCCGCGGCGGGGTTGTGCAGGCAGGTCGGCCGATTCTCTCCCATACAGTGCGAGGCACCGACACAAGGTCGAATACGTTGTTCGTCGCCACGCGCCAGCTTGGTGACGATTTGTGGATCGGCGATATGGGCCCGCGTCATTGCCACCATGTCGAGCAACCCTTCGCGAATCGCATAGCGCGCAGTCGCGATATCCGAAATCTTCGCGGCGTGAAATACAGGCAAGCCGACTTCACGTTTGAAGGCGCCGGCCTTTTCGAGCCACGGCGCGGTCGGCACTGCCATGCCGGGCATGGACTCGTTGGCGAGTGCCAGCTCGGTATCGATCCGACCGTAATTTACGTTGATGAAATCGAGCAATCCCGCCTTTTCGAACAGGCGTGCAATAGCCAGCGACTCTTCATAATCTGAACCACCTATCGCGCTTTCATCCAATCCGAAGCGCATCCCGACGATGAAATCACCTCCGACACGTTTGCGAATTTCCTCGTAAACCATCAGGCCGAATCGGCATCGATGTTCGAGACTGCCGCCAAATTCGTCGGTGCGCTTGTTCGTGACAGGTGAAAAGAACTGGCCGATCAGATGACCCTGGGTCATCGTTTCCAAACCGTCAAGACCACCTTCTTTCGCCCTGAGCGCCGCTTGGCCGAATAACCTGACCACGCGATCGATATCGTGGCGGTCCATCTCACGCGGGATCGAGCGGTGGCCTGTTTCGCGAACGATCGAAGGTGCGATTGGCGACATCCAATGCTGCGTATTGGCTTGCGCTCGACGACCAAGATGCGTGATCTGGATCATGGTCGCCGCACCTTCATCATGAACCCGTTCGGCAAGCTGCTGCAGATAGGGGATGACGGCGTCTGTGGACATGTTCAGCTGGCCCGACGCCCACAGCGAATCCGCATCGATATAAGACGAGCCGCCGAACATTGTCAGAGCAAGCCCGCCCCTCGCCTTCTCCACATGATATCGCTGGTAGGTTTCACCCGGCATGTGGTTCTCGTCGCCCAGACCGCACGCGTGCGCTGTCGACATGATCCGATTTCTCAGACTCAAGCCACCAAGCTGGTACGGCTCCAGCAGTGGATCGGTACGTACAGGATCCATCAGGATCTCAGCGCCTCATATGCGCTCTGATAGCCATGAACGTGCTGCTCGGAAATATCGACCTGATAGCAGTCGGCATATTCAGCATTCATCCTTCTACTCCTGAGAAACTTTGATTATCAGTGTTTCTTCCGTCACCTGTTGTTCGAAAACTTCCGTTGTGGTGATTTACCGGATCGACTCTCGATGTGCAACAAACATACGCTTGTGGACATAGTTTCGACGGCGTTCGTGTCTTCGGGAATCGGCGGCGTAGACCGAGCGTGCCGGCCGGCCGGCCAATGCTGCGCCTGCTGCTGGACCTCAGGGCCACCTCATCTAGTCGATAGCAGCGATTGTTTTTTGCCAAAGCGTCGGTACGCCAGCTCGCTTTTTTGCGTAACATTTTGATACTTTGTCTTTTTTCCTTGATCGAGTTCAGTGCGTTGATCACAGTATGGCGTATCACTGCCATGTTGGCCACTGCATGGCCTTTGCGTATTCGACTCTGATCTTCTCCGAAACTCATGTCGAGCACCCAATGCAATCCGTTTTCTATCGCCCAGTGGTTACGTACCGCGGCGTGGGATCGGGCCGCATCGGCTGAGAAGCTGGCAATGTAATAGCGAACCTCCTCACTACATTGTTCATCGATGTGGCGTTGTAACTCAACCTTAATCACGCTGCCAATACAAGTCCAGTTCAGGTGTCGCTAATGCAACCAACTGAGCTGCTCACAAACGATAGTACGTCGTTGTTCGACACGTCCGTGGCCTTTATCCACCTCTTCATGAGTAGAAAACTGGAAGCCCTCGGGTGGCTTGTCGAACAAGGTGACAACGTCTTCGTGCAGTGAGCTTTGGCTGCCCTTGAGTCCAAGAACAAAATCTGCGCCACCGTCCACAATGTCCTTGGCGATAGCGTGTTGACACCCCATGGCATCGATGCTGATGGTTGCGCCGCGCAAATCGAGCAGTTTTAGAAGTTCGGGAATAGCGGTTATTTCGTTTGATTTGTCAGACACTTGTCGCTGAGCGAGCACGATTCGAGATTGGCTGACAAAAGCGCTGACCATGTGCAGCGCTCGTTTATCACCGCCTCGGCTGCCGCGTAGGGCTTTGCCATCAATGGCGATGGATCGCTGTTCAGAAGGGCCGCACCATTGGCGGAAGTAAGCTGAAAAACAGGCCTGGAATTGCTCGAGATCCAGAGCGCGAAAGACGCGACGCAGGGTATCGTCACTAGGAGCACCGTTTTCAAAAACCAGGTGTTGTTGCAAGAAATCGATACGTTCTTTGGCGAAGGCTTCGATTTCATTCCAACCCTCGCAACCGGCAGCGACCCCGCAAAAGGTGGTGAACAGAATTTCGGGCAAGGGATACTATCGAGTACGTTCGACACGCGGGTCGTCAAGATTATCGAAGTGGTCGAAAAAAGACCGAAGTTCGTTAGCCAGTACCATGGTGTGCACCTGTGAACGAATGAGATCACAGAAAGTATGGTTTACAAGGACTATCCCCAGTTTTGATGAGGTGGCCCTGGCTGGACCTCAGGACCGGCCACACTTCGAGTTTCGTGCGGTATACTGAGTCGGCGAGCGATGCGCACGACAAACGCTCCGAACGAACGGCCATTGCTTGGCCCGGCAAGCAAATATGGCCACGCGCACCGCCCTGACGGCCGTATTGAACGAAAAACCAATCACGGCGAAATCCGGGCCCACTCGGGAGAATGATATGTCTGAACGAGATAAGACCCACCCCTATTTGAAATCTTTGTACGCACAACTGGAAAGTCGTCGAATCGGTCGGCGCGATTTCCTGCGAACCGCGACCTTGCTGGGGATGTCGGCCGGCGCGGCCTATTCAATCGCGGGCATTAGTCCCGGGCTGATCTCATCCGCCCTCGCGCAAACGCCGCGTAAAGGTGGCACGCTGCGCATAGCCGCGCGGCTCGGCGACATTAAGGATCCGCATACTTACAGCTGGGGCCAGGGGGCGTTCATACGCCAGTCCCTGGAGTACCTGACCTTGACGGGTATCGACAATGTCACCCGCCCACTGCTGCTCGAGAAATGGGAAGCTAGCCCCGATCTCAAGACCTGGACGCTGCGCATCCGCCGTGATGCGAAATGGCACAGTGGGCGTCCTCTCATCGCCGACGACGTCATCTGGAACCTCAAACGCGCGCTCGACCCGAAGACCGGTTCCGCCACTGTCGGGCTGATGGCGGGCTATCTACTGGAACGTTATGACACCGGCGAAGTGGACGACAAGGGCAAGGCCAAGTTCAGTCGGCGTCTGTGGGACGCCAATGCGATCGAGAAGGTCGACGACTACACCGTTCGGTTGAACGCCAAGGTGCCGAACCTGGCTGTGCCCGAGCACCTTTTCCACCATCAGCTCTTTATGCTGGACCCGGCGGACGGTGGCGAATTCAAGGTCGGGGCGAACTTCACCGGATCCTACCAGCTGGTCAGTTACGAACAGGGTAAGCGGGCCGTTATGCAAGCGCGCCCCAGCTACTGGGGGGGGGCGCCGCACGTGCAGACGCTCGAGTTCCTCGATCTTGGTGACAACGCTTCGGCCGCCATGGCGGCTCTCGCGGCCGGCCAGATCGACGCCTGGCCGGCCGTCGACAATTCCTCGCTCGACGCGGTCAAGACACTCAAAGACGTCAACGTCTACGAGGCCCAGACCGCGAATACCGGCGCGGTGCGGGTGCGCCCTGAGGCCAAGCCTTTCGACGACCCGCGCGTACGTAAGGCGATGCGGCTGGCGATTGACTGCAAGTCGGTCCTCGATCTCGGCATCGCCGGACTCGGCAGTGTCGGCGAGCACCACCTCGTCTCCAAGTCGCATCCGGACTACGGGCCGATACCCGCTTTGCAATACGATCCCGGGGCGGCGAAGAAACTGCTGGCCGAGGCCGGGTACCCCAACGGCATCGATTCGGAGGTGTACCTGAAGTCCGCGCCGGCATGGGAAAGCCAGGTAGTGCAGTCAATGGTCGAGCAATGGCGAGAGGCCGGCATTCGAATCAAGATGAACCCGGTTCCATCGACGCAATATTGGGAAGTCTGGAAGAAGGTTCCGGTCGGCTTCACGGATTGGAATCACCGCCCGCTCGGTATCATGTTGCTGGGCTTGTGTTTCCGCACGGGTGCGTCGTGGAACGAGTCCGGCTATTCGAACCCGCAATTCGACAGGCTGCTCATCGAGGCCGAAGGCAAACTGGACATCAACGAACGCAAGGCGGCAATGGGCAAGTTGCAAACCATTCTGCTGGAAGATGGGCCGATCATTCAGCCGGTATTCCGCTCGATCTTCAGCGCGTACCACAAGCGCGTGAAGAATTTCACGATGCATCCGACGAACTACTATTGGTACAAGGACGTCTGGTTGGAGACCTGAAGGCCAGGCTAACCCGCATGGCCGCCACGCGTCGCGTGGCGGCCCATCCTCAGGAGGTCCAGCTCTTTGTTACGATTTGTCGTTCGTCGCCTCGGCCAGACGATCGTGACACTTCTCGCGGCGTCATTTCTCGTTTTCGTTCTCGTCGAGTCGTCGCCCGGTACGGTTGCGCGCAAGATGCTCGGCCCCTTTGCCTCCACCGAGCAGGTGCAAATGTTGTACGAGAGCCTGCATCTGGATGATCCGTTGATGCTGCGCTACGTCCGCTGGTTAGGCGTGCTCACCGGCGTTGTCGCCGACCCACTCGGCGACCCGGCGTTGAAGCTCGGCTTTCGGGACCAGCGAGGCGAGCGGTATTTCGGGAATTTCGGCTTTTCAACGCAGATGAAACAACCGGTTTCCGACGTATTGTGGGAGCGACTTGGGAACTCGCTCCTGCTCGCTGCACTCGCCGTGGCCGTCATCATACCCCTTGCGCTTGCCATGGGCATGGTTGCCGCGATCAACGAAGGCAGCGTGGTTGATCGCGCAGTCACTGTCCTCGGAACGGTACTTGCCTCGGTGCCCGAATTCGCGTCTGGCGTCATTCTGGTCAGCATCCTCGTCGTCACGCTCGGTTGGTTGCCTGGCACCAGTCCGTTGCTGCCCAGCGGGCGCTGGCCGGTCTACATCCAGTTCATCCTGCCGGTGGCGGTGCTCGCTCTGTTCGTCACGGCCTACGTGGCACGTTTCGTACGCACTGCCTTCGTCGAGGTTCTGGCGACGCCCTATATTCGAACCGCGATCCTGAAAGGCCTGCCGCCACGCTCAGTCATATTCGGCCACGCATTTCGCAACGCCATGATCGCACCGTTCACAGTAATCCTGCTACAGGTGAACTGGCTGCTGAGCGGCGTAGTGGTCACCGAGGTCGTCTTCGCTTATCCCGGCATCGGGCGCCTGCTGCTCGAGGCCGCGCTGTTCGGCGATATCGCGGTCATCGAGGCGGCGACGCTGGTTGCCGTCTTCCTGGCTACACTGACGCAGTTTATCGGCGACATCGGGTACATGCTGCTCAATCCGCGGATCCGCTTGTGAGCGACATCGGTCGACCCGCGCCGGGCGGGCTGGATACGTTGCAGTTCGATACCTTCGCGACAGGGGTGCCGTCGCGAGCGCCGCGCTGGCGGGCAATCGCCCGGTCGCCCGTTGCGTTAGTCGGCCTGGCGCTGATTTTCAGCTGGGTGATCGTCGCCGCCTGCGCACCGTTGCTCGCACCCTATTCGCCGACCGCGCAGCACGTGACGGCCATCGATATGATGCCGTCGATGCATCACTGGTTGGGCGCGGACTCCCTCAAGCGCGACCTCCTGTCGCGGATCATATGGGGCGCGCGGCCGGTACTGACGCTCGCGCCGCTGGCGCTGATCGCGGCGTATCTGGTGGGCATATCACTGGGATTGACCGCCGGATACTACGGGGGCTGGATCGACGACGTGATCAGCCGAACGGGTGACGTGCTGCTGTCTTTCCCGAAAATCGTCATGTACGTCGTACTGATCTCGACGGTTGGACCGTCGCAAGCCAACATCGTAGCGGCGGTCGTTCTCGTTGCGGCCCCGGGGATCGCGCGCCTCACGCGCGGGTTGACCCTCGATCTGAAGACCAACGATTACATCGCGGCGGCTCAAACCCGCGGCGAAAGCGCGATCTTCATCATGGCGGCGGAAATCCTGCCCAATGCGCGCGGCATGCTGATTGTCGATGCGTGCATGCGCATGGGCTACACGATTATCGCGATTGGCGTGCTGGGATTTCTCGGGCTCGGACTGCCGCCACCCGATCCGGACTGGGGCGGCATGGTGCGCGAGGGGACACCGATGCTGATCGTATTCCCGCACATGGCGCTGCTTCCCTGCCTGGCCATCGTGACGCTGGTGCTCGGCTTCAACCTGCTGGCCGATGGTCTGCAGGACCTCCAGTCGCGTGCCTGAGAGTCCATGATCGCGCCAGTACTGAATATCGCTGATCTGGACGTTCGCTACACCGTAGATGGCCCGGATGTGGTGGCGGTTGCGGGACTGTCGCTCACACTGCAGCGCGGCGAGACCTATGGACTCGTGGGCGAGTCGGGCTCAGGAAAGTCCAGCGTGGCGATGGCGATCATGCGACATCTGGGCCGGCACGGTCGCATCGCTGCCGGCTCGCTTCATTTCAATGGCATCGACCTCGCAGCGATATCACAACGCGATCTACGAGGGCTGCGCGGCAGTCGGATCGCCATGATCTATCAGGATCCGGCCACGGCGTTGAACCCCACCAAGCGTATTGGCGTGCAACTTATTGAAGTGCTGACGCACCACGACGGTGCGAGTCCAGGGGCGGCGCGTCGTCGTGTGCTCGACAGCCTGCGCGACGTGCGCCTGGCCGACCCCGAGACGATTCTTCGGCGCTACCCTTATCAACTTTCCGGCGGCCAGCAGCAACGCGTGGTCATCTCGATGGCATTCCTCGCCCGGCCCGAACTACTACTGCTTGACGAACCGACGTCCGCGTTGGACGTCACCGTAGAGCGCGAAATTGTCGACCTGCTGGTCGAGATGCAGCGTGCGCATGGCACGACTGCCCTGTTCATCTCGCACAATCTCGCGTTGGTGCGCCGGGTCTGCGGCCGTGTTGGCGTAATGTATGGTGGCCAGATCGTTGAGGAGGCGCCGGCGCAGACATTGTTCTCGGACCCGCGCCATCCCTACACGAGAGGTCTGCTTGCCTGCCTGCCGCGGCTCAACGGCAATAAGCATGTACAACGCCTCCACGCCATCGGCGGTCAAGTGGCGCGATTGAGCGCGACACCGTGCGCGTGCACGTTTCTACCGCGCTGCGAGCGTGCGCGCACCGGGCTTTGCGACACAGCCAATCCCGACCTTGGCCCTGTCGCCTCCGGGTCTGCGCATCTCGTGCGTTGTGTCCGACCGGATGATTCTCCGACCGTTGATACCGATCCTCTGGCCCCTGCGCTCGCGCCACCGCCGCCACACGGTGCAGTAAATCAGCCGGTATTGCGCGTCGATTCACTAACCAAGCGGTTTGACCTCCCTGATGGACGTAAAATCGTGGCCAATCACAACCTGTCCTGTGCGCTCCTGGCCGGAGAGACGCTCGCCGTTGTCGGCGAGTCTGGGTCGGGCAAGTCCACGCTTGGGCGCATCTTGATCGGGCTGGAAGTAGCCACCGCAGGCAAGGTGATGCTCGGTGACATGGATGTTGGCCGACTCGAGACACGTCATCGCAGCGGCGACCAGATTCGTGCCGTGCAGATGATCTTTCAAAATCCGGACAGCACGCTCAATCCAGCCTGGACCGTCGGCGCCATGCTCAAGCGCGCGCTGGCGCGGTTGGGAGACTTCGGCTCACGCAATCAATGCGCTCTCGAGATGCGCAAACTGCTCGCCCTGGTGCGCCTGCCTGCGGAGGTTGCTAACATGCTGCCGTCGCAGTTGTCTGGCGGGCAGAAGCAGCGCGTCGCGATTGCGCGCGCCTTCGCTGGCCGCCCATCGATCGTCATCGCCGATGAACCGATTTCCGCGCTCGATACATCGGTGAAGACCGCGATCATCGAGTTGCTGCTCGCCATGCAGGAGGCTTACCACACGGCACTTCTATTCATTTCCCACGATCTCGGCATCGTCCGATATATCGCCGACCGCGTGATCGTCATGCATGCCGGCGAGATCGTCGAAATCGGTTCGGCCGACGCGGTTTTCGCGCCTCCGTATCACCCCTATACCGAAACACTGCTCGCGGCGATGCCGGTCACCGACCCGACGATCGTGCAACGCCGAATCGAGTTGCGCGGCGAAGCGCCGAGTCTGTTGTTGCAGTCCAGCGGTTGCGGATTCGCCTCGCGCTGCCCGCGCAAGCTTGCGGGAGATGTGTGCGACGACGTCGCCCCGCCGCTGCGCCCGGCCGCGACCGGACACGCCATCCGCTGCCATATTCCGCTCGCAGACCTGCGCACGGTGCCGCCAGTATTTATGCCGGCAGCCGGCGCGTCGGGCGCCCCGACCGAGGGGCGTCAGCCTGCTGCGCCGTGATGGCGTCGCGGTTGTCCGCGAGCAAATCGCTACCATCGACCGCATTCGTAGTATCATCCCAATTCCCGCGCGCTCCCGAAGGTCCCGAATGCAACTCATCGATGCCAGCCAGGTTCATCAGTTACTCGACTACCCTTCGCTCGTTCATACGCTCGCCGAGGCCCACAAGAGCGACGTCGAACTGGTGCCGTCAGCGGTTTCACAAAAACCCACCGCCACCGGAGACACGGCGCACTTTCTCGCCCTGCCCGCCTGGCAAAAAGACCAGGCGCTCGGCGCCAAGCTGGTCACGGTGTTTCCGGACAATGAGTACAACGGGAGTGGGCTGCCTTCGGTACAGGGGGTGTATGTGTTGTTCGACGGCTCGACGGGCGAACCCATGGCCTGCATTGATGGCGCCGCGCTCACTCTGCGTAAGACAGCAGCGAACTCTGCCTTGGGCACCAGCCTGCTGGCGAACCCCGAACCCGCGAGCATGCTCATGGTCGGCGCCGGCGCCCTCGCTCCCCATCTCATCCAGGCACACCTGTCGATGCGCCCGAGCATCAAGCAGGTGCATATCTGGAACCGTAGTTTCGAGCGCGCCCGCAAGCTCGCCAGCACCTTGAAGCTGGATGGCATCAGTATCGAAGCAACGGAGGATCTGGAAGCGGCAACCCGGCAAGCCGATCTGATCTCTTGCGCGACAATGGCAACCGAGCCGCTGGTAAAAGGCGCATGGTTGCAACCCGGCGCACACCTCGACCTCGTCGGCAGCTACCGCCAGGACATGCACGAGTGCGACGAGGCAGCCATTGTGCGCGGTTCGGTGTTTACCGACTCACCCTGGAGTGCTACCCGCGACTGCGGTGAGATCACCTCGGCGCTCGAAAGCGGCGCCTTGAAGCCCAACGACATTCTCGCGAACAACTTCAGCCTCGTTCGCGGCGAGCACGCCGGGCGTAGCGGTGCTGGCGAGATCACCGTATACAAGAATGGCGGCGGCGGCCACCTCGATCTTATGGTCGCCCGGTTTCTGGTGGCCAGGTGTTCAGCTGCTTGATCAGACGATCGATCACCGCCAGATCGCCTGCCTCCGGCGTTTCACACGGCGCGACCTTGCTCCATTCTGAGTCCAGACGGGCCCGCCGCATCTAGCCTATTTATAGTGATTGATGGCGGAGCTTAACCGCGCTCCACTATTGATAGCGGCCAAGTGTTGATAGTAGGTTGTGGCAGGAAGGGGCGTTAATGCTGCCTATACTCGCCCGCCTTGATGTGGCGGGCTAGCACTTGTGCCGTTTCATAACAAAGATCGAGATCAGTCATTGCTTAGTGTTTCCCTTTAGCCGAATCCAGTGGGATGGTCACCCGGACTTGTTGCGATTGCCAG
>CAVOBC010000111.1:0-12845 GCA_963693635.1 Gammaproteobacteria bacterium | reverse complement strand
GGCCGTCGATGCGGACGCCGTCCCTGGTGATCGAGCCCTGTTCGATACGCGTGCCCTGTTCGATACGCGTGCCCTGTTCGATACGCGTGCCCTGTTCGATACGCGTGCCCTGTTCGATACGCGTGCCCTGTTCGATAAGCGTGCCCTGTTCGATAAGCGTGCCCTGTTCGATAAGCGTGACCTGTTCGATGAGCGCCAGAAACGGCAGCCCGAGGGGCAGCGCGACGACGAACGCGAACGCTGTGATGATCGATGCGGCGGCGGGCAACGGCAATCCCGCGCAGATGTCGGCGATGGGGCCGCCGAATACGGCGAGTCCAAGCACCCCGGTAAGGGCGGCGATGGTGGCATTGCGAAGATTGCCCGCGATA
Source organism: Gammaproteobacteria bacterium (assembly GCA_963693635.1). GTDB lineage: Bacteria > Pseudomonadota > Gammaproteobacteria > Pseudomonadales > Azotimanducaceae > CAVOBC01. The sequence goes on along the minus strand of CAVOBC010000111.1, from coordinate 12,474 downwards.
GTGGGGTGCGAACCCACGATGAGCACCCCGCCGCCGGCGCCGCCCAGCACGCTCGCGAGCCCCAGACTTGTTGCGAGCGTCGGCAGGCCGACGGCGGTCTGCGCGCGGTAGATCACAAGCACCTGCACGGCCATGACGACGCCCCCCACAATCCCTGCAGCAGCGCCCGAAAATCGTCCTGCTCGTGGTCGAAGCAGCAGGAAGGCAAGCGCGAGGAGCGCGATTGTCGCGGCGACAGAACCGTGCGCAAGCGCCCGCGGCGCGCTTACGAAAAGATACGGTCGGTCGTCTGTCGCCGGCTTTATCATTCCCCGTTGCGCAGACGGATCGCACGGCAGCGAGGCGGATCTCGCCTGTACCGATGTCGCGAGCATGGCCTGGCGCGCGCGGTCTGCGTCGCTGAAAGGTGTGTTTCGTGCCAGCAGCAGAAAGCGGAACGGATGGGAGTCATCCGTCGCGAGCTCAAACGCTGCAATCCGTGAGACGTCACCGCCCGTTGCGCCGAGCAGGCTTGCACACGTGCGTTCGTTCAGCAGGGGCGTGTTCTGGATGATGGCGAGTAGTCCGTCGTCCGTCAGTCGGGACAGATAAGCCGTGAGTGCCTCGGCGGTCAGAACCCGTGCGTCAACGTGGCTGCGAGCCCGACCGCTCGCCGGGTTGGTCTGGAGCAGAGAGAGGCCAATGTGGTCCCACTTATAGTAGGTCGACGCGACAAAACGCCGGGCTTCCTGTATATGGACGTTGACGGATGGGTGGCTGAGAACGCTTCCGGTCCAGGGCTCAAGTTCGCGAGCAAATGCGATAGTTTCGGCATTGACCTCAACCGCGTCGATGACTGACGCACCTTCCTGCAGGCTGATGGCCGCATCGAAGCCGGCGCCGGCGCCCAGCAATAGAACGCGTCCGGTCGGCCCGCTGCGCAGGGCCAGGCGCTTGAGATGGGTGAGCGCTTCGACGCGCTTGCCCTCAAAGTTCGTCGACTGGCCGTCCCACCGAACTGCGCGGGTCACAAACATGGCGTCCGTGAAGAGATAGACGATGTCGGGGTCAGCTTTCGTGCGCATGAGATCCGTTCGCGCGTACGCGCTCGTCCGATGCCGATGCTCAACCACGCCGTCGGTGATGGCGAGTTGACGCATATGGGTCAACGATCCGAAGTCGCCGAGAAGATTAACTGCCATGAAGGGCAGCACCAGAGGACCCGCGATGACGAGCCCGGTGACAGCACCCAACATCTCGCCGCAGTAGAGCCATCGCCGGTGTCCGGCTTGCCCGATCTCGTGCCACGCAATCGTCGAGGCGACCCCGAAGCCGAAGAAAGGCACCGCGAACAGCAGCGTGACCCAAGCGATGTCAAAGCGCGAAATGAGCAACCAGATGGGCGGCATGGTTAGCGCGGTCGCGCCCAGTACTGTCGTCAGTCGTATGCCGGTCAAGTGGTGTCGCGCGAAAATTGCGCCGAGCCCCAACGCGAGCAGACTGACGGCGAGGGCAAGGTAGGTCACTTCGAAATAGAACGCGAGCGAGGCAAGGCGGGTTATCGCGAGTTCCCACGCGCCGATCACGAGCGATGCAATTGATATCAGGAGGATGATACGAGCTGAACGCTTCGTCACATCACGTCACCGAGCTTCTCTTGTTCCTTCTTTGAGGCGTGCCCTTGCGGTAGCGCGGACGGTCAAAATGACGCTGCATCGGCCCCCAGCAGGGATGCATCGCGCACATAGTGGGCAGGGGTTGCGCTCAGCCTTTCGGCGGGGGCTATGGCTTTGATCTCGCCGTGAGATGTCGTACGGACCTCAAGGCGGTGCTCGATGTCTGCCAGCTTGAGGTCGGGCGTGTCTATGCCGTTGACCGTGCCGAGGCTCCATAGCCAGTTGCTGGTCTGGGCAAGCGAGATGCGCACCGCGTAGCTACCACCCTCGATCGCTCGTCGCTTGACCGCACACGTGGCAGCGAGCGCGGCGAGGTAACCGGTCGCGTGGTCAAGTGCCTGGCAGGGCAGCGGACGGGTGCCCTCGCGGTCAGCGGCAGCGGCCCCAGCCTGGCCGATCCCGGACACCGTCTGCACGAGCGAGTCGAAGCCTCGTCGATCGGCCCATGGACCGGTGTGACCGAATGCAGAGAGCGAGATGTAGATCGCGCCAGGACGAATCCGCTGAACGTCGGCGACACCAAAGCCGAGTTGCGCGAGAGCGTGCGGCCGGTATGCCTGCATGAAGATATCCGCATCGCGGACGAGCGCCGTCATCGCGCGCACGCCGGCATCAGTCTTGAGATCGAGGTGCGCCGAGCGCTTGCCGCGCGCGAGATCGAGCCACAAGTGCGGCAGAAAAGGCAGGCTGGGGGATGCCAGTCGCAGCACGTCGGCGCCGTGCGCGGCGAGAGTGCGTCCGCCGACCGGACCGGCAATGATCCGAGTGAGGTCCAGCACCTTGACGCCGCCGAGCGGCCGCGACGCGGGTGGCAGGGCTTCCGGCGGACTGTCAGCCACGCGCTCGATTTCGATCAGTGGCAGAGCGGAGAGTGCCTGCGCCTGATCGGTTGCCAACCAGGCTTCGCGCGAACGTAGCATTCCGGCCGGCAGGCCCCGAGCAATCGCTGCATCTTCCAGTTGCTGACCACCCCACGCGCTGACTGCCTTGCGGATCGCATCCGCACCATCGGCCGGGCATTCCAGAAGTTGCCGGAATCCGGCCTCGTGATGTACAAAGTTGGCGTGTAGTTGCACCAGAGCGCCGTCAGAGGCGGGGTAGTAGCCCGAGACATTGCCCCAGGGACTGGGTGGTGGTTTGCCATCAATGAGCAGGTAGCGCTCTCCGCGAAACGCGACTACCGCGTCCGTCGCATCGACACTCACCGTTTGCTGTTGGCCGGTCCGCAGGCGGTGTAGCTCTGCGGCCGCGAGTCCGGCCGCACCGATTGACGCCAGAGCGAGTTCGCCAACACGGAAGATGCCAGGCAGGACCGGGTCGTCGCCAGTGAGTGTGATGGCATTGAGGGCATTGGCGTCGCCGCCGACGGTTCGCCACAGGTCGGTCAGTGTAGCCGTGGCTCGATCGTTGACCGCATCGTTCATCGGATTAACCGGCGTTTGCGAGATGCAGTTGCCACACCGGAGTCAGTACGGGGCCTGCGGTTCACCGTAGCGATGCCCGGTGAGCAGATACCGTTCAAGAAACACACCAGCCTCGCTCATCGTGGGTGACACCCAGGCCGGCCAGCGCGCCCACGCGTGGGGCTCTTCCGAGTAAATGTGCATCTCTGCCAGCGCCCCGGTGGCGGTGATGGCGTTGTACATGTTAATGCTGGCTGACACCGGCACGACCTTGTCGCCGTTGCCGTGCAGGAAGAACGTAGGTGGAAAGTCCGCGCTGACGTGGTTTATGGGGCTGGCTTTGGCCGCAGCGGCGGGGTCCGGGTTCTCACCGAGAATCGAGGTGGCGTCGTTGGTCCCGGATGTGCGCTCGCCGACATAGAAGCCGACGCATGGATAGACAGCGATGACGGCTGCGACGTCGTTGGCGACACCGGGGTTGCCGCCAACGCCCTCGAATTCGGCGTCGCCCACGGTGCCAGCGAGCAACAGCGCAAGATGTCCCCCGGCCGAGTTGCCGGATACACCGATGCGTGCAGGGTCGACGCTCAGATCAGCGGCGTTGGCGCGGAGCCATCGCATCGCCGCTTTGACGTCGTGGATTTGTGCGGGCCAGGCCGATTCCCCGACCAGACGGTACTCACAGGCCATGCAGGTAAAGCCGAGTTCTGCCAGGACTTCGGCCTGGGGCGTGATCATGTCCTTGCTGCCGCTCTGCCAGCCGCCGCCGTGGATCATGAGAACCGCGGCCCCGTTCGGTTCCGCGGGTCGATAGAGATCGCCGTGCAAGTCGCGGCCGGCGCCGGTGCCGTAGACCAGATTCCACTCTGTTGTCACCATTTCGCTTTCTCACCTGGCGCGATGTGTCAGGCAGATGCTAAAGCAATCCGTGCGTGGTGTCCGGCGGCCTCGGCGCCTGGCGGGTCGATGTCCGGCGCCGGCGCTCTGTCGAACAACCGCCTTGTGTCTGTCCGGTGTGACTACTCGCAGATTGGCGCGGGTTCGATCACCGGGTTAAGGCATTCGGCGCTGCCGTCGGCGGTCGGGACGCCCCAGTTGCCGTTGGTGCACGTCGCTTGTACGTTCTGCATCATGCCCCGGTCTGCGTGACCGAGAATGTGGCAGTGATTCACGTATTCGCCGGTGAAGTTGACCGCCTCGTAGCGGATGGTTGCCAGTCCGTTCGGGGGCGTGTCGCTGACCGTGGACACGACCGGGATGGCAACCACATCCAGCCAGGGTCGAGTGGGAAGTTGTTGATCGACTCCGACGTCCCGACGCAATCGGCCCCGACCAAAAACGGCTGGCATGCATAGTTGGTGGGATGGAACTGCACGCCGTCCATCGCGATCTGTCGCACTTCGGGGTCGGCCGCGTCTCCGTTGGCGTCGGGTTCGAACGTGAAATCCATGCATCGCTCTATCAGGCTGCTTTTTCAGCAGCCTGATAGAGCTCGTTCCTGTCCTGGGAACCTGGTTCTGGGCGCGTACAACGCCATCTCGATGTGCCAATACGCTTATACTTGCCGGCCTGGTACCCCTGACCGGGGGTCTTCCTGAAAACGGAAGTCGCTGACCAGACCGGATTTCGGAGTTGTCTCGCCCGACCGTGGCCAGGCGATGGTTCATACCTGAACCATCAATCCAGACCAATCCAGGCCAATCGAAACAAACCTGACCTGAACCTGAGGAGATGCACGCACCGATGTCCCGCCCCACACCCCTCGACGGAATACGGATCGTCGACCTGACCCAGGTCCTTGCTGGACCTTACTGCACGTACCAACTGGCGTTGTTGGGCGCGCAGGTCATCAAGGTCGAGCCACCCGGTGGCGAGTTGACGCGTTTTGGGGGCCCCATCCCGGAGTTGAACGACCAGGGCCTGGGGTTGGGTTTTTGCACCCAGAATGCCGACAAAGACTGCGTTGAAGCTGATTTGAAAGACCCGGATGCCGTCGACCGGGTGCTGCAACTGATCAGGGACGCAGACGTCTTTGTACAGAATTATCGGCCCGGCGTCGCAGAGCGCCTCGGCTTCGGCGTCGCTGCGTTGCAGGCGATCAACCCGCGACTTGTCTATTGCTCGATCTCGGCGTACGGCGAAGTCGGCCCGATCGGCCACCGTCCTGCTTACGATCACGTCGTCCAGGCGATGTCGGGGATCATGCAGACCACCGGCACGGACGAGATGGGCCCGGTGAAGGTGGGTGCACCGTATATCGACTATGCGACCGGCCTCAATGCCGCATTCGCGGTCATGGCGGCGCTGCGCGAACTCGATCGCACCGGCAAGCCGCAAGTCGTGGATGTGGCGATGCTGGACACTGCACTCAATTTGATGGCGAACAACCTTGTGTCCACGGCGACTACGGGCAGGGAAATGCCCAAACTCGGCAACGAGGCTGCAAGCCGTGCGCCGTCGTCTGGATGTTATGCAACCGCCGATGGCAGTCTGATCATGCTGGCAGCGAACAACGAACGCCAGTTTCGTAATCTCGTCAAAGTGTTGGGCTCCGAGGAATGGGCAGATGACGAGCGCTGGTCTGACCCGGCGACCCGGCGCAAAAATCAAGATGCATTACGCAAGAAGATCAACGAGGCGTTCCTGTCGCGGACCGCGCCGGAGTGGGAGGCCGCGCTCGATGGCGCGGGCGTCCCCGCGAGTTGTGTTCGCTCCATCGGACAGGTGATCGAAGAAGGCCAGCCGGACGCGAGGGGATTGCTCACCGATATGACCGTGGGCAGCGGAGACACGCCCGTTCGCTTGCCGGGTATCGGGTTCCGCATCAACGGCGACAGCATGAACCCTCGCCGCGCGCCGCACGGGCCGGGAGAGGATGACGGCAAGTGGTTGGGCTAGCTGGCCGGAATCGTCAATAGGACCAGTACATCCCTTTTTCCGTAAAAGAGACGCAGTGTCGGCGGCAGTCAAGCAACAAAGTAAGGCAACAAAAGTAAGGTAACGAACGCATGAATGTTAAAGATGCCATGTACGCGCGCAAGACGATCAGAAATTTCCTCGAAACGCCCGTTAGCAACGAGACCATTGCAGATCTGCTAAATGACGCTGCGCGTGCACCGAGTGGCGGCAACGTGCAGCCTTGGCGCATCTACGTGATTAACGAGGATGCAATGTCGCGGTTCCGGGGACACGTGTCATCTCGTACCGAGCGAGAAACGCCTGCGTATGCGGTCTACCCGGCCTCGCTCAAAGAGCCCTACCGGTCGAGTCGCTTCAAGGTGGGTGAGGACATGTACGCCCTGCTTGGCATTCCGCGTGACGACAAGCCTGCGCGCTTTGCGCATCTAGTGCGTAACTATGACTGCTTTGGCGCCCCTGCGGCTATATTCTGCTTCGTGGATCGCATCATGGGACCGCCACAGTGGTCAGACCTCGGCATGTTTCTGCAGAGTTTCATGCTGCTTGCGCAGGAAGCCGGTCTCGACACCTGCCCCCAGGAGGCATGGGCGTCCCGGCCGGACACGGTTGCAGATTTCGTGCACGCGCCCGAGGAGCTGATGTTGTTCTGCGGTGTTGCCATCGGGCATGCGAACCCGGATGCGCCCGTCAATACCCTTGTGAGTGATCGTGAACCACTTGCGACCTGGACAACGTTTATCGACTGACAATTCCTGGGGGTTGGTTTGCCAGAAAACCTCGCATTTTCTTGCAGAAAATGTCGGTGCATCCTGCAGTGTGCTGACTATCAGGCAGGTTTCTGCCGGTCCTTCAGGGATGCCTGGGTGGCTTCGAAACTCGCCCTGTTGATCCGATAGCGTGCATAGAAACAGGCTGCGATCAGTCCCGGTAATATCGTCATCGGCGAGTCGACAAGACCCATCCACCAGATTGTGTCAGGATCGACGGCGCCTGGCTTTGCTTTTTTCGGACAGGCGATGATCGCGAGGGATGGCGCGAGCCCCGCCATCCAGATTTCCATGCCCAGGATCTGGTTGTAGTAAAGCGTGACGAGCGCGGCGTAGCTGTAAAGTGAGATCGTCTCGGCGGTTGAACCGATCCCGAACGCCAGCTTGGTCGACATCGCAACGCCTCTGCCGTTTTGGGGCAGTTGAGCCTGGGCTTTGTGGCGTGTCGGTGGACCCTGGTGATGATTCTGACATGGGCGTCGTGCACGGTTCCTTTTTGCGCCAATATAGAGCAAGCGACGCTGCAAAGGGCCAACCGATCAGGGCTGGCGGAAGGTCCGCTGCACGCAGAGACTCTGGGGCTAAAACGCCCTGGGGAAAACGCGCCCCCGGCGAGAAAGTACCCGCAGCACAACCCGTACCGGTTCAATCCAGCAAAGCTCCTGGTCCCTGGGTCCGCACTTTGACCGCAGGTCGCTTTCTTGCCGCACTTTTGACACTGTTGCAACAATCACGAATTCTCGGTGCCGGATTGGTTAAAGATTGATCAGCGAGTCATCGTTGGCTGACCGGTCGAAGTGTCACCTTCATATCAAACTCAACCCTCAACCTGAACCAACCCTCAACCTGAACCAACCCTCAACCTGGACCAACCCTGGCCCCTAAATCAGAAAAATAAGTATCACCATGAATGAAACGCCTCGTCCTTGTTTACTGACGACCGACTGCGGTGCCGAGATGGATGACCAATGGGCAATTGCGCATCTTGCGATCTCGCCCGAGTTGGACCTCTGTGGGGTCGTGACGACGCATGTCGGAGTCCATCCAACTCCTGTGCAGCCCGCGTCAGAATTCACGGCCGGCGTTTCCCGCGAGGTGCTGCAGCAGGTACGCCGGGCGGACGTTTCCGTCGTCGCCGGGTCGGGGGTTGCGCTCGCCAGCAGCACTGAACCGTTGGTCAACCCTGGCGTGGACTTCATTCTTGAGCAGGCCAGCACTTACGATGAAGACAATCGCCTGACAGTACTCGCGATCGGTGCGATAACGGATGTGGCCTCGGCGTTGCTAGTTGACCCCACGCTTGTGCAGCGCATTGAGGTGGTCGCCATGGCTTTCAACGGCTGGCCGGCAGGAACCGATCCGTTCAATGTGAAGAATGACGTCAAAGCCTGGCAGGTCGTCATGTCGAGCACGGTGCCGCTTGTGGTCGGACCTGCAGACGCCTGTACGACCCATCTGCAAGCGACCGAGAAACTTGCCCGCGAGGTCATGGGCGACGGCGGAGGGGCTGGCAAGTACCTGATCGACGTGCTTATCGGTTGGCTGCAAAAACGTCCGGGGCTCTGCAAAGCCGTGACCGGCAATGCCGGTGCCTGGCCGGTCTGGGACGAGATTGTGACCGCATACCTGCTGGGTATGACCCGTCAGGAGCGCCACGTGCGACCGTTCGTTCAGGAAGACACGTCATTTCATCATGGACCCGATGCCAGCAATACGTTCGAGTGGATCACGTCGGTCGATGAGAAGGCGCTGTGGAAGGACTTCGCGCAAAAAATCGGGCGTTGACCGGGTACGCGGCTTGAGTTGGGTATGATTGGGTGGTCTGGTAGTTTCCCGTAAGCTGCGTTTTCGCTTTACGACGTTCTGCGGAACGGAGTCCTGCGCAACTTGCAACCGATTCCTGGGCACTTTCTTTCCGCGGGCACTCTATTTTACGGGCGATTGTTTATAAGCAAGTCTTTACGAGCAAGTCATTACAAGCAGGTCTTTACGAGCAAGGGAGTTAAAGAAACAAATGGCCCCGTCAATTCGAGCCGAAGTGCGGTACCTCGCAGAAGCCTGGCGACACTGCGATGGCCGGGCGTTCATACATTCCCGCGAGTCACGCCACTTAAATACCATCAAGTGCGAGGTCGACATCCGCGACGGCCGGGAAGCAGTCGCAGGTGGCGCGGTTGCCATACGCACCAATGGCATGACATTCGAGCGCCACGCGCCGTCCGTGACGGACTACCTCGACGACGCCGAAGTGAAAGCGGCCTACCACCGTGAAATTATTCCGATGTTGAAAGACGCGACCGGCGCGACCGAGGTATTCGTGTCGGGTCATCAGGTGCGAACCGAGAACCCTGAGACCTTTTTAGGTGCGTACTCGCGGTATGTGCACTGCGACTATCCCTTGCATCCAATGCCCATGCGCGAGCGAGCCCTGCTTGAGCGGTCCGGCAGCAATCTTGCGGGTGAGCTTGTTGATGATTCCAGCGCGGGCGGCCGGCATTACGCGTGGTTCAACATCTGGGAAGCGATTGAACGACCCGCAACGCAGAACCAGCTTTGCGTCGTGGACGGCGCCTCTGTTGGTGGCGACGACTTCCGGGAGTACCACTTTACCGATAAACCAGACGGCGGCTACGCGACGATGCCGCTCGCGGGTCCCGGGCACCGCTTCTACTGCTTTGCCGACATGGAGCCTGGTGAGGCGATCCTCTTCAAGCAATATGACTCGCGCAAAGACCACCCGCTTGCGTGCCCGCATACGTCGTTCTTTGATAGCAGCAAGGGGCCGGATGCCCTTGGCCGCCGCAGCGTTGAGTACCGGGCGCTCTGCGTGTTCTAAGGCTCACCGGGCGCTGTCGGGAGTGTCCTGCACGCGCCTGAACGACTGCAAGGGCAGCCTCAATGTGCCTACCCTCATCGTGGTGATCGCGCCCCTTAGATTGCGCGCAAAGACACAATCCATGTCCGCGGCCAGATTGAAGCCGTCGTGCCGGGTTGGCGTACAGTTTGTACTCGAATGGAACGCAAGGAAGAACCAGTGCGGGAAATCAAGCCAGTGGCTCTCGTGGTTCAGCAGGTCCTGAAGTGTCGTCCTGCCGCCCTCGTGGTCGGGCAGGTAGCGACTGATCGGGTCATCGAGGCCAAGTTCACCGGCGTCCTCAAGCAGCAGGATCGCGAACGCCGTGAAGTGTTTGGACACAGAGCCGAGGTTGAAGGCCGTTTTCTGCGTTATGGGTGACTGGTGCTCAACGTTCGCAAGGCCTTCCTGCTGGCGGAAGATGCATTTGCCGTTCTTATAGTACGCGGCTGCGAAACTCGGGCCGTCTGCGTGGACGCATTTCGTACCAGTGTCGGCAAGGTCGAACATGGACGATCGGTGCCGGGTTGTGCGAGCGGCCTGATATTGGAGCGGGCCTGAACGAGAACCGGCTCCGTTACCCAGAAGTAACCGCGCCGGACAAGAAGCCTTTCTGTGTTGTCGGCGGCGTGCGATGCCTGACGCAACGACACCACCGATCATCAGAGCTGCTGTCGCTGGCGACGGCACGCTGGCGGCGCTGGATCGGTCGCCCAGAACGCGGATGCCAGCGGTCGACTGGATGTGGGTGTTCTTTGCCTAGCGGAACTGGCCGCCTCGTGCATTTTGCGTAAAGAGGTCGAGGTTCAGCTTCACGTTGGTGCCAAGGGATCCGTTGATGGCGAATGTGGAGACGCTGAAGTCGGCTGCGAAGCCCTGGTGTCCAGGGTCGACGGCATTGGACGGAGAGCGCGCGAAACGCGCGCTTAGCGCCACCGGGAAGGCAATTGGACAAAATTTCGTCGGTGGCGATGGGGGACGATTTACGCCGCGGCGGCTTGCGCCAGCGATGGGTCCTTGGCCAGATACTTTAGCGGGCCGGTCTGGCAGACTAGCTCGTTCCTGTCCCAAAATTGTCCTCCTGATAATTTTTGGGAGTCGGTTTGCAAACAAACCTCGCATTTTCTTGAGAAGCGAGGTTTGCAGAAGAAGGCTTGCTGGCTGCCGGAACCGGGTCGCCCTTAGCTGACCTGCTCACGTGCAACTGCCTCGCAGCGATGGCGATGACCCTGGCCCACTTTGGAGGATCTGATGATCGAGTTGAAGCGTGACGGTGATGTCTTTGTCCTGACGATGAGCGATGGCGAGAATCGCTGGAACACGACCTTTGTGCGTGCGTTCGCAAATGCGCTGGATGAGGTCGAGGCGTCGACCGGCCCTGCGGCGCTGGTCACACGTTCAGCGGACGCCAAGTTCTTCTCAAATGGCCTGGACCTCGTGTGGCAGCAGGCTGGCGAGGACCATCCTGGCGGCGATCGCAAGGTTTTCGGCCAGGAATTCATGTCGCTCGCGGGACGGCTCATTACCTTTCCAATGCCCACGGTCTGCGCAATCAACGGCCACGCGTTCGGGGCGGGACTGATGATCGCGTTAGCCCATGATGTTCGTTTTATGCGGTCCGACAGAGGCTTCGCCTGCGCCAACGAGGTGGAGTTAGGGATGGTCATACCGGACCCGGAACTCGCGCTCTTCCGGCACAAGATGTCGATGAGTGCGTTCTTTGAAACGGTTCAGTTGGCGCGCAGATGGACCGGACCGGACGCCCTTGAGGCCGGATTTGTGCAGGGAATCGGCGACCTTGATAGCCTGCTGGGCATGTCAATGCGGCGGGCTGCCGAGCTCGCGCGACTTGGTGCCAACCGTGATGTTTACCGCACGATGAAGGAGCGCATCTACGGCGCGAGTTCAGCAATTCACGGGGACCATGGTCCTGCTTACATGTTGAAGAACGGGAGTGAATTCAGCCATCGCTAGCGGCATCTTGCGGTGCCAGGTTACCGCGCGGCCGCGCAGAACTCGCGGTAGCGCTCTTAGTCCATGAAAGGCTGCCGCAAAGCAGCCCGCCAGACCGATACATGAAGGTCACGGGTACGTTACGAGCCATGAATTTCGCGTTCGCGTTGCAAGCCATCAATAGCCAGATCCTCCCGCTACCCGGCGCGTCCTGTGTTCTTTGGTCGATGTGCCGGCAGTGGAGGGTCAATAAAGAAGCGTTCTCAGGGCAAAATCTGCCGGCGTCGAATCGGTTGTCGGCTTTTCGGCGCGCAAAATGCCGTTTGTCTTCCAAAACGTGAAGTGGATCACGTTTTAGCCGCCCCAAGTCGCTACAGTTCCATACCCGGCGTCATGTATGGCCCATGTGGTCCCTTTCGAACAATTCGTTCGCTAGTGAAGAAACGGCGTCCGGGAGGGGGAGCTAGTGAAAATGAACCAAAGTAAGCGCTTGGGGGAAGAGACGGAACTGGCTACCCCGGTCGAGTTGGCACCCGGGTCTGCGATTCCCGAATACCCGGAGGACATCACGGTTGTCGGGGCCAATGTTCCTGAGCCCCTTCTAACCGGTCGCGGTCTACCCGTTGCACGGGTGGAGTTGAGCGGTGGTATCAATTTCTCTCTGAAGCATGGCAATTTGCCACTCACGATTGGGCGCGACTCCGCTTGCGATATCCAGATTCCGCTCGCTCAGGTATCACGGCAACATTGCCGCCTGAGTCTCGAACACGGCATGTTGCAGCTGACGGACTGCAGCACCAACGGCACAGTTGTTGGCGATCGCCTGCTTCACGGTGACTCGATTGCACTCGAGAAACGCACCCGGTTGACGTTCACAGACGATGTCAAAGTGACTATGTATCGCGTCGATATCGCGGTGCTCG
>CAVOBC010000110.1:0-12881 GCA_963693635.1 Gammaproteobacteria bacterium | reverse complement strand
CAAGCGCTGGCGCGGTGTGCGGCCGACAGTTCGCGGTGTCGTCATGAACCCGGTCGATCACCCGCATGGCGGCGGAGAAGGCAAGACTTCGGGCGGTCGTCATCCGGTGACGCCATGGGGCGTGCCCACGAAGGGATTCAAGACCCGCAAGAACAAACGAACAGACAAGATGATCGTCCGCCGTCGCGGCGCGCGACGTTAGACGATTTAAGGGAGAGCACAGTGCCACGCAGCTTGAAGAAAGGCCCGTTTGTAGACCTGCATCTGATGAAGAAGGTGGAGCAGGCCGCGGACAGCAGCGATCGACGACCTATCAAGACCTGGTCGCGTCGCTCGCTGATAACGCCGGACTTCGTCGGTTTGACGATTGCAATCCACAACGGCAGACAGCATGTACCGGTCTTCGTCAATGAAGACATGGTCGGTCACAAACTTGGCGAGTTTGCTATCACCCGAACGTTCCGAGGCCATGCCGCGGACCGAAAAGCGCGACGTTAAGCGAGGCTGACGCGATGGAAGTTGGTGCAAAACTCAAGGGCGCAAAGATATCCGCGCAGAAGGTACGCCTGGTTGCAGATCAGGTTCGCGGCAAGCCAGTGGGCGTGGCGCTCGATGTATTGAACTTCAGTACCAAGAAGGCAGCCGTGCTTGTGCGCAAACTGTTGGAATCGGCCATTGCGAACGCGGAGCACAACGAAGGCGCTGACGTCGACGAGTTGTCCATTTCAACGATCTACGTCGATGAAGGGCTGACGATGAAACGGATGAGCCCGCGAGCGAAAGGGCGTGGCGACCGAAACCTGAAACGCACGTGTCACGTAACCCTGGCAGTTGCGGACGAATAACGATCCGAATACTGATACGGCGGCAAGCGCGCCTCATTAAAACGAATTCGACGAGATAGCACATGGGACAGAAAGTACATCCGACAGGCATGCGCCTCGGCATCGTCAAGAACCATACCTCGGTTTGGTATGCGTCCGGCGAAGCCTATGCGGACATGCTCTACACCGACATGATGGTGCGCGAGTACATCCACAAGCGTCTGTCGCAGGCCTCGGTCAGTCGCATCGAGATCGAACGTCCGGCTCAAACTGCACGAATCGCGATTTACACAGCGCGCCCCGGCATCGTGATTGGCAAAAAAGGCGAAGATGTTGAGCGGCTACGTCGTGGGGTCGCCAAGCTGATGGGCATCCCGGTGCACATCAACATTGAAGAGATTCGTAAGCCGGAGCTGGATGCTTTTCTGGTTGCTCAGAACGTTGCACAGCAACTTGAGCGTCGAGTTCAGTTTCGTCGCGCCATGAAGCGCGTGATGCAGAATGCGATGCGTCTCGGCGCCGAGGGAATCAAGGTGCGGGTCGCAGGTCGCCTGGGTGGCGCGGAGATCGCACGCTCTGAGGTCTACCATGACGGACGGGTGCCGCTGCATACGCTGCGGGCGGACATCGACTATGCCACGGCGGAAGCGTTGACAACCTACGGCATCCTCGGTGTGAAAGTGTGGATCTTCAAGGGCGAGATCCTTGGTCAACGCGAGGAGGGCAATCAACCCGTACCAGCGTAACGACCCGGCACCAGGGGCCGGACGCAACAGGCGAGGGGATTGAGAGAGAGCAATGCTACAACCGAAACGAACAAAGTATCGAAAGCAGATGAAAGGCCGCAACCGTGGTCTCGCGACTCGCGGGAATACCGTGAGCTTTGGCGAATACGGCCTTAAGGCGACGACGCGGGGTCGTTTGACAGCGCGGCAGATTGAAGCTGCTCGTCGTGCAATGACCCGCCGTGTCCGTCGCGGTGGACAGATCTGGATTCGTGTTTTTCCGGACAAGCCAATCACGAAAAAGCCGCTTGAGGTTCGTCAGGGCAAGGGCAAGGGCAACGTCGAATACTGGGTTGCACAGGTCAAGCCAGGAAAGATGCTGTATGAAATGGAAGGTGTGCCGGAAGAGACCGCGCGCGACGCGTTTCGTCTCGCTGCGGCGAAGTTGCCCTTCGCGACATCCTTCGTCAAACGAACGTTGATGTAGAGCCGCCGTTATGAACGCTAGCGAATTAAGAGGCAAGTCACTCGACGAACTGGAAGCGCAGCTTCTGGAACTGTCGAAGGACCGATTCAACTTCCGCATGCAGCGGTCAACCGGCCAGTTGGCACAAGTGCATCTGTTGGCGGAAGTAAAAAAAGACATTGCGCGAGTGAAGACGGTCATCAACCAAAAGAAACGAGAAGCTAACGATGAGTGAGGCTAGCAAGTCAGCTCGAAGCGTCAGCGGCACGGTCGTAAGTGATCGTATGGACAAGACCATTACGGTTCTCGTCGAGCGTCGCGTCAAGCATCCGCTGTACGGCAAGTACATCAAGCGTTCAAAAAAGATTCATGCCCATGATGCCGACAATCAGTGTCAGACCGGTGATCAGGTCACCATCGTGGAGACCCGGCCAATTTCCCGGACGAAGTCCTGGAAATTGGCGTCCATCGACCGCAAAGCCGTCACTTAAATCGCTGATTAGCGCCGTACTGGAAGAATAGAGACATGATTCAGTCAGAGACATATCTGGATATTGCTGACAACAGCGGCGCCCGTAGGGTGATGTGCATCAAGGTGCTCGGTGGATCAAAGCGTCGCTACGCCGGTATTGGCGACATCATCAAGGTGACCGTCAAGGAGGCGATTCCACGTGGTCGGGTGCGCAAGGGTCAGGTTCTTGATGCGGTCGTAGTCAGAACGCGCAAGGGCGTACGGAGACCAGATGGTTCCGTGATTCGCTTCGACGCGAATGCAGCGGTGCTATTGAATGCGCAGAAGCAGCCCATAGGTACTCGAATTTTTGGACCGGTGACGCGGGAACTCAGAAACGACAACTTCATGC
The DNA here is from genome assembly GCA_963693635.1 of Gammaproteobacteria bacterium. GTDB lineage: Bacteria > Pseudomonadota > Gammaproteobacteria > Pseudomonadales > Azotimanducaceae > CAVOBC01. The sequence goes on along the minus strand of CAVOBC010000110.1, from coordinate 10,003 downwards.
GCATTGTGTCCCTCGCGCCGGAAGTCCTCTGAGCCTCGGGTGGCTTAAGTAGCAAGGGTTTAAGTAGCATAGGGTCTGAGTAGCAACAGGGTTTAACGGCAGAGTAGAAAGTGAAAGAAGACGTATGAGAAAGCTCAAGACAGAAGACGAGATTGTCGTCACCGCCGGACGCGACAAGGGTAAGCGAGGCCGCATTTTGCGTGTGTTGACTGACGAGCGCTTATACGTATCGGGCGTCAACATGGTTAAACGTCATACAAAACCGAATCCCAATCTGAACCGCCCCGGCGGTATCATTGAGAAAGAAGCGCCAATTCACATTTCCAATGTTGCGATCGTGAATCGCAAGACCGACCGGGCAGATCGCGTCGGTTTCAAGGTGCTGGATGACGGCGCACGTGTCCGCATATATAAGTCAACCGGCGACGAAATCGACGCCTAGCGTTTGAGACTGAGACAGAAATGACCGACCTCAAGACACAATACGATACCGAGATCAGGCCCAGGCTGAAGGAAGAACTTAGCATTGAGAATGCTATGGAGATTCCGCGGATCACCAAGATCACACTGAACATGGGCGTTGGTGAAGCCATCGGTGACCGCAAACAACTCGACGCTGCGGTTGGTGACATGGAAGCGATTGCCGGCCAGAAAGTGGTGACCAACAATGCCCGCAAATCGATCGCAGGCTTTAAGGTTCGCGAGGGCTTTCCGATCGGTTGCAAGGTGACTCTGCGTCGTGCGCGCATGTATGAGTTTTTGGATCGTTTGATCAACATCGCAATCCCGAGGGAACGTGATTTCCGAGGAATTTCGCCGCGATCATTTGACGGGCGCGGAAATTTTGCAATGGGCATCACCGAGCAGATTGTTTTTCCGGAGATCGAATACGACAAGATCGACAAGATTCGAGGGCTCGACATCGCCATCGTGACGACGGCGAAAACAGACGATGAGGGCAGAGCGTTGCTGAAAGCATTCAACTTTCCATTCAGGGAAGCCAGCTAACAACGATTGCCCGGCGACGTCACCGGGAGGCGACTAACAAAGAGGCGCTGCTCTGTCGTTACGAAAGGGACGTTGCCAAAGGGACGGAGTCAAGGGACAAAAGAGACAGGCTCGCAAATGACGGAATGCTGACGTGACAAGCGCGGCGCTCCGCAGACAGAAGGTTTGGAGAGGACACATGGCCAAGAGTTCGATGATCAACAGGGAGAACAAGCGAGCGCGTCTGGTGAAGAAATTCGCCGTAAAGCGTGCAGCGCTGAAAGCGACCATTCGCGACCTTAACGCGTCGGATGAGGATCGCTGGGAAGCCCAGATCAAACTGCAGAAGCTCCCGCGAGACGCGAGCCCTGTGCGCAAGCAGCGTCGCTGTCGTCTGACCGGGCGGCCGCATGCGGTCTATCGTCGGTTTGGTCTCGGTCGCAACAAGCTTCGCGAAGCGGCCATGCGCGGCGATGTGCCGGGTCTGGTCAAGGCTAGCTGGTAAAGGTTCATCATATGACAATGCAAGATCCACTCGCGGACATGTTGACGCGGATTCGGAACGCCCAGAGAGTGGGGCTCACCGATGTGTCCATGCCCTCCTCAAAGACCAAGATCGCGATCGCAGAGGTTTTGAAGGCTGAAGGCTACATCGAGGACTTCAGTGCCGAGGACACAGAGAAGTCCTCACTGATGCTCGTTCTGAAGTACTTCAATGACAAGCCGGTGATCGAGGAGATCAAGCGACTGAGTCGTCCTGGTCTTCGTCAGTATCGCGGTGCCGGAGACATTCCTGACGTTCGGGGCGGCCTCGGTATCATCATCCTGTCGACGAATAAAGGCCTCATGACCGACCGCGCGGCGCGCACCGCCGGTGTCGGTGGCGAACTGATCTGTTCGGTGTTCTAGGAGACCTTATGTCACGCATTGCATCAGAGCCGGTAGTTGTCCCGAGCGGGGTGGAAGTTTCCGTCACCCCCGGGCAAGTTGCCGTGAAAGGCGGATTGGGCAACCTCAGCCTCAATATTACCGACGCCGTTGCTGTTGAGCTCAGCGAAGGTCAGTTGACCTTTGCTCCCACGCGCAGCGACAAGAAATCCAAGGCACTGGCCGGCACGTATCGGTCTTTGGTCAACAATATGGTGGTTGGCGTGAGCAACGGCTTCTCCAAGGGCCTGCAGTTGCAGGGTGTCGGCTATCGGGCGCAGGTCCAGGGTCGAAAGCTGAATCTCACGCTTGGTTTCTCGCACCCCGTTGTCTACGACGTCCCTGACGGCATTGAGATCGAAACGCCGAGTCAGACAGAGATTCAGGTGAAGGGTACTGACAAACAGTTGGTGGGTCAGGTTGCAGCGGACATCCGCGCTTATCGTCCCCCGGAGCCTTATAAAGGCAAGGGCGTTCGCTATCAGAACGAGCACGTTAAGCGCAAGGAAGCGAAGAAGAAGTAATTGAAATGATGAAAAAGAAGCAGGCAAGACTCCGACGTGCCCGGCGCGGTCGTAAGCACATTCTCAATCTCGGTGTGCCCCGACTCTGTGTCTACAGATCGCCGCGACACATTTACGCGCAGATTGTGAGCGCAGACGGCGAGAAGGTGACGGCGGCGGCGTCGACGGTGGAAAAAGAGCTCAAGACCGGGCCGACCGGCAATGTGGCGGGTGCAACTAAGGTTGGGCAATTGATCGCAGAGCGGGCAAAGGCAGCCGGCATCGAACGCGTCGCGTTTGATCGGTCGGGTTACAAATATCACGGCAGGGTCAAAGCGCTGGCTGACGCAGCGCGGGAAGGCGGGCTGCAATTTTAGTGTCGCATCCGTAAACCACGGGCCGCATACAGCGAGCCCGGGTCTCAGGAATCCTGCAGGAGAGAGTAATGGCATACAACAACAACAAGAAAGACAACGAAGAAGGTCTGCAAGAGAAGCTTGTGGGCGGGGTCAGCCGGGTGTCGAAGGTGGTCAAAGGCGGCCGCATCTTTGGCTTTGCGGCATTGACTGTTGTCGGCGATGGTAACGGTCGCGTTGGCTTCGGGCGAGGCAAAGCCCGTGAAGTGCCCGCCGCGATTCAAAAGGCGATGGAAGCCGCGCGCAGGAACATGATTCAGGTCGAGTTGAATGGCAATACGCTGCAGTACCCGGTCACGGCCCGGCATGGCTCATCCAGGGTTTACATGCAGCCGGCGTCAGAAGGTACCGGGATTATCGCGGGCAAGACCATGCGTGCGGTACTTGAAGTCGCAGGCGTTCAGAATGTACTGGCCAAGTGCTACGGCTCAACCAATCCCGTCAATGTTCTGCGAGCAACGTTCAAGGGTCTGCAGGAGATGCAGTCGCCGGAGATGATGGCGGACAAGCGTGGCAAGACTGTTGAGGAAATCCTCAACTGATCGCAATCCGGGAATCGGCGCAGGCAAGAGACAGTAAGGTCGTAAACGCGGCCGTAGAGGCAAAGCAAAGCAGAGCGAAGGCATGGCACAGCAGAAAAAAATCAAGGTGACGATGATGCGAAGTGCGATCGGTCGCCTCGCGAAACACAAGGGCTGTTTGATGGGTCTCGGGCTGAGGCGCATTCGCCATTCGGTCGAGGTCATCGATACGCCGGAAGTCCGGGGCATGATCGACAAAGTGTCTTACATGGTGAAGGTCGAGGAGTAGATGACCCAGTGCCGACGTTGGTGCCACGTCTCACTCCCCGCTGATGGAGCAATACATGAATCTGAATGAATTGAAATCACCCCGCGGTGCGCGCAGCAGCAGAAAGCGCGTGGGGCGCGGTGGTGGTAGTGGCTTTGGCAAGACCTGTGGTCGTGGCCACAAGGGGCAGAAATCCCGTTCGGGCGGGCGCGTTCGCCCCGGCTTCGAGGGTGGCCAGCAGCCACTGCAACTGCGACTGCCGAAGTTCGGTTTCACCTCTCGCCTGTCCCGCATCACGGCCGAAGTGACATTGTCCGAGATCAATAGCCTCGAGGCAGAGGAAATAACGGTGGACGTGCTGCGTGAAGCTAACGTCATTAACCACCGGATGGAGCGGGCCAAGGTCATGTTGTCCGGTTCGATCTCCCGAGCAGTGACGCTTAAGGGAATCCGGGCATCGAAAGGTGCCGAGGCGGCTATCGAAGCGGCTGGCGGCAAGGTCGAGGCCTAGGGCCTTAGCAATATTAGCAATAGACGACGAGAGCAGACGCAACCAGAAGAACGAGACAGGGGAAAGATCACAGAACGGGCGCCAAGCTGCCCTTCATGAGTAATGTCGAATGACCAGCGTATTGTCACAAAGCGGTAAAGCACCCACGGGAATCGGGGACGGACTCGTTGAGCTCCGTCATCGCCTGTTTTACGTGCTGCTGGCGATTGTGGTCTATCGCATCGGCTCACACATCCCCGTCCCGGGTATCAACCCGGACCGTTTGCGCGCCCTCTTTGAGCAAAATCAGGGCGGCATTCTTGATATGTTCAATATGTTCTCGGGTGGTGCGATGGAGCGCATGAGCATCTTTGCGCTTGGCATCATGCCGTATATCTCTGCCCAGATTATTACCCAACTCGTCGTCGCGACGACGCCCTCATTGCAGCAGCTACGCAAGGAGGGCGAGGCAGGCAGACGCAAAATTCAACAGTACGCTCGCTACGGCACGCTCGTGCTCGCAACGATTCAGGGCTTCGCGATGAGCAGCGGGCTCGCGTCCCAGGGTTTGTCTTACACCGGTTCGATGTCGTTTCATTTCGTTGCAATCACGACGTTCGTGACGGGCTCGATGTTCCTGATGTGGCTGGGTGAGCAGGTCACTGAACGGGGTATCGGCAATGGCATCTCGATTCTGATTTTCGCGGGTATCGTCTCTGGCTTTCCCGGCGCGCTTGGGCAGTCCTTCGAGCAAGCACGCCAGGGCGACGTTTCTATTCTGGTGCTACTGGGAGTCGGTACGATTGCCGTGTTGATTGTGGCGGGCGTTGTGTTCGTGGAGCGCGGGCAACGACGGATATCAGTCAATTACGCGCGCAGACAGCAGGGCCGGCAGCAATACGCGGCCCAGCAGTCGATGTTGCCGCTCAAGGTAAACATGGCAGGGGTCATCCCGGCGATCTTCGCGAGCAGTCTGCTGCTCTTCCCATCGTCGCTCGGCCAGTGGTTTGGGCAGAGTCCTGGTATGGAGTGGTTGCAGGAGTTGTCTTTGCAGATCGCGCCGGGCCAGCCGCTCAACATGATTTTGTTCTCTGCCGGCATCATCTTCTTCTGCTTCTGGTATACGGCGCTGCAGTTCAGCCCGAAAGAGATGGCGGAGAACCTGAAGAAAGGCGGCGGCTTTATTCCGGGGTATCGGCCCGGCGAACAGACTGCCAAGTACCTGGACACCATCGTCACGCGACTCACGCTATTTGGGTCGATCTACATGACGAGCGTGTGTCTCTTGCCGCAGTTTCTCATCGTGCAGTTCAACATCACTTTCCAGTTGGGTGGAACGGCACTCTTGATCGTCGTCGTCGTGGTCATGGACTTTATGTCGCAGGTGCAGACGCATCTGATGTCACATCAGTATGAATCGTTAATGAAGAAATCAAATCTTCAACATTTTGGTCGGGGCAAAGCAGGCTAGTTATGAAAGTTAGAGCATCAGTAAAGAGGATGTGCCGCAATTGCCGCATCGTCCGGCGGAAGGGAGTGGTTCGTGTGATTTGTAGCGAGCCGCGCCACAAGCAGCGTCAAGGGTAGGAGCTTCCTATGGCACGAATAGCGGGAATCAATATCCCCGACAACAAACATGCGGGCATCTCGCTCACGTACATCTTTGGGGTCGGACGCAAGGTCGCCAACGACCTGTGTGTGGCAACGAGCGTCGACCCGAGTACCAAGATCCAGGAGCTGACCGAGGAAGAACTCGACAAGCTGCGGGCTGAGATCGGCAAGCTGACCGTTGAAGGTGACCTTCGGCGAGAGCAGCAGCTGAACATCAAGCGCTTGCTCGACCTCGGTTGTTACCGTGGCATCCGACATCGGCGCGGGCTGCCGGTGCGCGGCCAGGGCACCAAGAACAACGCCCGCACCCGCAAGGGCGTGAAAAAGCCAATCCGCAGGTAACCCACCGGGGTTGGCTTCGGCCAGCGACTCGCTGCGAGATGAGCGGGCCTGGCAAGAGCAGCGTCCCGGTTGGCGTGATCAGTGGGACGCAAACGAACAACGGCCGTTAAGGCCGCTTTGAGAAACGTCAAATGAGTGAATCGACAGAAACAACAGAAGCGCCGGTCGTACCGACCAGACGCCGTGGCAAACGCCAGGTGATCGATGGACTGGCGCATATTCATGCGTCGTTCAATAACACGATCATTACGATTACCGATCGTCAGGGTGGTGCATTGTCGTGGGCAACAGCCGGTGGTTCGGGTTTCCGTGGCGCCAGAAAGAGCACCCCGTTTGCAGCGCAGGTTGCGGCGGAACGTGCAGGGACCGCCGCCCAGGATTACGGATTGCAAAACCTTGAAGTCTTCGTCAAAGGACCCGGGCCTGGCCGTGAGGCTGCAGTACGGGCACTGAATGCGGTCGGTTATCGCATTACTAACATCACGGACGTCACGCCGATTCCGCACAACGGTTGTCGTCCGCCCAAGAAGCGCAGGGTTTGAGACTCAAAGGAGCAGCACACTAATGGCTAGATATCTCGGTCCCACATGCAAACTCGCCCGCCGCGAGGGTACAGACCTCTTTCTCAAGAGTGGCGTTCGACCGCTTGAGTCGAAGTGCCGCGCGGAGAGCCCTCCCGGACAGCACGGTAATGCCAGACGGCCACGCATATCTGACTATGCGATCCAGCTGCGTGAGAAGCAGAAAGTGCGCCGAATCTACGGCGTGCTAGAGAAGCAGTTTAGGAATTACTACAAGAAGGCTGACCGCCAAAAGGGTGCAACGGGTGAGAACCTGCTGCGATTGCTTGAGCGACGCCTCGACAATGTTGTTTACCGCATGGGGTTCGGCTCGACGCGCGCAGAATGCCGTCAGCTGGTTTCGCACAAGAGCATTCTCGTGAATGGTCGGGTGACCAACATCCCATCGTTCTCGGTTGCGCCTGGCGACATCGTCTCGATCAGGGAGAAGGCGCGTGAGCAACTGCGCATTCAGGGCGCGCTTGCGCTCTCTGCGCAACGAGCACCCAGCGGTTGGGTTGAGGTCGATGCCGACAAGCTGGAGGGGACGTTCCGCGCGCTTCCAGAGCGCGAGGAACTGCCCGCCGAGATCAACGAAAGCCTGATCGTCGAGCTGTATTCCAAGTAAAACGGCGACCCTTGCCGCAACCCTTTCATTTTTGATGAGGTCATCAATGCCGCATTCATCACTTGAATTCTTAACGCCAAAGCATATCCAGGTGGAGCAGCACAGCAGCACCCAGGCGACTGTGGTTCTCGAGCCGCTTGAGCGTGGTTTCGGGCACACGCTCGGCAATGCGCTGCGTCGAATTCTGCTGTCTTCAATGCCTGGCTGTGCTGTCACCGAGGTAGAGATCGAAGGGGTGCAGCACGAATACAGCACCCTCGAGGGCGTGCAGGAAGACGTGATCGAAATCCTTCTCAACCTGAAGGGACTCGCGGTTCGGCTGAACGTCGCTGACGAGGCCGAGCTGACCCTCGACAAGATGGGTCCCGGTGTTGCGACGGTCTCAGATTTTCAGGCTGACCACGACGTCGAGATAGCTAATCCAGACCATGTGATTGCAACCCTGAACGAGTCCGGCAGCCTTAAGTTGCGGGCCAAGGTAGGCCGCGGCCGGGGCTATGAGCCGGCCGACCTGCGCCTCAACGACGAAGAGCAGCAGCGTACGATTGGACACCTTCTGCTTGATGCGTCCTACAGCCCCGTGCGACGCGTTGCCTACAAGGTTGACAGTGCCCGGGTCGAACAGCGTACAGACCTCGACAAGTTGATCATCGATCTGGAGACTAACGGTACGATTGATCCGGAAGAGGCGATTCGCCGCGCAGCAACCATTCTGCAGCAGCAAGTGGAGGTCTTCGTCGACCTCGAAAGTGACAAGGAACCCGAGGTCGTTGAGCGCGAGGACGAGATCGATCCGATTCTCCTGCGACCCGTTGATGATCTCGAACTGACAGTGCGGTCGGCGAACTGCCTTAAGGCAGAGAACATTTACTACATTGGTGACCTGATTCGTCGCACCGAAGTGGAGTTGCTAAAGACACCGAACCTCGGCAAGAAGTCCCTGACTGAAATCAAGGATGTGCTTGCATCTCGCGGGTTGTCACTGGGGATGCGCCTTGAAAAGTGGCCGCCTGCAAGTCTGCGCGGTGACGAGCGAGTTCTCGGCTAGCCGGATTCCAGACAGACTTGATTTACACCGGGGACGTCCCCGAACGATGACCGGCTGACCCGGCATCATGTCAGTACGAGAGTACGAGAGGAACGCAGTTAAACGTCGGTAGACGTATGGCTGCCGAAGGAGAAGCGGAAATGCGCCATCGCAAGAGCGGCCGGCACCTCAACAGAACCAGTTCGCATCGCAAAGCGATGTTTCGCAACATGGCCTGTTCTTTGATCGAGCAGGAAGTGATTAAGACCACGGTGCCCAAGGCGAAGGAACTGCGCCGCGTGGCAGAACCATTGATCACGCTCGCGAAGGAAGATTCCGTCGCCAATCGTCGGCTGGCATTCTCGCGCATGGGCAGCAAGGCGCTGGTCGGCAAGTTGTTCGCGGAGATTGGGCCTCGCTACCAGGAGCGTCCGGGTGGCTATACCCGTATTCTCAAAGCTGGTTTCAGGACCGGCGACGCAGCGCCCATGTGTTACATCGAACTGGTTGATCGCCCGCGTGCTGACCCGGAGGATGATGACGACGACGATGACGAGTAGAGCAACGCGAGACGGACGACGTCAGTAAGACGATCTCCGTCAGTAAGCATGGATAGTTGAAAAGAAGGGGAGCCAGAGGCTCCCCTTCTTTCGTTGGGCCCCCTCTCGAACACGTCGATCAAACGCGTCAGCTAATTGGTTCTTTCACACGTGCGAGAATGCTGCCTCCCGGATCCTTTAAACGACGTCTCGGAACGTAGTCTGCGGCGCTACCTGACGCGCCTCCGACCGCTCGTGACAGACGCGGAGATGCGCGACTACGAACCGGTCATAGACGATCTGCCGGGTGTGCAGTGCTAGGTCGACGGCGGTGAACTGCGCGATGTCGTGATCGCAGGCAAGGTCACCACGGTCTACTTCCTGGTGTTTGTGTTGTCCTTCTCGCGGTTGATGCACTTCAGCCTGAGCCTGCGGCCCATCAATACCGATAGCTGCATTCAGATGCATGATGCGGCGTTCCGGTGCTTCGGTAGGGTCCCAGAAGAGTGCGTCTACGATCAGGCCAAATTGGTGGTGATCAACGAGGAGTTCCGCGAGCTGACGCTGAACGATCGTTTCCGTCAGTACGCTAACCAAGTTGGCCTGTCGGTTCACGCTTGCGAAGGCTACGACCCGGAGAGCAAAGGCAAGGTTGAGGCGGGCGTAAAGTACGTGAAGGGCGGTCTATACGGCGACGACTACAGCGACTTGTCGGCGTTGCAGCGGCACAGCCAACGGTGGTTCGACGAGGTCGCCAACCCGCGAGTCCACGGTACCACCGGGGAGGTTCCAGCCGCGCTCTACGCGGACAAGGAACCCATGACAATGAAGCCGTACATCGGCGTTGAACCGATCCTGGCGGTTTGCCATCGCAAAGCGGACAAGACCGGGCTGATCTCGTTTCGGGCCAATAAGTACTCAGTGCCGATGGCATACCAACGCTGCACGGTGGGGGTCGATGTCGCCGACGATCGGTTGGTCATCAGTGACCTGCTCAACTCGACCCAGGTCGCCAGCCACACGTTGCTATTGGGCAAGGGCCACGTGGTCAAGAACACTGACCACTATCGGGATCCCAGCATTCGCATTGCGGACTACGAGGCAAAGTTGTGCGCAATGGTTGGCGACGAGGTGGGTTCACAACTGTGTGACCTGCTGCGGATCACGTCCCCCGGATCTACCGC
>CAVOBC010000109.1:0-13042 GCA_963693635.1 Gammaproteobacteria bacterium | reverse complement strand
TCGATCGGATCCTTGGAGCACCGCTCGCAGAAACAGGCACCGTGACCCCCTCCGTCTTGGTGGCAGCGCTTGAAGACCGGGGTGCCTATAGGCTCGATGGTGACCCCAGAGCCGGGCTGTCGACGGATGTGGCGATCCTCGCGCGTGCGCTCCGCGACCGACCAGACCTGGCCGTCGCGGTCGTGTGCCGTCTTCCAGGTTCCGGCGAGTCGATCGACGAGTTGGTGCGCCGGTCGCACCAACTCGCTGACGCCGTGGTCGCGACCCTCATCGCAAGCGGGGTCGGCGAACAACAGGTCAGTGCGCATGGCATCGGGCCGCTCGCGCCCGTTGAAGGCAAGTCTGCATTCATCGAGGCCGTGCGAATCGAGGAGGCACCTATTGTGCGCGACGCGCAGAGGGCAGGCTCAGACTAGTTTTCCCCCCGTGAAGGCTCTGTCCAGGAAACGCCGGGATATTGCCCGGGACTCCGCTCTGGGGCGAGCACTCGCGTGCTGTGCACGGATGCTACCGTCATTTTCGGCATGCCTCTTTTCTGCAAGAGAACGCTCTGCAAGAGAGTGCGAGGTTTGCTTGCAAACCGACTCCAAAGAATTGTCAGGATGGCAATCCTGGGACAGGCACTAGCCGAGGAGCGAGAGGAATTCCATGCGAGTCGACTGATTCGACCGAAAGTCGCCGAGCATCACAGACGTCTTCATGGCGGAATTCTGCTTCTGAACACCGCGCATCATCATGCACATGTGCTTGGCTTCGATGATGACGCTGACCCCTGCGGCCTCGGTGACCGACTGAATTGCTTCTGCAATTTGACGGGTCAGATTCTCCTGAATCTGCAGACGCCGTGCGAACATGTCGACGATCCGCGCGACCTTGCTGAGTCCCAGCACTTTGCCGGTCGGTATATATGCCACGTGACATTTGCCGATGAACGGGAGCAGGTGGTGCTCGCACAGCGAGTAGAGCTCGATGTCCTGCACAACAATCATTTCGCTCGTGTCCGACTCGAACAAGGCATCGTTGACGACCTGGGTTAACGTCTGAGAGTAGCCCCGGGTGAGGAAGACCATTGCCTTCGCCGCCCGTTCCGGCGTTCGGGTCAGCCCCTCGCGATCAGGGTCTTCGCCGACTTGCTCGATTATGGTCTTGTATGCATCTTGCATGGGGCTCATGACTACCCTGATGATCCACGAAAAAGGGGCGTACCCTAGTGCATAACCGCAGCCTGCGTAAACCCCGATTCATCGACGCAGCGCCTGCTTTCGCGTACCCACACCTCTTCACCAACGCGTCATCGGCAAGGCCGTCAAGGGGGGCATGGACGGGATCGTCAACGGGGTAGATGCTGGCGCGAGGCAACGCGCCCTTCAGATCGGCTCTGTACGGGGGGTATCGCGTATAATCCCGTCTTTTGGGCCGGAGCCAGACGACCATGACGGCAAGCGGAATCGGGTCCTGTTTTCGGGTGAGCACATTTGGCGAAAGCCATGGCCCGGCGCTCGGCTGCATTGTCGATGGTTGCCCGCCCGGACTGCCCATCACCGAGGCCGACCTGCAAACGGATCTTGACCGAAGACGCCCCGGATCCTCACGTTATACAACCCAGCGACAGGAACCGGACACTGTGGAGATTCTGTCCGGCGTATTCGAAGGCGTAACGACCGGAACCTCGATCGGGCTGCTTATTCGCAATCAGGACCAGAAGTCAAAAGACTATTCCGCGATCAAAGATCTCTTTCGCCCGGCCCACGCAGACTATACGTACCTGCACAAATACGGCATCCGGGACTATCGGGGCGGCGGACGAGCGTCAGCCCGTGAAACTGCGATGCGGGTTGCCGCTGGTGCCGTTGCACGCAAATTCCTGGCAGGCCAGGGCATCAAAATCCGCGGCTACCTGGCTCAGATGGGTGACATTGTTGCCGAGCGCATCGACTGGGACGAAGTGCCGAACAACCCGTTCTTCTGTCCTGACGCGAGCAAGGTCCCACTCATGGAAGCACTGATTGATCAGCTTCGGCGCGACGGCGATTCCATCGGGGCACGGATCACGGTGGTTGCGAGCGGCGTCGCACCCGGACTCGGGGAACCCGTGTTCGATCGGCTGGACGCAGAGATCGCCAAGGCCCTGATGAGCATCAACGCCGTCAAAGGCGTGGAAATCGGCGCCGGCTTTGATGTCGTCCGCCAACGCGGCAGTGTGCACAGGGACGAGATGACGAGGGGCGGCTTTCTAAGCAATAACGCGGGCGGCGTCCTGGGAGGCATCTCGTCAGGCCAGGACATCGTTGCGCACATGGCACTCAAGCCCACATCCAGCATTACGCAGCCTGCCCGGACTATTACGACCGACGGCACTGAGACAGAAGTGGTGACAACCGGTCGCCATGACCCATGCGTTGGCGTAAGGGCGACGCCCATCGCTGAGGCCATGCTGGCAATCGTTCTGGCCGATCACTTTCTGCGGCAACGGGCGCAGAACGGAGACGTCACCGTAACTGCTCCCCGCATCTGATCAGGCCGACTGCGACGCAAGTGCGACAAATGCGCGCGCGGCGTTTGAAAGCGTGCGTTCGTGGTGGTAAATCGCGCCCAAATCACGACTCAGATTCCCCGGACCGACATCAATCGTAGGCGTCTCGTCGTCGAGCATTGAAATGGGCAGGACGCTCCAGCCGAGACCGATCGAGATCAGCATCTTGATGGTCTCAAGATAGTTCGTGGACATGGCGATGTTGAGGCTGAGCGCCTGGTCATCGAACAGCATGCGCACGATGCGGCCGGTGAACGTCGAGAGGTCCAGCAATATCGCAGGATGTCGGGACAGTTGCTCAAGCGATATCGGTGGCCCGGCCGCCAAAGGATGTTCTGCCGAAACGACAACCGACAATGGATCACGCCACAAGCGGATGGCGTCGATGCCGTCGACCTCTGTCGTCGACAGGGTGACGACCCCGAGTTCCATCTCACCTGACAGGACCTGATCATAGGCAACCGCCGAATCCGTGAAATGCAGGTCGAGGGATACGCCCGGATAGCGCAGGCTGTCGGCCTTGAGCAACGGCGGCAACCGCCAAACGCCAATGTGATGACTGGTCGCCAATGAAAGTTTGCCGGCTACTTCGCCGGTCAGGTTGGCAATCGCGATGCGCGTGTCGTCAACCTGCTGCAAAATGCCCCGCGCTCTGTGCAACAGCGCATGGCCCGCTTCAGTCAGCTGCACCTGCTGTCCCACCCGATCAAACAGACGCGCGGACAAGTCGGCTTCGAGCAGGGCAATGCGTTTGCTGACGGCAGGCTGGGTCAGGTGTAGCCGCTGGCGAGAACGAACTTGCGTCAGCAGCCGCGACAAACGCTTTGAGGCCATCAACATCCAAAGACACGGGGTATCCTCACTGGTTTCGTTACTGACTCAGTTTCTCTTCCCTGAACATCACCCCGGACCCGTTTCCCACCTGGTTGGATTCCATTACTTTATCCAAAACATGAAATGAATGAATTTGTTTTATCCTCATGCGGCTCTTAGGATGCGCGCAAATGAAGCTCGAACTAAGGAGAAAGGCGATGGTAGATCAGGTTGATGTCGCAGTCGTTGGCGCCACCGGAGCTGTCGGTACCGCCATTCTTGAGATTCTGGCGGAGCGAGACTTTCCGGTCCGAAACCTCTATGCGCTGGCGAGCGAACGCTCGGCGGGGTCACGCCTGCAGTTCAAGGAGACGAACGTCGCAGTCCAGAATCTCGCGACCTTCGACTTCACGAAGGCGCAGATTGGTCTTTTCTCCGCCGGCGGGTCCATCTCGGCCGAGTACGCCCCCACAGCCGCCGAGGCCGGCTGTGTGGTGATAGACAACACATCGCACTTTCGGCGGGACCCCGAGATTCCACTGATCGTGCCCGAAGTCAACGGGCACCGTTTGCCGGAGTTCCGCAAGCGCAACATCATTGCCAATCCGAATTGCTCGACCATTCAGATGCTGGTTGCCCTCAAGCCGATTCAGGATGCGGTTGGCATCGCTCGCATCAATGTCGCGTCTTACCAGGCCGTGTCGGGGGCGGGTAAGCACGCGATGGAGGTATTGGCGGGTCAAACCGCGAGACTACTCAACGCCCAACCCCTTGATGTCGAGGTCTTCACGAAACAGATTGCGTTCAACGTGATCCCTCACATCGGCGACTTCCAGGACAATGGCTACACGCTGGAGGAGATGAAGATGGTTTGGGAGACTCAGAAAATCTTCGAGGACGACCGCATTGCAGTGAATCCAACCTGTGCGCGAGTTCCCGTGTTTCTCGGTCACTCCGAGGCCGTGCACATCGAAACGCGTGAGAAAATCGGAGTTGATCGAGTACGCGAGCTGCTGGCGGCCGCGCCTGGGGTGCAACTGCTTGACGTGGCTGCCGATGGCGGCTATCCCACGCCCGTCGAAGATGCTGCGGGGAAAGACACAGTACTCGTGGGGAGAATTCGCGAAGATATTTCCCATCCGATGGGTCTCGACCTCTGGATAGTTTCCGACAACGTGCGCAAAGGTGCGGCGCTCAATAGCGTACAAATCGCAGAAGTTTTGTTAAAAGAGCTTTAATAATCGATACTTACGTCACTTTTGCAGACTATTTATAGCTTTGAAACACCCGATCAAACATGTCAAGAATCCTGCGGACTCGGTGCTTTGTGCGCACTTCCGTTGCGGCAACTTTCAAGCTGATAGCGTTCCAGACAAGAATTTTGCCGAGAATCCACGCAAGAACAAGGCGCGTTGGGCTGTAGGTCCGGTGGCGGAAGCAACGGCGGTGCGGGAGGCGAAGTCGCTGTTTGGTCAGGAGCGGTAAGAATCTGTGCGGCACCGACGTGGTACATTTGGCACCGCGCGAGTGCACCACAAAAGATCAGGAAGTGCGGGCTGACCGCGAACAGGACCGTCAGGGGAATGCGTATCTGGAGTCGCATTGCGACACGGGCCGTGTCCTCGGAAATCGGGGTCGGGGTTTGAGTGTGAGGCCGTATATGAGGGGGCCAGATATGAGAGAGGCTAGCTCTGAAAAGAGGGACGGACCCTGTCGGTAGCGTCGCGAACGCTGACGGATTGGCGGGTTGGCATGGCAAAGAACAAGAGTTGGCATGGCAAAGAATAAAAGCATGGCTGTGAGTTTGAGAGTGGTGAGGGGTAGAACATGATTCGAAGGCTCACGTTGCTGCTTGCAGCCCTCATCGCGACAGATGTGTACGGGCTCGGTCTGGGCGAACTTGATCTCGACTCGGGATTGAATCAGGAGTTTCGTGCGTCAATCGTACTGACCAACACTCGCGACCTGACGATCGATGAAGTGTTACCCAACCTTGCGTCCCAGGACGACTTCGACCGCGTTGGCGTCGAACGCGCATATCACCTCACAGGCCTGCGCTTCGCGGTGGTCGAAGACGAAGCCGGACAACTGGTTGTCAAACTGACCAGTACCAACCCAATCATTGAACCGTATCTGAATTTCATCGTAGAAGTCCTGTGGCCGAGCGGTCGCATCCTGCGCGAATATACGGTCCTGCTGGACCCACCCGTCTTCGGCGAAGAGGGAGTGCAGCCGCTCTCACAGAGTGAAGCGGGGATGCCACCGGCCGCAACACCATCACGCCCCTCATCAACCACCTCACAATCAGGGGCGCAAGCCCGCAGGGAGGCTACTGACGATGAGTATGGGATGACGACGTCCGCCGACACGCTTTGGGCAATCGCGCTGGAGGTGCGGCCTGATTCGAGCATCTCGGTGCAGCAGACGATGCTCGCACTCCAGCGAGGTAACCCGGATGCCTTCATAAACGGCAATATCAATCTGCTGAAGGCGGGGCACCAGTTGCGGATTCCTTCTCTGGAGGAGATTGGGGCGGACGATTTCAATGAAGCCGTCGAAGAGGTGCAGGCACAGAACGATGAGTTCTATAACCGGAGTGAGCGTCCGCAGCGCCGGGAACGTGTCGCGCAACTGGACGCAAGTCGGCAGCGAGAACGTGGGTCACCCAGCACCGACAGTGACGACGGCGAACTTCGCCTGCTCGCCTCTGACAACAGCCGCGGCAGCCGGGCCGGGGACAGCGGTTCCAACGCTGAACTCGAGAACGAGCTCGCAGTCGCGATGGAAGACCTGGACCGCGCACGCCGCGCAAATACCGAAATCAACGTAAAAATCGGCGACCTGGCGAGTCAGGTAGAGACGCTGAACGAAATAGTTAAGCTCAAAGACGATCAATTGGCTGAACTCCGCGCGCGGTTCATCAAGATGCAGGAGATGGATGCGGCGGCACCGATTGCGCCCGCACCACCACCAGCGACCGGCGGAATGTTGACCAACCCGATTGTCCTTGGCGGCGTAGGACTTGTGGTCATCCTTGCAGTTGCGGGAGGGCTGTTCGTCATTCGGCGCCGGCAGCAGACAGCGCCGGTTCAGGAAGACAATTTTACGATCACACCGCGTGATGACATACAACCCGTCGAAGATCTGCTTGATGATGTCGCCGTTGACTCGATCGAGATTGACGAAGCCGAAAATGAAGACGTATCCCCGCAAACTGCAGACGTCATCAGCGAGGCCGAAATCTATATTGCGTATGGGCGCTTTGCACACGCGATGACCTTCCTGCAGAACGCAATAAACGCAGAACCCAATCGCGCGGACCTGCAGCTCAAGCTGCTTGAAGTCTATGTCGAGACCGAGGACGCGATCGCGTTCAATCTGCAATATGAACAGTTGAGAGAGCTGGGTGACGATGCAGCGATCGCACAAGCCGGGCAGCTTCAGGCGAAGATTCCCGGTGCCGCCGAGAGTGCAGCAGCTTCGTTCGACGCCACGATCATTGCTGCAGCACCTATCGTGGCGATTGATGAGCCGGCGGCGGAAGATGATCTTGATCTCGAGGGCTCTCTCAACGGTGACGACGAACTTGACCTTGACCTTGACATGGACGACGACGGTGCGGACCTGAGCGGGGCCGAGGAGCTTGATCTTGATCTCGTCCTTGGTGCGGACGATGGCGATGGCGAGCTGGATCTCGACCTCAATCTGGATGGCGACCTGGATGGGGATTTGGATCTCGCATCCGGCGACGATGAGCTGAACCTGAACCTCGACGATGACGCCGGCGATCTGTCGATGCTCACGGAGAGCGACGATGACGATGGCGCGATTGAACTCGACATGGGTGACGATGATCTCGACCTGGATCGCGGCCTCGATGACAAAGGCGACGGTCTTGCGCTCGATACAGCAGCTGACCTGGTTGATCTTGATCTGGATGATGTAGATCTGGATGACGTCGATCTGGGACTCGATGACGATGCCAGTGGCTCTCTCGACAGCAGTTCAACCATGGAACTCGATGCCGACGAGCTTGACCTGGATGGTGACCTGTCGCTGGATCTAGACAGCGATGACGACGGCTTGTCGCTCGATCTGGCGGGCGATGACGACGAGTTGTCGCTGAACCTCGATGATGACGACGCGCTCGACCTTGACCTGGGTGACGACGACCTGGGTGACGACGACCTTGATCTGAACCTGGATGACGACCTCTCACTCGATCTTGATGAAGACGAGGACGCAGGCACGAAGCTGGATCTCGCCAGGGCATACATCGATATGGGAGACGGAGACAGCGCGAAAGGCGTGCTTGCGGAAGTCATCAAGGGTGGTTCGGAATCGCAGATCCAGGAAGCGAACGAGATGCTGGAGAAGATCGACTGAGTCTTCGCATCGACGAAGCGGTCAACCCGTCAGTTCAGCGCACAAACGCCCGACTCCATAGCACAGGGCCTCACCGGTCAATGCTTCCAAAGCAATTGCACGTTCGAGCCGCCCGTAATCAGGCTCGAGCCGCGATGAGGGTCGAGCCGCGATGAGAGTCGCACTTGGCGTAGCTTACGACGGCACACGATTTCATGGCTTTCAGGCCCAGCAGCCCGGCATTGCCACGATACAAGGCGAGCTTGAGCGAGCGATCGGGCAGGTCGCCAATGAAGCGGTTCGGGTTACCTGCGCTGGCAGAACCGATGCCCGGGTTCATGCCACGCATCAGGTTGTGCACTTTGACACGAATGCCGCGCGTCCGCTCAGAGCCTGGATCTACGGCGTCAACGCCAACTTACCGACTTCGGTCAGCATCACCTGGTCGCGCGCCGTCAACGACGACTTCAGCGCAAGATTCTCGGCAATCAGTCGACGCTATCTGTATCTGATTGACGTGAGCGAATTGCGCCATGCCCTCTTTGCTAACGCTATCACGCGGGATCGCCGCCACCACCTTGATCCCGATCTCATGGGTGAAGCCGGGCAGGCGTTGGTCGGTGAGCACGACTTCAGTAGCTTTCGCTCCGCCCACTGCCAGTCCCGTTCACCCGTACGTACGATCAACCGCCTGACGGTCACACGACGAGGTGACGTCGTTGCACTCGACATCGCGGCCAACGCTTTTTTGCATCACATGGTGCGCAACGTCGCCGGTGTTCTCATGGACATTGGCGCTGGTGAGCAGCCCAAAGACTGGACTCGCGACCTCCTCAAAGCACGCGATCGAACCGTGGCGAGCGTGACTGCGCCACCCGAGGGTCTGTATCTGATCGATGTGAACTATCCCCCGATGCACGCTCTTCCTACTGGCCCCGCGCTGCCGCGGCTGCTGTCACTCCTCGATCTTTGAGCGCGGCGCTGACATGGGTCGGGAATGCCGCTTACGACGTGACAATGGCGGGTCCCGGCAAAAAGGGGGCTTTGCAGTGCTGATCCGTTGGCCCGAGTGAGCTAAAATCGGCAGCTTTGGTCAGGGTGGTGAATTGACTGCTATGTCCCGGGTTCGCGTCAAGATTTGTGGGATCACGTCGGTCGCGGACGCCGTCGGCGCTGCCGACGCGGGTGCGGATGCGATTGGCATCAACTTTTACCCACCGAGTCCTCGATGTGTGTCGATCGAACAGGCGAAGGCAATCGCGTTGGCCGTTCACCCATTCGTCAAGACGGTTGGTCTCTTCGTGAATCACGAACCCGCTGAGATCAGGAGAGTACTCGAAACGGTGCCCCTCGACCTGCTCCAATTTCACGGCGACGAAACCGAGGTCATCTGCCGGGATGCAGCAAAACCTTACATCAAGGCGCTAAGGTTCCGGAACGCCGACGAGACCGCGAGCGCAGCAAGCCAATTTCCATCCGCTCAGGGCATCATGATTGACAGCTTCGTACCGGGGAAGCGCGGCGGTACCGGAAAGGTGTTCGACTGGCATCAGTTGCAAGTCAACACATCGGCGCTGATTCTTGCAGGCGGGCTCACCCCCGAGAACGTGGCGAACGCGATCAACATCGTCGGCCCGAGTGCCGTCGATACGAGCGGCGGCGTTGAACGCGCACCGGGGATTAAGGACCACCAACTGATACAGCGATTTGTTGGGGCTGCCCTCAGTGCGTGATGCGGGAGCATCCCGTGGGCGGCTGACAGGCAGACGCGCTCACGCTTCCTGCCGGTCGAGTGAGCGATAGTGCGAGATGAGGTAATCCTGCCGGAGGCCAAAGCACCAACGGGTTCCCGTCGGCTCGCAGACTGGCTGGGCTATATCAGCGTGCTTCACCCCGCAGCCTGGGACCTGGGACTCGACCGGGTCGGCGAAGTTTACAACCGACTTGGCCTCGCGCCGGTAGCGCCACACATCTTCATGGTGGCGGGTACGAACGGCAAAGGATCCGTCTGCCATTGCATCGCCGCTGGTGCCCAGGCGCTGGGACAGAGCGTCGGCCTCGCGACGTCACCCCACTTCGTCCGATTCAATGAACGCATTCGAATCAACGATATGCAGGCGTCAGACGCCGATATTGTTGGTGCGCTTGAAACGATTGAGTTCACCCGGGGCGACGTCTCGCTGACCTATTTCGAATTTGCGACCCTCGCCTCTCTGCTCATTTTCAAACGACGCGGCGTGGAGTGCGCCATCCTTGAAGTCGGACTGGGAGGGCGGCTGGATGCCATGAACGTCGTCGACGCGGACGTTTCGATCATTACCCGCATTGGCCTGGATCATCAGGTGTATCTAGGCGAGACGTTGGAGCAGATTGGTGCAGAAAAGGCGGCAATCGCCCGCAGGGGCCGTCCCGCTATCATTGGCGCGAAAGCCATCACCGACTCCGTACCCCTTCTCATCGACGAGATTGGTGCCAAACCGTTCGCACGCGGGCAACACTTCGACCTGGATCAAAGTGACACCTGCTGGGCGTTTCGCGGCACTGACGCCGGTGGGCAGGCCTGGGCGATCGACCGTCTGGCAACGCCCTCGCTCCATCCAGACAACGTCGCGGTTGCCTTGCAGGCACTGCTTGCCATGGGTTGGCATCCGTCCCGCGAGCACGTAGAGCGCATGCTCGAGGTCTCCTTGCCCGGTCGTTTTCAACGACTGGAGGAGGGACGCCACGATTTCATCCTCGATGTGGCCCACAACCCCGACGCAGCGCGCCTGTTGCGCTCGCGACTGCTCGACGACGCTCCGCGTGCCGCAGTGTTCGGCGTATTCGATGACAAAGACGTCGATGGCATCATCGACTTGCTGGCTGACTCGGTCAGCAGCTGGTACGTCTGCACCGCACCGGGCTCGCGGGGCGTCGCCGCGCAAGATCTCGCCACGCAGCTACAGCGCCACGGTGCCGACGTATCAGGCGCGTATGATAATGTGGTGGATGCATTGTTAGCGGCGTGCGCCGACAATGACCGACTCCTGATTTTCGGCAGCTTCACGGTTGTCGGTGCGGTTCTGCACCACCTGGATCAGCATGAATGAGAAGCTAAAACAGCGCATTGTCGGCGCGTCGATCTTCCTGGCCATCGGCATCATCGCAGTGCCGATGCTGCTGGACGGCGACCCTGATGAGCGCGCCGCTATCGATACCGACATACCCGAACCTCCCCGGATCGAATTTACCCGACTCAGCCAGGACGTTGTGAATGCACGGATGAACGAGCTTGCCGCGCCGAGCGAGCCAACGATGCCAGCCGCGCCCCGGTTGGTCGAGACGGAGCCAGGAGCCGGCACGGTCGGTGACATCGAGGACCTGACCCTCTCCGCGCACGGCATGCCCGAAGCATGGAGCCTTCAGGTTGGCAGCTTCGCAGAACGGGACAAAGCGATTGTGCTGCGGGCGACCCTTCGCGAACGGGGCTTTCGGAGCTATATCCACGAAGTCACGACCGACGGCATCACAGCTTATCGCGTCTTCGTCGGTCCAATGTTGCAGCGCGCGAAGCTCGACGCCATGCGTGCCCGCATCGAAGCTGACTTCGGACTTGAGGGGACTTTTACGCGCTATTCGGTTGCGTCCGACCGCGGACTTGTGGGTGGCTGATGCAACCGATTGACTGGGCAATCGTTGCGCTCATCCTCATCTCAACCGCGGTCAGCCTGCTGCGCGGATTCGTCAAAGAGGCCCTGTCTCTTGCGACTTGGGTGGCGGCTGCGTTGATCGCGTACATGTTCGGAGCACAAGTCTCGACGCTCCTGATTGATCACATCGAAACCCCCTCGCTCAGGCTTGCTGCCGGATCTGCCATATTGTTTTTCGGCACGCTCATCGTCGGTGGCCTCGTGGCGCGGTTGGCGCGCGAGCTGTTGAAAGTCACCGGCCTCGCCGGCGTAGATCGTATACTCGGCATGGGTTTCGGCCTCGCAAGAGGGGTACTGATCGTGCTGGTGGGCATCCTGCTGATCGAGCTGACTCCCGTGGCACAAGATCCATGGTGGCAGCAGTCGCTGTTGATTCCCCAGTTCGCTGATGCTGTCAGTTGGCTGAAGCAGACGTGGAGCGACGTGTCTGGGTCCCTCACGGGTGTGAGCGTGCCAGTCAAGGAGACATAACCTGCATCCCTGCAAGCGCGCCTTTCGGGGCGTCAAGCCTTGCCTGGGCAGGCAGTTGGCTCGCGATCCTGAACGTGACGACCTGACGTGAACCTGACCACGAAAAGTGTGGGAGAGCACTTTTTCATCACCTGCGAGTGCGAGCCAAGGAGACATCGCCATACACAGCAAGAAGTTGGACAGCAACACAAACCGGAGCCAACGCGCGTTGGTCGCACGGCTTGAGGAAGCCGTCGACCAGGTGGGCCGGGTTCTTCTGGGCAAAGAGACGCAGATACGCCTCGCACTCGCGTGCTTGTTGTCGCGGGGGCATCTGCTGATCGAAGACCTTCCTGGAATGGGCAAGACCACGCTTGCGCACGCCCTTGCCCGGGTCATGGGGCTCGGCTTCAGCCGTATCCAGTTCACCAGCGATCTGCTGCCCGCCGACATCCTCGGGGTGTCCGTCTTCGACAAGGAAACCGGCGGTTTTGTCTTTTATCCGGGTCCGGTCTTCAGCCAGGTGCTACTGGCAGATGAAATTAATCGCACGACGCCGAAGAGCCAGAGTGCGCTGCTTGAAGCGATGAGCGAGCGCCAGGTCACTGTCGATGGCGAAACCCGAGAACTGCCCGACCCGTTCTTCGTCATTGCGACCCAGAATCCGTCAAGCCAGGCTGGAACATTTCCGCTGCCAGAGTCCCAACTCGACCGGTTCCTGATGCGCCTTGAACTTGGCTACCCCGACGCGTCGGCCGAGCGGGAACTCTTGCGCGGCGACGATCGGCGGCAACTCGCCGAGTCCATTGCCCCCTGTTTTGAGCCTGCCGATCTCGCCGCCATCAGTGCCGCCGCGGTGCGTGTCCGGGTCACAGACACACTATTGGATTACGTGCAGCGTCTCGTCGCGTTCACGCGTGAATCGCCGGATTTCGCCTATGGCCTGTCACCTCGCGCCGCGCTCGCGCTCGTCGGCTGCGCGCGGACCTGGGCCGTCATGGTCGAGCGGGATCACGTCATCCCGGAGGATGTTCAGGCGGTGTTGCCGTCGGTCGTTGAGCATCGGGTGCGAGAGGCTGCCGACTTCACAGGACATGGGGGGCTCGCGTTGGCCCAACGCCTCCTGACCTCGGTAGACGTCGTTGGCTGATCTGCAGGGCGATACGTCGGCGGGCGTGACACTGGATCGGCG
>CAVOBC010000108.1:0-13087 GCA_963693635.1 Gammaproteobacteria bacterium | reverse complement strand
ACGTCAGGGAACCGATAGATCCCTCGCTGATATCGTTCCACGTGCCACCACCGGCGTCTGTACCGGCGCTGAGGACCGCGTCATCGGGCAACCCGGTGATGTCGAAAGTCAGGGTCTCCGATGCGTCGGCCAGCGCGCCGGCGATTGTCAACGAAATCGCTGTATCTTCATCGCCCGCTGCGCTGTCGGTCAGTGTGAGCGATGGCGTGTCCGCAACCCCGGCTAGCGACATCGTCGCGCAACCGACCAGCAGAAGTGCCTGGAGCAAGTGCTTCATGGTCATTGGATAGGGGCCTCTAGAACTTCTTGCCGTACGTGGCCTGGATCATCACGCGGGCCGTATCGGTGCCACCCGTGCCTCGCGTCGTGATGCGGAAGATTTGCGCTCGCCCCGCGCCCGTGTCCGAGCCGATATTGTCGAGGTTCAAACGGTCCTGATCAGATATGACCGTCTTGATGTGCTCGATAATGAACCTTGGCTGCGATGCAACGCCGCCAACCGCGGTCGCGGCATCTTTAACATTGCCGCCGCCCCAGTCGACGTCCAGCCATTGGGGCATCGCATCGAATGCGGCTTCGTAATACAGCCCCGCGCCCGCCGCGCTGGGATCGTCAAACGCGGCCAGTGAATTGAAAGTGTCCTCAATGAACTGCTCGCCATCGTGAACGGCGGTTTCTGCTGCCTGGAACGCGAGATTGCCATCCCGTGCATTCCGCGCCATCCGCTCCTGCATGCTCGTTGTCTGCACCGACGACACCCCTAGAATGGTCAGCAGGAGCAACATGACAAGGCTTATGAAGAGCGCCACGCCGCGCTGGCTCTGTTTCGGGCGACCTACGAAACTGCTGGATAACAATGAGTTAAGCAAAAAACTCTCGCGCTGCTGGCATTGCCTACCGATGGGCCCGTTAACCGATGGGCGGTGCTGCAACGCATGCATGTTTCGGTCGTTCATCGCTCAACCCCGGTTCCGAAGATGGAACGTTTGGGTAAAAGCACGTCGGATCAATTCGTCACGGGTACCGTCAGCGTCGCCATCAACACAGTCCTGCACCTCACAACCGTGGCTGGGCATGGACGTGCCACCTACCGGATCGATGCTGTTGGCGACGATCGTCACGCGAACGGTCCGGACCGTTGTCCAATCGGCGATCGGTGCTTGCGTGTATCTGTTCGGCGTACCGTCCTCGTCCACGTCAACGCCAAACAACACCTGCAAATTCTCCACACCCTCGACCAACTCAACCGGCGCATTCAAACCGGACTTGCGCCACAGCGATAACGGGGCGTTGCCCGATTTGTTAAGTCCCGCACCTGGTGCAATGAAAAACACATTCGTCTCGATGGCAGAAACTGCCGCGTCCGTTTGGTATGTATCTATCGTAGTCAGCCGAGGATCGCTATTGCGGGTTGCATCAACGCTTGCAATCCCATGACTAATGGTCGATTCGGTCGCCGTCGGCACGCCAATCTGGATGTTGGTGATTCGAAACACGGAACCCTTCTCGCAGTCGTAGATCATCACAAGTTCATCGAGCACGTAGCCCCACGAACCTGGCGTCCCGATCGTGACCGGCAGCGTCGAATTGGACATGTTGGCGCTGACTCGCTGCTCGTTCTGCGAGATGTTGCGCAGGGTCAGAACATCGGTGCCGGGGATAACCGCATCCGTGTCAACGCCCGCGCTCGCGCCAACCCCGGCAGGCGTGGCAAACACGTTGGTGTCCACGCCACCGATGGTGGCGGGCAATGCAGCCAGGCTCGGCGACCAGGCACCGCCTGCCGCGCCATTGTAACCCTCCACGCCCTGCTGCAAATCAAACTCGTAAGGCACGGCGTCCCAGTTGACCAGCGTCGTGCTGACAGCGTCGCTCGCTGACATGCAACCACGATAACCCGCCTTGCGTATAGAGCCGCCAATGAAGCTGAGTGCGAAACGCGCAGACTCCTGCATGCGGGACTGGCCTTGCAGCAGGTTGTAGGTCTCTGAGTTGGCAACAAAAAGCTGCACGATCGCGACCGACAGTACAGACCCCAGGACCAGCGCAATCATGAGTTCCACGAGCGACACGCCGGCCTGCTTCACGTGTGCGAACGCACTGGACAGGGACGCGCGAGCGACAAACGGCTGACGACTTCGATTTGTCTGCTTCATGTCAGCGCGTCCTCGTGCCGAGTGTGATGGTCGACGTCGCACCATTGGGGTTGTCGATCCACCGCACCCGAATCTGGTGCACGCCGACCGCGTCAAGCTGAATGTCACCCTCACCTGAGGGGAACGCGCCGGTGATACCAAAATCCGTACAAATGTCATGCGACATGCCGTCTGCCGCGTTGGAGTTGATGCTGCATTTCCACTGGGCGATATCGAAGGTCGCCATCTGCAATTCACTGCAATCGACCGCCGCGCCCACACAGTTCAGGGCAAGCGGCGGGTCTTCGTCAAACTCAACCGGCGCGTAGTCGGAGCCTTGATTTGCACGCATCCTGTCGAGCATGTCGTTGCCGATCTGCAGCGCCTGACCGCGCAGCAATGCGCTCCGGTTCTGCTGCATGCTGATGACCTGCAATCCGGAGACCCCGAGCACGCCAATCGCAAGGATCAGCACGGCGACAATCACCTCGGTGAGGGTAAAACCGCGCTGACTGCGTGAGGCAATCCGCGTCGGGTTGTGTATGACGGTTCTTCTCATGTCAGCTACTCATCTCGGTGGCTCAACCGGCCTAGCAACTGGCCGGGGGGCGCTTCGCCGGATCCGGGTCCGAAAGCCGGTGGGACTTCGAGCGGCCGATCGCGTTGATGAAGACGCGCCGGCCAGGGACGTTCGGGTTACAGATGTCGAAATTGAGTGGCACACCATCGGTGTCGAGCGCACCCATGCCATTGAATTCAATGATCGCGACGTTCTCGACGCTGTTTATCGTCGTTTCGCTGCCAGGCGTTTGTGGAAACCGCTGAATGACATCTGCACCATCGCAGTTGCCAGGGATGCCAGGGACGACGCAAAAGCCTTCACCAAACTCGTTGGCGGCAACCGCGCCCATTGATTTCACGGACACCACACCACCAAACTTGGAGGCTTCACTCCGGGCCACGTTGATCGCGAGAATGAATTCATTGACCTGCGTAGCCATCCGATTACGCTCGATCATCCTCCCCATCGGCGGCACAGCAGCAGCCAGCATCACTGCCACTACAGCCAGCGCCACCAACAATTCAATCAGCGAGAATCCATGCTGACCGCGGCTTCGTGTCGTGATAGCCATTTGAGATCCATTTGCAAGCAATTCATCATATATTACGTAAAATTCCACACAGACTTCTGCCGATAAACGCCCCGGTTTTGCAGACGAATGGTCGCCTCGCCCGGTCAAAAGCAAACAAGATGACTGCGCCGCACCGGTCATTTGTTCCAATCACAAGTCGCGCGCACAATGCGCGTCCGCATTGGGTCAGGTGACATTGGACCTGCGCCCTCTTATCCGCAACGCTGGATGGGCTGAACGTCACCAAAATGAAGAATAGGCGGTCATTTGAGGCCATCCCCTCTCTTTTGTGAAGAGTCGTAAAGCCGCGAAGAGTTGTGCGGAGCAGTAAAGAGTTGTGAGGAGTCGCGAGGAGCCATGAAGAGTCGTCACGCATGCTGACAGGCGGACGCCTGTTAGTTGATTGCCTGCTCGCTCAGGGGGTCGACCGCGTCTTTTGCGTTCCCGGCGAGAGCTATCTTCCGGTCCTCGATGCTCTCTACCAACAACCCATAGAGACCATCGTTGCGCGCCAGGAAGGCGCAGCGGCCATGATGGCGGAAGCCGACGGCAAACTAACCGGCAGGCCCGGCATCGCCTTCGTGACTCGGGGCCCCGGCGCAACCAACGCGTCCTCCGGGGTCCACGTCGCGATGCAGGACGGCACGCCACTCATCCTCTTTGTTGGTCAAATCGATCGCGGCGTGGGCGGCCGCGAAGCGTTCCAGGAAGTGGACTACCGGCAGATGTTCGGCAAACTGGCCAAGTGGACCGATGAGATAACCGATGCCGCGCGCATCCCTGAAATCCTCAGTCATGCGTTCCATGTCGCCATGAACGGCCGGCCGGGACCCGTCGTGCTGGCATTGCCTGAGGACATGTTGCGCGAACGGGTCGATGCCGCGCCGGGCCCCCGGGTTAGCGCGTCCCCTATCGGCCCGGTTGCAACCGACGTCGAACGCTTCGCAGCATGGACGGACGCAGCAGAACGCCCCGTGCTCATCCTCGGCGGTTCGCGCTGGGATGCCGCGGCCACCATAGCGATCGCCGAGTACGCGCACGCGGCCGCCATACCCGTCGCCGTGTCATTCCGCCGCCAGCAACTGTTCGATCACACCGACGCCAACTACGCAGGCGACGTTGGCATCGGTGCTAATCCGGCCCTTGTTCAACGGCTTCGAAGCGCTGACCTCGTCATTCTGCTCGGTGCGCGTATGTCCGAGAATCCGAGCCAAAATTTCGATCTCTTTGACATTCCGTCGCCGCACCAACAACTGGTCCATATCCTTAACGGCGCCGAAGAACTGGGCCGAATCTATCACGCTGATCTCGCGATCAATGCATCACCTTTGGCCTTTGTCACGGCCTTGCCCGCACCCGCAGTCGCGCACATCGAGGCGCGGGCTACGGCCGTCATCGAGGCCCATCGCGACTACATCGCCTGGTCAGACCCGGAACCTACGCACACGGTCGCCGACGAGACTGTGGACATGCGGCGTGTGGTCCGCAGCCTGAACGTCGTGCTGCCCGCGGACGCCATCGTGACCAACGGCGCCGGCAATTATGCGAGCTGGTTGCACCGGTTCTACGCCTACGAAGGCCTCGGCACCCAACTTGCGCCGACGTCCGGTTCCATGGGTTACGGCTTGCCTGCCGCGATCGCCGCCAAACGAAGATTCCCCGACCGGACCGTGGTCTGCCTCGCTGGCGACGGTTGCTTTCAGATGACCGGCATGGAACTGGGCACTGCCGTCCAGGCGGCGGCCAATGTCATCGTCATCGTCATCGACAACGCCAGCTACGGCACCATCCGCATGCATCAGGAGCGCGATTATCCACGACGCGTCATCGCAACAACGCTGGAAAACCCCGATTTCGCAGACCTCGCCCGCGCCTTCGGCGCGCACGGCCAGACGGTGCGGTCGATCGACGACTTTGAACCCGCGCTTCGGCGCGCGATGAACTGCGGGCGAGCGGCCCTCATCCATGTCCATACCGACCCGGAGCACATCTCGCCGGCGACGACCATCACGGCGCTGCGCGGCTGAAAGCCGATGCTGTGGCGACGCTCAAGCCCACACGCCAGCCATACCAGACGATTGCTCTGTCGGCGACGGCGCAACCAGTCAGTATCTGGCATGATCGACCTGGCAAGAACACCAAACTTTCAGGCACGAAGGAGTGATCATGGAATATCGAGACATCCTCTATGAAACGGACGGGCGACTGGCATACATCACGCTCAACCGGCCCGAGAAACTGAACGCGCTCAGCAACAATCTTCGCGGCGAGGTTATGGATGCGATGCGCGAAGCCGAGCACGACGACGACGTCGGCGTGATTGTGCTGAAGGCGAACGGCCGATCTTTCTCCGCCGGCTACGATCTCTCGCCGGCACGTGCGGCCGGGGACGACAACTACGTCAGCCATCGCTCTAAACTGCCGGAAACAGGCACAACCCACCCGGGTGCGACACAATGGGCCCGCCATGTGGTGATGACCAACTGGACAATCTGGGAACTCGCCAAGCCCGTCGTCGCCCAGATTCAGGGGCACTGCCTGGCTGGGGGCACCGAACTCGCAACGACCTGCGACTTCCGTATCGTCGCGGAGGACGCGAAAATCGGCTACCCACCGGTGCGCGCCATGACGACCATGGACATGATGTGGACCCCGTGGCACTTGCCGCCCGCAAAGGCGCGCGAATTCGCGTTCGTCGGCGACTCGTTCTCGGGCAAAGAAATGGCGCACTGGGGTTGGGCCAACTATGCCGTGCCCAACGACGAGCTCGACGATTACACCGAGAAGTTCGCCCGCCGCATGTCGCATATCGACAACGAGATGCTCATGTACTCAAAACGGGCGGTCAATCGCCAGTACGAGACGATGGGAATCTACGACGGCATCCGCTCCGGTACCGAGATTCAGGCGCTGTCAGCCCAGCGCGCGGCCGGTGCCGAGTGGGGCCGCCGCGTACGCGATGATGGACTCAAGTCCGCCCTCGAATGGCGGGACGGACCCTTTCGTGACTTCCGCGGCGCGTACGACAGCGCACCGAAGGACCGGGCCGTTGCCGGAACCGAGGGTAAGGACAAGGACGGTAAAGGCGGTACCGGCTACTAAATCACCGCAGGGTGAGTCGGGCCCTTCCGGACCCCGACTCTACCCAGGCCCGCGCGTTTCACGGCCCGAGTCCTGAAACCCGCCACGACCTCCCTTTTTTTTGAGGAACCAACCATGAGCAGAATACGCCTGCCTGAAGATGCCGAGTTACCAGCTGACGTTGCGCCTCGCGTCCAGCGCGCCGAAGCGGCCGGTGTTGACACCGCGTCCATGCGGGCCTTCAGCTATCGCCAGGATATGTTTGACCGCTACTTCAACTTCTATCGTCCGGCACACAGCGAAGGCGTGGTCGAGCCGGATCTGAAGGAACTGGTGCGGCTCAAGATTGCCCGCCTGAACGACTGCTTCACCTGACTGGGTGCACGCTTTCCATCGGCGATGGAAAAAGGCCTCACAGAAGCGAAGATCGATGAACTCGACAAGACCGACGGCGACTTCACCGAGCGCGAGCGCCTCGCGCTCGAATTTGCCGAGCGCATGGCCGTTGACCACCACAACATCGGCGACGATTTCTTCGCGGAACTCGCCACCGAATTCAACGAACCCGAGATCCTGGAACTCGGCATGCTTATCGGCCAATACATCGGCTTCGGCAGGCTCTTGCAGGTGCTGGACCTGACACCCCGATCGTGCCCGGCCGAACCAGCTTAGAAGCGTTCCTGCGGGTTAGGGGGGGTGGCTCCGAGAGACCGCGGGTCAGGACCGTTTCGACTGTTCTGAGAGGGCTGTTCTGGGGGGCTGCACCGCAAGATTGCAGCGCACGGCATGGTGGGCAGCACGCGCGTAACAAATCATCAAAACGGGCGTCAACGATGCACACACCGAGAATCGCCACCATGCCAGATCGACCAGCCGGCATCCTGACCACCGCCCACGCTGCACTCAAGCCCGGACTCAAGACCGCCTTGCGGGCATCATCCATTTCCCGCCGTTTACTGCTCGCGGTACTTTTCCTTGCAGCCAACTTCGCCAGCGCAACCACAACCGCCGCGACCGCCGTCTTCGCCGGCGGGTGCTTTTGGTGCGTCGAGGCGTTGTATGAGGAAATCGACGGCGTGAGCGACGTCATCTCCGGGTTCACTGGCGGTCATCATCCAAACCCGACCTACAAGGGCCGGCACGACGGCCACTGGGAAGCCGTCAAGGTGACCTATGATCCCGGCGTCGTCAGCTACCAGAGACTGCTTGACCTCTATTGGGTCAATATCGACCCATTTGATGATCGTGGCCAGTTCTGCGACAAAGGTCGCAGCTACCGTGCCGCTATCTTCGTTGATGACACCCAACGCCCTCTCGCCGAAGCATCACTTGCTGCGGTCAGGGCCGAGTTCTCCAATGGTCGCGTTGTCACCGGCATCCACCCGGTCGCCCGCTTCTTTCCGGTGGAGGAGTATCACCAGGACTACTCCCGCAAGAACCCGCTGCGGTATCGGTATTACCGCCACGGCTGCCGCCGCGACGAGCGACTGCAGACTGTCTGGGGCGACCGGGCGCACTGATCCCGCCGTCGCGAGCGGCCAAGGTCCGCGACCCTGAACCAGGGACGAGGCGCCAATTTTCAAGCGTGCGGCGTGCGCTTTTTTGGCAACCTTGGCAGCGGCACAGCGGCGTCATCGAAATAGCCGCTTGATCCATTTCTCCTTTTCCTGAATCATCGCGCAGTCAATCTACGACTCACTTTCGATACCTCTACAGGAGAAATTCCATGAGCGACTTTGAAGACAAAGTTGTCATCGTTACAGGAGCCGGGAACGGGCTCGGCCGTTGCCATGCGCTCGCGTTTGCCGAGCGGGGCGCCAAGGTCGTCGTCAACGACCTCGGCGGCAGTGTTCAGGGCGAAGGCCAGAGCGACGCGGCCGACGCCGTTGTCGAAGAAATCAAGGCAGCCGGCGGCGAAGCCATCGCCAACAAAGCGTCCGTTTCTGACCGCGAAGGCGCGGCGAGCATCGTCACCGACGCCGTTGCAGCCTTCGGCACGGTCGACATTGTCGTCAACAACGCCGGCATCCTGCGCGACAAGTCGTTCAAGAACATGTCCCTCGATGAGTTTGATCTCGTCATCGACGTGCATCTGCGCGGCAGTGCCTACGTGACCCACGCGGCCTGGCCCATCATGTACGCCAAGAACTATGGCCGGGTTGTCTTTACCAGTTCCACGTCCGGCATCTTCGGCAACTTTGGGCAGGCCAACTACGGCGCCGCCAAGATGGCGATGGTCGGCCTCATGAATGTCCTCGCGATCGAGGGTGGCAGCCACAATGTCCGTGTTAACTGCCTCTCTCCTGGTGCCGCGACCCGCATGACTGCCAGCGTTCCCGGTTCAACCATCGACATGAGCAACCCACCCCCGGCGATGAACCCCGCACTCGTCACCCCCGCGGTGCTGTACATGTGCTCGGAAGACGGCCCCTCGGGCCAGACGATCCACGCGTCAGGCGGCCGTTACTCGCGTAGCCAGACGTACTATAACGACGGCTTGAAACTGGGCCTCGAAGGCAACTTCGAAGACCTGATGGCAGGGATTGATACGGCCATCGACATGTCGGCACCGACCGCCCACGACCCGATGAACCGACAACGCGGCTAATACCACCCGGCGTTGATCGTGCAGTTTCTCGAGAAGCATCTCGAGACGGACCTCGTGGCCGACGGATGCGACTACGGGGTCTTGCTGCCGGACACCGTCAGCGAAGGTATGGCGGTCCTCTTCTGCCTCCATGGGGGCAACGGGGACCGGTCGTTCCTTAAGTCGATGAGTGCCGTGATCGGGGACGCCATCGATGCCGGCGACATCGAGCCACTGATCGTGGTGACTCCAAGCGCACGCATGTCCTACTACATGGACGCCATCGACGGCACGGAGCGCTGGGAGTCTCTGCTGCTGGGCCCGCTGCGTGACGAAGTCCTCTCCGCTTATATTGCCGATCCCAATCGGCAGCTCATCTCCGGTATCTCGATGGGCGGCGTCGGCTGCCTGAGGTTGGCATTCCGCCACCCGGACGAGTTTGTTGCAACCGCATCGCTTGAGCCTGGCATCGACCCATTCCTCACTTTGGGCGACATGCCGGACTGGTACAAAACGACCGTCGACGGCCGTTTCGGCACGCGCTTCGGGACGCCCATCAACGAGGAATATTGGCGCGCACACAATCCGGCCAATATTGCCGAGGCGAACCCTGACCGCCTGCGCGACTCAGGGCTTGCCATCTATCTTGAAGTGGGGACCGACGATGGTCTCTTTAATCATCACAACACCGAATTTTTGCACCGGGTTCTTTTTGACCACGGCATCCGGCATGAGTATCGCAACGTCCTCGGTGCCAATCACATCGGCAAGTCTATGCCCGGACGTGTGCGCGATGCGCTGCGATTCCTTGGCCGGACGCTCGACCCGCCGCCACCGGATGTGGCAGCCGATGCGTTCAGCAAGGCAACTCTGAAGGGCTATGCCGACAAGGGCGTGACACCACCTTCATAGGGAGCAAGTAGGGCTGCTGCATAGGGCCAAGTGGGGCTGCGTGCCGCTCCCCAGGCTGCGGCTTCCGATACTTTCGGGCAGGACGTTACCCTTTCGGGCAGGACATTACCGGGAACAAGCGTCAGGACGCGATCTCACTGTGGTCGCAATCGACGTGCCGGCAAATCCGATAGTTGCGAATGTGTGCACTCGCAAGCACCAGTCCACCGAGACTTGTGACGACCCGTTCGCCGGTAATCCCAAAGAGCTCATGGCCAAGGAAAGCTGTGAAGACGAGAATCGAGAGCCCGGCCGCTCCCAGCATGATGGTTGGTCGATCCTTGTGCTGCCGGCAGCCGATACCGAGCGCGATCACGCTGACAGGCACGATGAACCACAGCAGCCCCTGGTGAAACAGCGACTCGCTGATCAACGAGCCGCCGACAATCGGCGTCAGCGTGAGCACAACAGGCAACGCCAGACAGTGCAGCATGCACAGCCCGGAGAGGCCGACGGCGAAACGGTCCAGAACCGCGCGCTGATTTATCCGTTGATTCATCCGTTAACTAATCCGTTGACTGAGGGGGGCTGATTCACACGCTCATTCATTGACTAAGGGCCTCATTCACACGCCCATTCAATGTGGGTGCCGATCCGCCCGCGATTGATAGGGCACGTTTGATCGGTCAGATTCAAACGGGCTACATTTATACCACGCTGCCCCCGTCCTGCAAACGAAGGGCTGGTGGAGGCCCTCTTCAGTGCAGGCGGACGTCCGTCAGAAACTGCAATATTTGCCGCAGATCGGCGGGCCCGTACAGATATCGCATCGATGTGTCGACGTGGATCGCCGGCTCCCCGTCCGGGTCAATCAACCTCGGGTAACACGGAAAGGCGTCGATGAAACACCCGAACTGATGCAGAACGCCGTTATCAAACATCATGCCCAGCATCTTCAGGAATTCATGGATTCCCGCGTACGACTCGTCGTCCAGATCTACCAGATTCGTAGTACGCAGCCGCCGCCGGTGACTGGAAGGCAAAGCGAACATGGTGCAGCCCTCAGCCAGGTTGTCTTCCGCCCACTGTGTCAACTTCGGCATCTTTTCTTCGTGTCGCTCGATGAACTTCTCCTGCAGATGCTCGGCAGCTTCCAGGTCCGGCGAATTGAAGATGCCCCCGGATCTCCGCTGCGATCGGCGCCCGCTAATCCTGTGCGATCACGTACTGTCCAGCATTCTGGCTGAAGGTGAAACTGGCAGCGCTGCCAAGGTACGCTCGGAAACACCGCCTTGCGGGCGGCTTTCAACCCCTCATAGGCGTCACTGACGATCAACTCCAGACCGTGCAGACCCCGATCCTTCAGACTGGCGAGGAACTTGCGCCAGTGCACTTCGGCCTCCGACAGTGACACGGCGCATCCGAGCACATCCCGATGACCTTCCTCGTCTACACCGCAAGCCAGTAAAGTCACGGCATCCAGCACCTGCCCGCCCTGTCGCACCTTCTGATATTGAGCGTCCAGCAGGATGTACCGATAACGCCCTAGCAGCCGCTCTCGCCAGGCAACAAGGTGAGGCGGATCTGACCCCACGTCGCTGCGGCAGGCCGAGTAACAATCGCTTGTCCGACGCATTGAAGCGCCCGATAATCGAGATTATCGCGTCGCGATATGCGGACTTTGGGCCGACCTTCGCGAACGAGAAGTTGCGAGCGGAACACGACATCGAGGTGTCTACCGAATCGGTGCGCGTGCTAATGACGCAGGCCATTGTGCGCAAACGTTGGTGTCCCGTAAGCTCGGAAGATCACATGCCCGGAGTTGAGTCCCTTGTCCGCACGCTTCGTTCTCGATGTATTTTCCGACTATATCTGCCCGTGGTGCTATCTCGGCACGGCGAGCGTCGCGCGCTTGCGCCAGGAACACGACCTGACCATACGCTGGGTGCATTATCCCCTGCATCCAGACACGCCGGCCAACGGCATCGCGTTCAAAGACCGGTACGGTCAACGCTCCAAAGATCAGATTGAGTCCCAGCGCGCGGCTGGCGAGGAGTTGCGTCGCCTGCTGGACGACGCCGGGTTACCTCAGGGCAAACGCACACACCTCTACAACTCTCGATTGGCCCAAGAGCTCAGCGCCTGGGGCGCAACAATCGACGCTGGCGATGCCCTGCACGACGCGTTGTTCGCCGCTTACTTCGTCGACAATCTCAATCTCTCGGACCGGGATGTCCTTTGCGCGGTCGCCAAGCGTGTCGGCTTGCCGGCAGAGGAAGCGCGCACAGTACTGGACGAACGGCGTTTCCGGGTCCAGGTGGATGACGACTGGAACCGGGCTTACACCATCGGCGTCACTGGCGTTCCCGCGTTCTGGGCAAAAGATCTCTTTCTCATCGGCTGCCAGCCAGACGACGTGCTGGACCGTTTTGTCAGCAACATGAAGGCCGCCTGACCGATTCGGATCTTCTGATCGAAGAAGGTGGCGCTCTGGCGGTTCCAGGGCTCTTCACCAACCACCAACCTAAATCCGTTCGGATGGATGATTAGGCGAGCGCGTCCCAGGGGCCCCTTATCGCGACGGTGATGCCGGGCACCTGCACATTCGCGTACAGGGTTTCGCCATCAGGCGAAAAGGCGACGCCCGCCCATTCCGAACCGCGATAGTCGGCAGGTTCGATCGACTTTCCGGCGGGGGACGCCGTGAGCGCAACGTCGTTTTCGGCGATCGTAGCAATAGAGCCGTTGCGGCCGATCACAAAGAGTCGCGTGCCACGCACGATCGACTTGCCCGTCTCATCCATGCCGGGCTTTTCTTCACACCCAACAATCAAACCCGCCTTGCTGACCGTAACGTTGTCAATCTCGTGGGCCTGATCGGTCGACGTTGAGACAAAGAGCGCCTTTAACGTGCGCTGGTCGATGTCATAGGCCCAGACCGTGCCATCCATATTTGCGCCACCGGCGGTATCGGTGAAGTAGATGACGCCTTCACTGTGATAGCACCCCTCGAGTCGGGCAAAGGCTGCGGCCCCAAGCGTCTGACCCTGCAGGAAGGGGCCCGAACGACCGCTCCCAACGATCTGCGGACCGCCCTCGCGACCCGTAAATTGCTCAGGATCCTGATCTGGATCGGCGATCGTTACCCATTCGATGTCGAACGTCTCACCCTGCCTGGCAAACGCGAGGTCAGCCGCTTGCTTGCCGCGCACCTTCAGCATTTGTAGCTCCCCACCCTTTTCGAGAGAGCCGATGGTGCC
>CAVOBC010000107.1:0-13214 GCA_963693635.1 Gammaproteobacteria bacterium | reverse complement strand
CCTGCAGGTCGGACGCGGCGGTGCTGGGAACGAGTGTGGCGCCCGCGTTCTGCTCGGCCGCCTGCCGCCCCATGAGCGCATGATAGTGACCGCTGGCCCTTATCAGTTCGGAATGCGTTCCCTGTTCAACAATCCTGCCGCCTGCGAGGACGAGAATGCGATCGCTGCCGATGATGCTCGACAGTCGATGCGCGAAGACGAGGGTGGTGCGGCCCACCATCAGGCGATCGAGCGCGTCCTGGATCACCGCTTCGTTTTCGGCATCGACCGCGGACAACGCCTCGTCGAGCACCAGAATCGGCGCGTCGCGAAGGAGCGCCCGGGCGATGGCGATGCGCTGGCGCTGCCCGCCGGAGAGCTTGATGCCGCGCTCGCCCACCACCGTCCGGTAGCCCTGCGGCAACTCGCTGATGAACGCGTGCGCGTTGGCCGACCGCGCGGCGGCCTCGAGTTCGGTTTGCGTGGCGTCGTCTTTGCCGAGCCGCAGATTGTCCTCGACGGTGCCGTGGAAGAGGTACGTGTCCTGATTCACGACGGCGAATACCGAATGCAGGGTTTGGAGCGGCATCGTGGCAATGTCGATGCCGTCGATACAGATGCGGCCCTGGGTCGGATCGTAGAATCTGAGGAGCAGTCGCACGATGCTCGACTTGCCGGATCCGCTGGCGCCAACGATGCCGACTCGTTCGCCGGCCGCAATGTCGAACTGAAGATGATCGTGCACGTCCTCTTCCGTCGCCGGATACGCGAACGTGACGTCGTCGAATTGAATATTCGGCTGGACCGGACCGCGCGCCGTGCCGTCATTGGTGACAAGCGCGTTCGCGTCGAACATGCGGTGCAAAGTCTGCGCGGCCGACTGTCCCAGCATGCCCGTATGTAATTGCGCCCGCAGATCCCGGAGCGGCCGGAACAACTCGACGCCCATCATCAGGACGATGAGGAGCGCTTCGATGCTCATGTCGCCTTGGACGACGCGGTAGGCGCCGAGTCCGAGCGCCGTCGCGGCGCCGATAGCGATACCGGCGTCGGTGAGGCCGCGGCCAAGCGCATTGGTGGCGTTGACGCGCCGCGTACCGTCGGCGAGTTCGTGTGCACGCCGCGACAGCGAGGCGGCCCGGTTGCGCGCCTGACCAAACGCTTTCAGCGTGGCGAGGCCCTGCACGGCGTCGAGGAATTCGGCTGCGAATGCGCGGAACGCACGGGATCTCGCGAGACTGGCCTGCAGATCGAGGCGGTGTGAGGCCATGGGCGCCACCAGGGTGACGAGCGCCGCCGTTAGCAGCACGAGCGCGACCGGCAGGTCGAGCCAGGCGACGACCATGAACACCGCAACCGGGGTCAGTGTCGCGATGACAATCTGGGGCAGGAACTGGCCGAAATAGGTCTCAAGCTGCTCGACGCCATCAACCACGGAAACCATGACGTCGGCCGTGTGCCCGAGGCCGAACCACGCGGGCCCCAGCGCCACGGCCTTGTCATACAGCGCGCGGCGTATGTGCATCTGCACCCGCGCCGCCGTGCCATGGGCGATCATGGTGCGCAGGTATTCGAGCACACCGCGGAGCGCGATCACGCCAGCCACCAGCGCAACGCCGGGGATGAGTTCGCTGAACGTGGCGCCGCGGAACACCTGGGCGATCAACCATCCGAGCAGCGCGAGGCGCGCCACACCCACAACTGCGGCGGCAAGACCCACCACGACGGACACCGCGATGCGGCCACGCACGCCGGCCGTGAACCGCCATAGTCGCTTGTCGAAATACATGGCGACCAGCTTACCGGGACGATAGCCGACCTGCGAGCGATGCCGGTTGGGAGCCACAATTGATGCGATGGGAGCTGGCGGCTGACGTGCAGGGTCAGACAGCCTCAGCCGATGATCCCTTGGCTCGCCAGGGCGCGCATCGCGTCTGCGTCCAATCCGAGTTCCGACAACACCTCGACGGTATGCTCGCCGACCTCCGGCGATGGCCGGCGGATGCCTGCGGGCGTACCTTCGAACCGGACAGAAGGCCTGGGCTGGCGCAGCAGCCCCGCCCGCGGATGATCGTAGGTAACGAGCCCGCCGGTTGCGCGCACCTGCGGGTCGTCGGCCACTTCTGCGCGGCGGTTCGCGCGCCCAACAGGCATGTCGTTTTTGGCAAAAAACTCGATCATTTCCTCGGTGCTGTACGCCGAGGTGTCGCCCTGCAGGGCATGCGAGACGATGGCGCCATCGGCGGTCTCGTTCACCTCGTACGAGTCGGCGAGATCGCCGGCCAGCTGCGCGCCCGGATCGTCGAACGTGTAGTTCCACATGAGATCCGGCCAGTTGAACTGTAAACCCGCGTCCAGCATGGACAGGCGCACGTGTTGTCCGCCAGCACCGCGCTCGCGTGCCAGCAGCGCGGCGGTAATGCCTTGCGCGGCTGTGAGCGCGGTCACCTTGTCATACACGATCGTGCGGAACATCTCGCGCTCGCCGGAGCGCTGCGTATCCGTTGCACCGGAGATGCCCTGGATCACGTAGTCGTAAACTTTCTGCCCAGCGTGCGGACCGGTCTCTCCTACACCATTGATCGAGGCGTAAACGAGCTTCGGATTCAACGCATGCAGATCGTCATAACCGAGGCCCGCCCTGTCGAGCTTGCCGGGTCGGTAGTT
The DNA here is from genome assembly GCA_963693635.1 of Gammaproteobacteria bacterium. Taxonomy (GTDB): domain Bacteria; phylum Pseudomonadota; class Gammaproteobacteria; order Pseudomonadales; family Azotimanducaceae; genus CAVOBC01. Next base: position 10,568 of record CAVOBC010000107.1, on the reverse strand, counting down.
CTGCAGCAGCGCGTCAGAGCGCTGGGCGAGCTGGCGTAGCAGGGCGACCCCTTCAGGATGTTTCCAATTGACGCCGATCGACCGCTTGTTGCGGTTGATCATGCTGAACATGGCACCAACACCGTTGTTGCTGGCGCCGAGGAAGCGAATGCCATCACCCCAGCCCGGTGGCTCGACCTTGATGACGTCTGCACCCTGGTCTGCGAGGACCATCGTGGCCATGGGTCCCGACACGACCGCCGAGAGATCGAGGATCCGGATCCCCGCGAGCGGTCCACCGCCCTCGACGTCTGTCACCTCTTCCACCGCGTGTCATCCAGGCTGCTCTGATCGTTCAGAATACTAAGCGGTCGGGCGCACGCTGGGTAGCAGATTTTCGCCAGGAGGGTCTGACCGCCGACATCCATCACGCTTAATCCGGACTCATGTTTTGAAGCAACTGTGGTTTAATCGCTCGCGTACGGCAGGCCGGTACATCAATTGAATTGGCGCGCACCCGACAGGGTACGTGCGCCGACGCTCGGCCGCGTATCACCGTCCACCGCCTTCAACTTGCACATCCAAGGATTCCAATAATGGACGCAAACCACTGGAGCGGGGCCCACTTGAAGCGATCTCGACTCATTTGTCTCGTTAGCGCCCTCGTCTTCAGCGTCGCCGCGCACGCCGACAACATCACGAGCGAGGAGACGCCCCGGTACGGCGGCAAACTCGACATCGGCACCGTGCACTACACGCTCGCCGCGCTGTCCTGGGACATGTCGGATTGGGTCTGGAAAACCAACCACGACACCGGTCTGGTGCGCGAGCAGCTATTCGCCGGAGACCTGACCAAGAGTGTCAGCCGCGGCGGCCGATTCCCGTTCCGCGCCGAGGCCTACATTCCGACCGACGCCATGCGCGGCGAACTCGCTGAGTCCTGGGATTGGGAGGACGACAACACGCTGGTCATCCAATTGCGACGGGACGTCATGTTCCCGACCCGGCCGGGGGTCATGGAGACCCGTGAGCTGGACGCTAAAGACGTCGTCTACAGCTACTACAACATCGAGGGTAGCCCGAAGAAGGTCACCGGCTACTATGACTACATCGCCCTCGTCGAAGCCCGTGACACCCACACCGTGGTGTTCCACTTCAACGAGTACAACGCCGAGTGGCAGTACCGTTACGGCTACGGGTTTCATTCCGCCATCATTCCACGCGAGACCGCCAAGGTGGACGCCAAGGACTGGCGTAACGTCATGGGCACCGGCCCTTTCAATCTGACCCGCTACATCGATAGCAACGTTCAAACGTACGCCCGCAACGACGACTACTGGGACACCGAGCGTCTGGCCGGGGCCGACCACCGGCTGCCCTACCTGGACGAGATCCACTACCGGGTGATCAAGGACGAATCGACCATTCTGACGGCGCTGCGAACTGGCAAGCTGGATATACTGGAATCCATCCGCTGGCTTGCCGTCGATCACCTCAAGGAGACCACGCCGGAGCTGAAGTGGTCACGCTGGCTCGCCACCAGCGGTCTCTTCATGGCCATGCGCATGGACAAGAAACCCTTCGACGACGTCCGCGTGCGGCGCGCGATTAATCTGGCGGTGAACCAGCAGGAGATCGTCGATCTTTTCTACGGCGGCCATGCGGAACTTATGGCCTACCCTCAGCACCCCGGGTTCGACGCCTACTACCAGCCCCTGTCGGAAATGCCAGCTTCGGTGCAGGAACTGTTCGCCTACAATCCGGACAAGGCGAAGCGCCTGCTCGCCGAGGCCGGCTACCCGGACGGGTTCTCCTTCAAGGTTCAGGTATGCACCTGCAGCCCCAACGAGATGGATCTGGTGCCGCTGCTGGAGGATTACCTGTCAAAGATTGGCGTTTCGGTCGAAATCGTGCCGATGGAGTACGCAGCGTTTCTGTCTGTGATGACTACCCGCAATCATGAGCTGGGCTACCTGATGCAAAGCGGTCACACCAATCCCACCACGTCCATCCGCAAGAGTCTGATAACCGGGCACCCCTGGAACCCGTCCCAGTTTTCTGATCCGGCCATGGACGAGGCAATTAAACAAATGCTACTGGAGCGGGACGAAGGCAAGCGGGTGGAGATGGTGCGGGCGATGACCATCGAGATGCTGGACCGCGCGCCGTACCTGTGGCTGCCGACGGAGTACATCTACACCGCATGGTGGCCGTGGGTGAAGAACTATGGCGGTGAACTCAGGGCCGGTGCCCAACGCCCGGGGCCCATCTATGCGCGCATCTGGATGGACCAGGCGTTGAAACGCGAGCTTGGGTTTTAGCCCGGCGTCACGCCGGGTGAAGTTCGGTCACATAGGCCGTTGGCCGCTGCACAAGGCCCATGGGGGCCGACTTGGGTTCGACCGAGCGCACGTCACCGAGCGTGCCATAAACGCTGAACCCGAGCACGCGCAGCAGGTCGTCCGAACACTTCGCGTGCACCTCCGGCGCGAGAGACAGGGTGAAGTTCTCCTGCTGACGCACCCAGCCACGGCAGTGATAGCTCAGCAGCCCCCTGCGCGGCGTGTCCGTACGATTCGTGCCAGTGCCGTGCCACAACCGACCATCGAAGACGAAGGCTGAGCCGGCCGGCCCTTCGGCTGCGGTCGTCTCGTGTGCGGCGCTCGACCCCTTCGAGGGGCTCCAGTTGGCGTCGGGTGCCTTTGCGTTCGGCCCGGTAGGGAATCGATGCGAGCCCGGCACGACCCGCGTCGCACCGTTGGCATCGGTAAAGTCGTCAAGCATCCACATGATGTTCGCGACAATGGGATAGGGCGTCGAATCGGGTGACATGCCCGCGTCGCGGTGCAAGTCCTGCGGCGACCCGCCGGTTCCCGCAACGTGGCAATTAAAGCTCGACAGCAAGCTGGCGTCCCCAAGCAGATACCCCATCAGATCACGGGTCGTATCTTTCATGACGATGTCGCGAAAAATCTGCCCTTTGTTGACGAGGTTCCAGAGCCACTGGTTGGGTCCGGCGCCCGGCGTTTCAGGGTCGCCGTCATGGGAGGCAATAGAACGCTCGCGCTCCCCGGTCGCCTGCGCGTCGATGCGACGCCGGGCCTCGGCAAGCTCGGCCGCAGAGAGGGCGTTTGCGATGCGCGCGCAGCCGTACTCATCGAGGTGTTCCCGCGCCTCTGCGAGGTCTGTCGTCATTGGTGGTAATTTCATAGAAGCCTCCTTGCGCACAGTTTGACCCATTTGGCATCACTAATGCACGACAAGGCCAAAAGCCCTCCCTGGGATACTCGTATCCGATTCACGCAGATGTGTTTACTGTAGGCTGGCGGACGAAGTCAGCCGGACGAGACACAGCAGGAGGACGTGATGGGAAAATGGCGATTGGCGAGTACGTTGCTGATTACCGCGGTGTCATTCTCCGCCGCGTCGCTCTCAGCTGCAGCGGAGAGCGACGAGGGTCGGGGCAAAGCCATCTATGAGGCGCAATGCGCGAGCTGTCACATCGGCTCGGGCAAGGACGCAGGGCCGTCGCTCGAGGCGATGGGCGCGATGGGCCGATCGCAGATCACCTTTGCGCTTGAGCGCGGCAAGATGCAGATGCAAGCGAGCAGCTTGAGCGAAACCGACCGGGTCGACCTGATCGCTTTCCTCGCGCCCGACAATGAGGACAAATGGTCGGCCGATGCGTACGCGTGCAGCGATCGATCGATCGATCTCGAGGCCCTCGACGACCCGATCATTGGCGCCTGGGGCCTCGATGAGCGAAACACGCGGTATCAACCGCGTTCCATCATGCAGGCGAGCAACGTGAACGGCCTTGAGCTCGCCTGGGCTTTCGGCTTGCCCGAGTCCGCCGAGGTGCGATCGCAGGTGGTTGTTTCAGCCGACACTGTGTTCGCCGCATCGGTCAGTGGGCACCTGTTCGCCCTCGACCGGGCGAGCGGCTGCATCAAGTGGCACCGCCGCCTGGCTGACGTCATACGAACCTCGCTGACGCTCGGCGAAGTGCGTGGGCGTCCCGCTCTGCTGTTCGGTGGTGCGGCCAGGGGGTCTGATCCGATTTCGATCGCTCAGGTTGCCTTCGGTCAGGCCGTGTTCGCGGTCGACGCCGTAACCGGGGAGGTGCTGTGGAGTCAGGATGTCGCGCTATTCCGCGGTTCGATTCTGACCGGTGGCATCGTTCAGCACGGCGATCGGCTGATCGTGCCGATCTCGGCCATGGGCGTGGGCTTTGGCGCCGATCCGAACTATGAATGCTGCAAGAGCCACGGCGCCGTTCGGGCGCTCTGGGCAGACACCGGCAAGATCATCTGGACCACGCACATGACCGCGGCAGCCACGCCTACCTACAAGAGCCCGATCGGCGTACAGCAGTGGGGTCCCTCGGGGGCGTCCGTCTGGACGACACCGACGCTGGATAGGAAGCGCAAATCCTTCTACATCGGCACCGGGCAGAACTCCTCGTCACCGGCCTCTGACATGTCCGATGCAATCGTCGCGATGGATATCGAAACGGGCGATATTCGTTGGGTCTATCAGGGCACGGCAGGCGATGCTTTCAACGCCGCCTGCCTGTTCGGTGGCCCCAACTGCCCGAAGGAAAGCGGCCCCGATCTCGACTTCGGCGCGTCTGTGGTACTGGCGAGGACCTCGAACGGGGAAGACATCCTGCTGGCAGGTCAGAAGTCAGGCGTTGTTCACGCGCTGAATCCCGACGACGGCGAGCTTAAGTGGCGTACGCGGGTGAGCCCGGGTTCGGCCCTCGGCGGCGTTCACTGGGGGATGGCGGTCAACGGACGGACGATCATCGTGCCGATCAATGATCCGGTCCCGGGCCCCGGTGTGGTGCGCAAGCCCGGCGTCTACGCGCTCGACATCGACACCGGCAAGGTCCTTTGGTCCTATGACGCGGTTCCGGAGTGCGACAGCGGATTCTCGCAGGGCGCGCCGTGGCCCGATTGTCCCTACACGTTCTCGGCCGCCGCCAGCGCCGCGAACGATCTGGCCTTCGTCGGATCGCTGTCTGGTGTCGCTTACGCGTTCGTCGCCAGGACAGGCGAGGTGGTCTGGGAGTACGACACCGCGGTCGAGTTCGAGAGCGTCAATGGCATCCCCGCGCAGGGCGGCTCCATCGACGCGCCCGGCATTCAGGTTGCCGGCGACATGCTCTTTGTCGGTTCGGGCTACTCAATGTTCGGCGAGAAGCCCGGCAACGCGCTCCTGGCATTCAGACTGCGGAAATAAACTCCCGGCACGACGACGCCGCTCCTGCGAACCTCACGGTCTCGGGTCGTCGATCAGCGCTGGTGACGATACGATCGAGCTTGCCGCGGGCGCGACCATGCAGCGCGCCGGGTCCGTCGCAGGGTCGCAACATTCGCCCGGCACCGCATCGGTTGTGCAGACGTCGGCGGCAAACGCCTGACAGAACATGGACCAAACGGTCGTGCCGGTGCCTTCGTTGAGACGCTGAAGCTGAGCTGGCTCGCCCGGACAGGTGAACGTGTACGCGTCGCCGAGGTGCCAGCTGCCGTCTGCCTGAATCGCCTTTGGATTGCCGGAGCGGTCCGCACCCCACCAGTTGTTGGCGACATTCAGGTCCTGATGGACGACGTAGAGGTCCATCGATGTCGGCAACTCCATGCCACTGCCGTAAATCCGGTTCGCGCCGCGACCGCCTAGTTCCCCGCCGCCGAGATCCAGAACCGTATCGGCCGAGGGCTTGCCGAAGATGTTCCACACTGCGATGCCGAATCCGCCCGCGCCTTCGATGTCGCTGCCCTCCATCAGCACCCGCGTTTGCGCTTCATGTCGCTCCGGCGCCGCCGTGCCGGCTTGCAGCCAGTTGCCGCCGTAGTAGGTGACCACCTCGAGTCCGTTGTTGGCGATGCCGAGGCCGGGTGTGCCGCCGACGTAGTGGTATCGGCGAATAGACGCTGTGATGGCGCTGCGATGCTGCGCCACGATGAGGATGCCGTCTGAACCCGCATGCGCGTTCGCAACGCTGGTGTCTTCGATTTCGATCGTCGCCTTGGCGGCATCCTGGGTGTCGATGAGCACGCCCGAGCGCGGGAAACCCGGGCCGAGATCCCGGATCCGATTTGCCGAGACGATCAGCGACGCGCGGCTCTCGCCCCGGGCATGCAAGGCGATGCCAGCGCCGCCGAGGCGGATGAGTTCGCCGCTGGCTGGCTGCAGGCCCCCGATCGTGTTTCCGGAGACCGTGTTGGCCCGTGCCGCGGTTTCAGCCATAGCGGATGTGTCGTGCAAGAACGCAACGACCGCCTTCGGGAACGTGGGCACGCCGAGCCCGGCCGTCGCCCCCGTCGTCACGCTGGTGAGGTCCGCGAGGTTGCCGCCCCGGATCCGGTTGTCCGTGACCACAGCGCCTTGCACGTTGCGGCCAACGACCGCGTGACCTGCGGCGGCTGAAATAACGAGACCGGTCACGATGCAATCGTCAGCCAGAGTGACGGCATCGCCGCCTCGGCGACCGGGGTCGGTGTTGGTGATCCCGGGACGAAGCCCGGCGGCAACTGCGCCGCGCAGACGCTGGCCGGCCTGCAGCACGATGCCGCCGTCCAGAGCCGGCGCACCCGGCAGCGGCAGAAGCACTCGGATTTCGTCGCCAGGTGCTGCGGCCGCTTCGGCCTCGGCAAGCGACCGAAACGGCGCAGCGGCCGACCCGTCGCCTGGTCGCGGCGGGCCGGTTTCCACCGCGCTCTGGACGTGCCAGACCGTCAGGCCGCCTGGCTCTGCGGGTGCCCACGTGCAACCCGCGAGTGCCCCGCAAAGCAAGATACCGAGAACCGATTTCAAGCCGCCAGGCCACTTCGCGCAACCGCTTCTATTCACGCAACCGTTCACGCAACCGCGTCTAAATGTCGTCATTACCAGATCCTCCCCAATTTGATCGTCCCGGTGGTCGTCTGTCCGTACACCAACGTCGCCCGCTGACCGTTCATCGTGCCGCCGGAACCACAACGCGGGAGGCGTCACGATCACGCTGGCCTCTGCACTCAGCCAAAGTGAAATTCAACATATCCGCCTTCGGCGACGCGGTCGCAAGTTGCCCGGTACTCCGGTGCCGTACCGGTATAGATGACAACCGTGCGAGTTTGTTTGCCATCGACGTTGGTGTTGACACCCGTCATCCACGAGTCAACTTCGTTGAGCAGCACGCGCGACGCCTTCTTGTGCACAAGTGCATTCCACTGGGCAACGGCCTCTGGCGATACATCAGTCAGAGTCAGGTTGCGGTCGTTCATATGGCCGATCAGGTCTCGCACCCATTCCACGTTGTATTCGATGCTGCGTGGGTTGTTGCCGAGCGACGCGTGGGGACCCATGATCATGAACATGTTGGGGAAGCCGTCGACCATGACGCCAACGAAGGTTTTTGGGCCGCCCGTCCATCTGTCCTTCAAGCGCTGGCCGCCTGCGCCGCGGATGTCGATGCGGTCGAACGTGCCGGTGACAGCATCAAATCCCGTCGCGTAGATGATGACGTCGAACTCATAGTCGCGGGTGCTGGTCTGAAGGCCGGTTGGGGTGATGCGCTCAATCGGCTCCTCCAGAATGCTGACGAGTTCTACGTTCGGCTGGTTGTAGACTTCGAAGTAGTGCGTCTCCTGCGGCACACGGCGGGTGCCGAAGCCATGATCGTCAGGGATGAGCAGTTCGGCAACCTCCGGGTCGTTCACGCGCTGTCGGATTTTGTCGGCAACAAACGCCGACATAAGCCGGTTCGCGTCACGGTCGGTCATCATGTCGCGGAAATTGCCCTGCCATATGCCAAACCCCTGCCCCGCGTAGCGTTCCTCCCAAAACGCGATGCGTTCCTCGTCAGTGACCTCGAATGTTCCGCGCGGGTCCATCGTGTGCACGAAACACGCTGCGGTCTCCTTGCACAGTTTGAACAGTTCCGGATATCCAGCTCGAATTTTCTCCATCTCTGGCTTCGGGATAGATCTGTTGTGCAGCGGCGTGCACCAGTTCGGCCGGCGCTGGAACACGGTCAGTTGCCCTGCGGTCCTGGCGATCTCCTGGATCGCCTGCACGCCGCTGGCGCCAGTTCCGATGACGGCGACCCGCTTGCCGGCGAAATCAATCCCCTCTTTTGGCCAGAGCCCGGTGTGGGTCGATTGCCCCTGGAAATCGTCGATTCCCTCAAGGCGAGGCATGGTCGGTGCCGACAACAGTCCAATCGCGGCGACCATAAAACGCGCTCGATAGACCGTGCCGTCTGCCAACGTAATCGCCCAGCACTGTTGCTCATCGTTGTAGTGCGCTGAGACAACCCGCGCGGAAAACTGGATGTCGGGGCGCAGGTCAAGTTTGTCGGCGACAAAATTGCAGTATTCCTCCGTCTCCGGTTGACCGGAAAAGCACTCGTCCCAATCCCACTCGTCGAGGATCTCCTGGGAGAACGAATAGCCGTAGGAGTAACTTTCAGAGTCAAAGCGGGCACCGGGATAACGGTTCCAGTACCACGTGCCGCCAACGCCCGTTCCAGCTTCGAGGACGCGCACCTTCATGCCCAATTTGCGCAACGTGTGCAGTTGGTACATGCCCGACAGGCCGGCGCCAATGACGATGGCATCAAAATCCAGCGCAGGGCTTTCTTCGCTCGATGCTTGAGTGCGATTGACTGCGGTCATGTTTGGTTACTCAGTTAGAAAACGTAATGGACGCTCTGAGACGCGCGCCCCCCCCCCCCAAACCACCGCCGGAATCTACCATACCGGGAGAAGAGCCGGTCTGCCGCCAATGGTGCAAAACGGATTCACCGGGAATCGTCGAGTCCTTGACGATCCCTTATGGGAAGCGGGGCGCGGTTTGCACAAGCAGGCAGCTACGCGTACGTTGCCGTATTCGGTTGCGAACGAGGTGATCCCATGAGGCGCAGTTCAGACACGGTGCCTGGCTGGACCGCAGCCTTGCTCTTGCTCGCTCTCACCCTCACCGTCACTCCCGCCCTCACCTTCATTGCTGGAGCGAGCGCCAATGAGGAGGGCCTGAGCCCACTCCCCGATGCCTGGTATGCGCCGCCGCAGACCGCGAGCGAACTCGGCATCGACACGTTCCGTAGTTCACCCTTTCTCGACGGTCGCGGGCTGCCACCCACCCGGGAACGCCTGCCGGACGACCCGCCAGTCATCGTCCCCTTCGAGCGGATCGGCGAATACGGCGGCAACGCCCGCATCACCCTGGGCGATAGCTGGCAGTTCTTCAATTGGGAAGCGGCGGCGACGGTGGCGCCGAACCTGCGCACGTTCCTGCCTAATCTTGCCGAGCGCTGGACCATCAGTCCGGACGGTAAGGCGACGACGTTCTACCTGCGCCGCGGCCTCAAGTGGTCTGATGGTCATCCACTCACCAGCGCGGATTTCGAGTTCACCTTCAACCACATCTGGCTGGACAAGGAGATCTCGCCGGTCACGTCCCGCCTCATCATGGGCGGGCACATCGAGGTGATCGACGATCTCACCTTCCGCTATGTCTTCGACAGGCCGCATCCGGGCTTCATCAACCTCATGGCGCAATATGGCAGCCACATGGTGGATGCCAAGCATTACTACCGGAACTGGCACCCGGCCTTCACCAACCGGGAGGAACTTGAGAAACGCATCGCCGACGAGGGCTTCATCACCTGGATGGCCTTCCTCGACGCCCAGCGCTATTCGCGCACCGAGGATGCCAAATACGTGCCGACGCTGCGCGCCTACCGGGTCGTCAGCCGGTCGCCGATCGTGATGCGCCTCGAGCGTAATCCGTACTATCACAAGGTCGATCCGGCCGGCAACCAGCTTCCCTACATCGATACCATCGACGCGGAGATCATTCTCGACAACGCGGAACTCACGACGGCGAAGGCGACCACGGGTCAGCTCGACTTCGCGGGTTTCGCACTACGTACCCAGGACATCCCCATCCTCAAGCTGGGCGAACGGACCGGCAAGGTGAGCGTCAAGATCTGGCGGCGGCTGCACACGAGCGACGTCGTGATCCAGCCCAACTACAACTACGAGGACCAGCGCCTCGCGGATCTGTACTGGGACAAGCGCTTCCGCTACGCCCTGACCCATGCCATCAACCGCGACGAGATGAACGACATCATCTACTTCGGCCGCGGCGTGCCCTCGCAGGTCACCGTGCATCCGACCAGCAGCTTCTACGACGAAGCTTTCCCGCGCGCGCACACCGAGTACGACCCTGACCGGTCAATGGCGTTACTCGACGAAATGGGCATCATCGACGCGGACGACGATGGCTTCCGCGACTACCCGGACGGCTCCCCCCTCATCATCACCATCGAGTTCCTCGACTTCGAGACGCCGAAAGCCATCACCATGGAACTCGTCTCCGGCTACTGGCGCGAGATCGGCATCGACTTCCGCCTGAAGCTCGTTGACCGTGCGCTGCAGTCGGCCCGGGCGCAGGCCAACGGCATGCAGATGTCCCTCTGGCATGCGGACTTTGTCACCGACATCCTCTTTCCTATCATTCCACGCTGGTGGGTGCCCATGTATACGGGCTGGGACTCGGTGCTCTGGAACAACTGGGTGCGGCATTACCTCACCGACGGT
>CAVOBC010000106.1:0-13306 GCA_963693635.1 Gammaproteobacteria bacterium | reverse complement strand
ATCCTTTGCAGCTCGCCCGTCTGGGCTTCGCCGCATTTGTGGACATTGGCACTGCCTGGACACGCCACGAGGACAATGGCACCCGGAACCGTGCACTCGCCAACATCGGTATTGGCATGCGGCTTGCATCGAGCAAGTCCCAAAGTGGTCGCGTCATCCACATTGATCTTGCTTTTCCAGTCATCGCACGCGATGACCCGGAGATAGACGAGTACCAGTTTGTGGTCTCGATCAAGAACCGGCTCTAGCTAGTGCGGTGCAGGGATGCACCGCCATTTTCTGAAGGCCTCTTTTCTTCAAGATCATGCGAGGTTTTACTCGCAAACCGACTCCCAAGAATTGTCAGGATGACAATTTTGGGACAAGAATGGGCCACACTTCACGTGCCACTTACCGCGCTGGCGCGCGGGTGACTCAACGCAAAATAGTGATTCAGTCTTCACGTGCGTTACGCGAGCCTTGAATTGCAGCTCTTGCAACGCTTCGCGCCACGACGGGTTACGCGTCGTTTACCCGCGCCTGTCTCCCTGGTTGTTCCGCGCCCACGGAAGCTGCGATACTCGCGGGCATAGAATCCTGACCAACCAGCTTAAGGGAGCGCAGGCGGCCATGACCGATATCAACTCAGTAACCGGTCCGATTTCGGCAGACGACCTCGGCTTCACACTGATGCACGAGCACGTCATGGTCAGCGCGAGCGGGTTGATCGACTGTTACCCCGACCTACTTGGGCCAGACCCGGAACAGCGCGCAATCGAAGTCTTCTCGCACGCCAAAAGCGAAGGGATAGACAGCATCGTCGATGCGACGACTTTCGACCTCGGGCGCAAGGCAGAGCTGCTCGCGACGGTATCGAGGGGGTCCGGCGTCAACATCATCAACGTCACTGGTTGGTGGTTGGACGTGCCGCGCTTCATGCAGGGTGTATCGGCCAACCAAATGGCCCGCGAGTTCGTGCGGGATGTCGAAGAAGGCTTCCGCGGGACCGATATCAAGGCCGGTTTGCTCAAGTGTGCGGCCGATTTCGAAGGTGTCACGCCGCCCCTTGAGACGATGTGTCGGGCCGTCGCACGGGCTCATAACGAGACCGGCTTGCCCATCATGGTGCACTCGTACCCGACCGGTCAGGTGGCGCGCCGACAGATCGCTATATTCAAGGAGGAAGGCGTCGACCTGACCCGCGTCAAGATCGATCACTCTAACGATACGACCGACCTCGAATATCTGAAATGGATTCTCGATCAAGGCTGTTTCCTGGGCCTCGATCGCTACCCCGGTCGGCTGGTCAGTCCGGAGATGCGCACCATCACCCTCAAGAACCTGATCGACGAGGGTTATGAAGAACGCCTGTGTCCTGCGCACGATTGCATCTGTCTGCACATACACAATGAACGTCCCGACGGCACCATGCCGGACGAGCATGCGTTCAAGGCCTCTAACCCCGAGCAATATCTTTTCATCAAGCGCAACGTCATTCCACATCTGACGGAGATGGGCGTCACCGAGAAGACGATCAACACCCTATTTGTCGATAACCCGCGAAGATTCTTCTCTGGCGACTAGCTAGTTCCTGTCCCAGAACGCCGTTCTGGGGCGGGCACTGGCGTGCGGTGGAGAGATGCAGCGCCATTTTCTGCGGGAAGTGCGAGGTTTATTTGCAAACCGACTCCCAAGAATCGTCAGGATGACAATTTTGGGAAAGGAACGAGCTGCTCGTCCTGAGGGCGGATGACGGGTCGCATGACTGATCGGAGGCTGCCCGAATGTCAGCAGAACGAACTGCTGGCCCACCGTCTGTTGAAGGTCTGTCCCGTTCTCACTCGCAAGTCTGCAGGTGAGTCTGAGAGCCTGCTGTTCAGACACCCGAGTGCAGGCGTCAACTGTCAAGGGTACGGTCGAGCAGGGCGAGACGTTGACGCAAGCAGCCATGCGTGACTGTACGAGGAGTCCGGTCTCGTCACTGAACTGCCGGTGCAGTACGCAGGGCCATGGGAGTCGGGTTTCGAGGACCAACGCTTGCATGTCTTTCATCCAGTCGGTTCTGCAGACCTGCCCGACCGCTTCACACACGACACGCTGGATGACAGGGGCCATCGGTTCAGCTTCTTCTGGGCGCCCTTGGCACGCCCACCCGCCATCGACATGCATCCGGTCTTTCTGCGCGCGCTGACGCGGACCCGACAGCATGTCGACGAGGACGCAAACTCAGCAGTCGATCCACTTACGTAACCGCAACATGCGCCCTCTAATCCTGCTCAGAAATCGGGGTTTTCATCGAGAAAATTGAGTTCGGCGTCACTGGACTCGCGGCCCAAAACGACATTCCTGTGCGGATAACGGCCAAACTGGTCAATAATCGCCTTGTGCTTGAGTTCGAAGTCGTAGTTGGCCGCCATCCCCGGCTGCGCGAACAGAGTCACGGCCAGTTCATGCATCAGCGCAGACTCACTGTGCATGAAGGGCATGTAGAGGAACCCTCGCTGGCTGCTGTCGAGTTGTTCGTCCATCCCCTGCAGAACGCACTCCTGTGCCAGTACGAGGGCCGTCGCGTCGCTCGCAAATGCGCGGGCTGTGTCGCGAAAGAGATTCCGGGAGAATTGATCGAGCACGATGATCTCGGCAAGTCTGCCGAATACATCTCGCCGCCAATCAAAGAGCTCACCCGCGACCGCTTGCGCATGCAGGTCGGTAAAGCCCTCGCTTATCGCCGCATCCACGCCAGCGTCGGCTACGAACCATTGCCGCTCACCGAGTTCCTGGAACCAGAAATGCAGAACCTGCTGGGGATTGCTCGCGTCACTTGTCGACATTTGGCGTCTCGCGTCAGTTGTTGGCTGATAGAATACCCAAAATCGCGGCAAGGAGACGCATGTGGGGAAGGCCATCGGCGCAGTCATCGCACTCATCGTCGTCGCCGCCGGCGGGTTCGCACTGCTTGTCGGCAACATCAACACGGTCGTTAGGACCGGAATCGAGACCCGAGCACCCGAGGTGCTCGGGGTGCCCGTCACGGTTGATGAGGTCGACATTTCCCTGACATCAGGCGACGGGTCGATCCGGGGCCTCACCATCTTCAATCCGGAAGGTTACGATTCTGCGTCAGCGATTGTCATTGATGAACTGCGCATCGCACTCGATCCGTGGTCACTGTCGGGTGACACCATCCACATCTCCGAAATCCTGGTTGACAGCGCCAGCATCATCTACGAGGGCGACCTTCTCTCAAGTAACCTGCAAGCGCTGCAAAAGAACGCATCCGGGCCTGAAGACTCAGGCAACGACGAGGCGGGAAGCGCGGGGGCGGCAAGCACCACGCCTGCGCTTGTGGTTGATTGCATCAGCGTGACCAACACCAATCTCGCCGCTCATCTCCCGTTGCTCAAAGCGCCGCTTACCCTCGTCGTCCCAACGATTGAGGTCACTGATCTCGGGAAAGACGAACCCGCGACCGCAGGCGACATCGCGACCAGCGTCCTCATCGCACTCAACAAGTCAGTCCTTCCCCTCATCACCGCAAACAGCGGTTCGATCAAACGACAGTTCGATGCACTCACCGATCAGCTTGGCGAGCGTAAAGACGAGTTGAAGTCCCGGGCGGCTGACCTCAAAGAACGGGCGAAGAGCCTCGCAAGCGACGAGCGTATCTCTGAGGTCAAAGAGAAAGGCAAACAACTGGAAGGCAAACTCAAAGGACTACTTGGCCGCTGATCTGCAAGTCAGATCAACCCCCCAGACGATTCCTGGCGAAACCGTGCAGCAGCGGAAGCGTGTTCGGCACCTGCGGGTGCCGCTCGGGAACGGAGTTCTGGGACAGGAACCAGCTAATCGCCCGCCAGCACGCTCGTAATGGTCGAGCCAAAGGCCTCAACCGTGAAGGGTTTTTTCAGAAACGCGTTGACGCCCAGCGCCCGGGCCTCGGCGATCTTGTCATCCTCGGCAAATCCACTTGCCATGATCGCCTTGACGCCCGGGAAACGTGCCTTGATGTGGCGGAACACGACAAGCCCGTCCATGCTTCGCTCAAGCACCATGTCAAGTACCACCAGTTCAAAGTCCGCGCGTTCAAGCAACGAAAGGGCATCCTCGCCGTTGTCGCAGTCCATCGACTGATAGCCCAGCTTATTCAGGATGTCCGACATCAGCTGCCGCTGTTCGATAAGGTCATCAACGACCAGTATCTTGCGGCCGTGTCCTTCGACTCGCTGCAATGGCACGGGCTCCGGAGGCGGCGTGAGCGGCAACTCAGTGCCTGGCAAGTAGACGTCAAAGCGACTGCCCTGTCCCATCTCAGTCAGAATGTCGATCGCACCGCCATGGTCCGTGACCACGCCCCAAACAACGGCCATGCCAAGCCTTGTACCGCTACGTCCCATCGCCTTGGTCGTATAGAACGGCTCGAACAGACGTTCGAGTTTGGCAGGATCACCCCCCCTCCGGCCTTCGTCTTCGAGGCTGATCACGACGTAATGTCCAGCCGGTATCTGCTGGTAGAACAGCTCTCGCGACGTTGCCAGGAATTCAGAACGCGAGCGGAGCGTGACTATCCCACCATGCTCGGCCATCGACTCAAAACCGTTCGAAACAAGATTCATCAACATCTTGTGGAGTTGAATCCTGGAGGCCTCGACGTAGGTTAAGTCGGCATCCAACTCGCTGACGAGGTTAATGTTGAAATAATTCTGCGCGAGCGTGTGGTGCACCCCGGATCGCAGATATTCGCGGATCTCAGCGTTGACGTCCACGACCTCGCGTTTGACGATGCCGCGCCGCGTGAGGGAGAGCAGATCATCGATCACCCCGGCTGCGCGCAGACCAGCACGGCGCGACTGCTCAAGGGGTCGTCGCAACGGGCTGTCGTCCGGCAGGTCCATCAATGCGAGTTCAGGATACGTCACGGCCTCCGACAGAATGTTGTTCAGATCGTGCGCGACGCCCCCCGCAAGTAGCCCGATCGTCTCCATCTTCTTGCTACGCTCGACCCGACCTTGCAGCGACATTTGCATCTGCTCGGCATCCTGACGAAGCTTTTCCTGTACGCGCAACTGTAAGTTCGAGGAAGTGAGCATTTCCCGCTGCAGTTCCACGAGTCGGGCCGCCTGATCAAAGCGAAATGCCAGCAGCGAGCTTTGCAACAGGACAAAAACAAACATCCCGACTGGGGCCAGTAAGGGCGTGCTCCACACATGTTAACCACCCCCATGTCATTGATGATCGCCGCGAACATGATGATGTAGGCGGCGAGCAGGAACATCGCGCCTTCCCGCCGATGTCGAACGGCCACAGCCAGCCCGCCTGCGCCCACCAGCAGGGCAACGATGGTGACCACCTGGGCGACCGTTGCGGTGTGCGAGAAGACGGCGACAGGTGTGACCAGCACGATCAGGCTCAGAACCATGAAGATGCCCAGGATTGATCGCTCGATGTAGCAATGAAACTCGTGCGGGAACACCTTGCGCAGATAGGCGATGAAGGCCGACGGCGCAAGGTACCAGCACAGGTACTCAAACTTGATCAGTAATTCGTAGCTCAACCCCGGCACAACGACCGTGGCGAAGCGTTCGCCGACCAGCAACGTGTGCACTGCGAGCAACAGGCAAAACGCGCCGAAGTACAGCGTCGAACGACTCTCATGCCGGAAGGCGAACAGGATGAGGTGATAGATGCCGAGCACCATGATGGAACCGAACAGCAACAACTCCTGACTGAGACGGAATGCTCGCTGGGTGCGCGGGTCAATGAGATGACCGATTTCGATGGGTAACGACAGGCCTCCCATCCGGTGATGGAAATTGGAAACCTGGAAGATGTTCTCAAGTCGCTGCCCGCGAGGTATGACGTTGACCAGGTGGCGCACATTGCTCGGTGTGGTCCGATCTTCGCTAAACCCCAGAAAACCCGACTCCGCGATCCACGTGCCATCCACGAGCACGCGATATGCAGTGCCCTGCTCCGGCAGAAGTAACGTCAGCGGCCCCTGATCTGCAACCAGAACATTGAGGCGATAAGTGGCATAGCCGTCGCTTCCAACCGTCGTGCCGTGATGATCATGTCCATTCCAGGTCGCGGGTACCTGAATGTAACTGTGTTCGCCGCGCGTGGCGGCGATGGCGGCATCGCTACTGTCGTGATGCGCAGTCCAAAAGAACTCATATTGGCCGGAAAGCGGCACAGGCTCGTTTTCACGAAAGCGCTAGTCCCGGAGGTCTAAAACACCTTGAACAGCAACGGGCGCAGAAGCGGCAGTGATAGCGGGACTTGCACCCATGAGGAACCCTGCGCTCGCAAGGATGAGGAGCATCAGGCGCACGGACTTGCCTCCGCCGACGCCAACGCCAATACGATCACCAAGCCCACGGCCAATCCCAATGCCAATGCCAGACGAGCAATGCAGCGACACCTGTGCAAGCAGCGACACCTGTACAAGATGCAGCAGGGTCCGAAGAGCCGAGCGCTTCAATCGAGGGACTCGACGTCCCAGCTCATCACGTCCTTCCAGACGTCGTCCATGCGATCGCGCCAGGCGGTTAGCAATGGCGAAGTTACGGTCTCTGGCACCGCCCCGCGGACCCCGGTCATGTACTTGAACATGAACGCAGAAACCCGTGCATTGACCTGGCAGTGCACCCAGACCCGATCGTCTTTGAAGCCGTCCATCACGGCAATAAAACGGGCCAGATGCCAGGGTCGGGGCGCGTCAAACGGGATCGGTATATTGACGTACACCATGCCGGCTTTCGCAACGAGGCTGCCTTCATCTTCAAGCGCATCCTCGGAATCGGGCATCGCAAGATTGACGACAACCTCATAGCCCGCCGCGCCAATCTGCCCGAACTGCTCGCGAGTGGGCTGCCCGGACGTGCCGATAGCAGGCGTGGTCTGAAAGAAATTAAGGACGCCGTCCATGAGGCATGAATTCCAGAATCATGCGCTTAAGAATACACGGGTATCGCGCGTCTGCGTCACCGAACCCCATGCGATAATCTGATGACCGACCCTACAGTGACTGTTGCCGAGAAATCATGCCCCACGCCTTCGATGACATCACCATCCTCGACTTCACCCAGGTGTTCGCCGGCCCGTTTGCGACGATGCAACTGGCCCTGCTCGGCGCAGAAGTCATCAAGATTGAAAACCCGATCGGCGGCGACCAGACCCGTTCGCTGCTCTCGAGCGAACCGTCGGGACAACCCGATTCCAGCACCCCGCCAGAGCCTCCGGCGTTCAAGGCCATGAACGTCGGCAAGTTCGCACTCGCGCTCGATCTCAAGTCGCCGGACGCAGCCCCCATTGTGCACCGACTAGTCGGCGCAGCGGACGTGCTGGTCGAGAACTTCAAGGCCGGAACAATGGAGCGGATGGGCTTTGGCCCTGAGGCCATGCGCGCGCTGAAGCCCGATCTCATTTACTGCTCAATCTCAGGTTACGGCCAGACAGGGCCCAAAGCCGGGGCGGCGGCCTACGACGGCGCGATTCAGGCCGCATCAGGAATGATGTCGGCTACCGGATACCCCGAGACGGGACCGACCCGAACAGGATACATGCCGGTCGACATGATGACCGCAATGAACGCGGCGTTCGCCATCTCTGCCGCGCTGAACCGGCGGCAACGTACCGGTCTCGGTCAGTTCATTGACGTCGCCATGCTGGACGCAGCGATCCTGACGCAGGCGGCTCAGTTTTCCACTTACCTGAAGACCGGCGAGCAAGCCGGTCTGCTCGGCAACTCATCGCCAACCCGCGCGCCAACCGCCGATGTCTTCCCGACCGGCGACGGCTTCATCCAGTTAACGGCGCTCCGCGACAACCAGGTCTTCAAACTATGCGTCGCGCTTGGGCTCGAAGACGCCAGGAACGATCCCAGATTTGCTAGTGCCGCGTCCAGGATTACCAACAGCGAAGCGCTTCGCTCACTCGTCACCGACGCGCTCGCTCGCGGGACAACCGAAAGCTGGCTACGTCTCCTTGATGCCGCCGGTGTTCCGGCGGCGCCCATCCGTGACCTCGCCGGCGTCATGGCAGAACCGCAGCTTGCCTATCGCGAAATCCTCGAGGCGCCCACACCGGACGACGACACCGTCGTAAAAGCCGCGTTCCTGAACGATGTGGATGGGCCAAGAATGCAACGACGCGCCCCCCACCTTGGCGAACACACTCGTGACATCCTCCGTCGTGTTGGCTTCAGTTCCGCTGAAATAGACGCGTTCTTTGCACGCAGCGCTGTCGGCTGAGCAAATGGGCCTCTTGCTCAATACTCCAGCACAACGGGGGACTCGAGCGCATGGGTCGACGGAGGCGACGTGATGGCCCGTCGACTTCGTGACAGCGCTCCTCACAGGCCCAGATAGCGAGCGGTCGATCTCTAGCAGTCGTCCGCAGCCGGAAAGGTAATCGTGATGCCCGGGTTTGCGGCAATAAGCGCTTGCCCATCACATGCGGGAATTGGATTGCCAGTCAGAGTAACTGAAGTCAGTTCAGTCAATCCGCGAGATCGATCGCCGTCAGCAGATTGTTCGACAGATCCAAGGTCACCGGTGCCGTGTTAGCGGAGAGATCGATCGTCTCAATAAAGTTGTTTGCCAGATCGAGCGCTGCCAACGCCGGGTTGGCACTCAGTTCGATACTCGACAATCCATTGGTTGATAAATTGAGGACGGAGAGCGCCGGGTTGCTGCCAACGTTGACGCTCGTTAGCTGGTTGCGAGACAAGTCGAGGATGAGCAGGCCGGATTGCGCGCTTACATCGATCTGCTTCAGCGTTGTGCCTGGCAGGCGCAGATCAGTGAGGTTCGGATTCGCTGAAAGGTCTGCGGTCAGGAGCGGCGCATCGTTGATCGACAGATGCGTCAACCCGACGAGGTCCCCAAAGAGCAAAGCGGTTGGCAGCACACTGTCGCCCATGACCAACTGCTTGAGGGCCGTGTTGTTAGAGAAATCCAATGTTACGAGCCCGCCCGCACCGGCAATGTCGAGTATCTCAAGGGCGACATTACGCGTCAGATCGAGGCGGGCCATACCGGTGTTTCCAGCAAGCCGCAATTCCTTCAGATTGGTCAGCGGACCCAAAAAGCCTGTCGCCACGAGGTCGGGGTTGCCCGACAGGTCAAGGCTTTCCAGTGCGCTGTTGACGCCGAGCGTTGCCCCCTCAAGCGCCTTGTCGCTGAGATCGAGATCGGTCAATTGTCTTAGCGTGTCGAAGCCGCTGGGCGACACCAAACTGTTGCCGGCAAGCGACACGCTGGTTAGCCGGTCCAACGAGCCAGCCCAGCTGCATTGGCGATGACGTTGCCAGCAAGGTCAATGGACGTGAGATAGGTCAATTGGTCGAGTCCCGTCAGGTCCGAGACCTCTGCCCCGGTGGCCCCGACACAGACGAGCGATGTCACTTCGCCGACGTCCGCTGCCGCGGCCTCCTCCGCTGCAGCACAGGCCGCCAGCACCGCGTCGAGCTAATGACGTCGTTGACGACCTCGTCCCAGTTGAGTATTCGCCCGCGCCTCACCGGCGACAACAAGGCCCATCACTTCGTCATCGTCGCGCAGGTAATCTGCCTCGCTGGCCGACACGACGCCCGGTCGGTTAAGCGCCGGGATGCCACCCCTGGGCGGACCAGCGCTCACAATCTCGCGCAGAGGGACAAGCGGGCGCTTGATCTGAAAACCATTGCGGGTAACTGCGAACGCCGAACAAATGGCAAGCACGAGGCAACACCCAAGCGCGCAGGACAGCGCATGGCGCGTCACAGTCACGCTGCGGTGCCACCCGTCCCCCGCGTGGATCCCGGTTTCCCTCGCCCCACTCGCGTTCACAGGCACAACCCCTCGCACTTCGAATTCCTGTCGTCGCTCTCAAGGACCGGCAAGGTGAACAAGATCATTCAAAAAACAACAGGTCGTATCCCGCGAACGAGAAACCCTGGGCGTGGACCTTTCCGGTTATTGTCGGCCCCAGAACGGAGTTCTGGGACAGGAACTAACTAGCTCCTGTCCCAAAATTGTCCTCCTGACAATTCTTGGGAGTCGGTTTGCAAGCAAACCTCGCATTTTCTTTCAGAAAATGGCGGTGCATCCCTGCACCGCACGCCAGTGCCCGCCCCAGAACGGAGTTCTGGGACAGGAACTAACTACCGGTCGTAGCTAACGCCCATGCCGGCGCGAACATCATTGTTAACGCCATAGGGCGCAATGGGGTAGCGCAGGCCATTTTTTGACAGCGCCTGCATCCCCGCAATCGTCTTCGGCAGGAAATGTGGCGGTATCGCCATCAACAGTTCATCGTCCATCACACCACCGTAGCGGCGTTCGGCAAAGCAGGGAATCGACAGACTTGGCTCGCCGGTCGAGAGTGCGCGACCCCACGAATCGGCACAGGCGCTCTCGCCGACGCAACTGAAGTCGAGCTTTTTGTATCCCAGCCACTGCAGCCCATTGATGAAGATGATCATCTGGCCCGGCGTCGCGTAGATCAGGCAGATGTCGGGCGGTGACAGCCGGCCTGATGCAAGTGGGCTGACCGCCATGGCCTCATATTGGCCATGCGGCACGACATCCATTGCTTCCTGATGCGCCCGTGCATCTTCGGCGGAACCGTACCAGACCCCGTGCATGCGGTCGCCGGACAGCCATTCATCACTTCTGGGATGGAGTCCAATAACCGTGCCACACTGGGCGCCGACAAGATCGTCCATCGTGACGCCAACGGTCCAGCCATTGCGAGCAGCTTGTCCGACAATCTGGTCGGTGGCGTGCACGTCACCTGGCCGCCTGATCCGGGGAATCGCTTCCATCTCGGCGACACTTTCGAACATCTTCATGCCGATGGGCGTGGTCCGCAAGCGCAGCAGACCATTGAGATCATCAACGATCTGTGGCCAATCATAGGAAGTGGCATCTGTACCGATAACGTCTGACATGTGGCTGAACTCCGGTTAGCGTCGTTCGGAGCATACGGTGAAGCCAGCGAAAACGCAGCAGGTCAGGAGCGCTCGCCTTTCACCTGCAGCGCTTTTCAACTGCCGCGTCAAGCTTCAGCGTCCAACTTTGATCCAGCGACCCTTCATCGTTTCCTGATGAAGCGCTCTGCCGTCCGAGCAATTCACCAGGAAACGCTTTGCCTAAACCAGGTGCGGCTGCATCCGTTCAAAGGCACGCTTCTCGATCTGCCGGATCCGCTCCATCGAGACCGAGTAGCGTGCCGCGAGTTCCTTCAAGCCAGCCTTCTGATCGGAAAGCCAGCGCGACGCGACGATGTCTCTAGACCTCTCGTCGAGGCCGAGCAGGGCGGCGTGAAGCCCCTCGGTTTGATTGTTGACCGCTTCTTCGCCCTCAACGATAACGGCCGGGTCCTCGGCCTCACCCAGGGTGAGAACAGGCGGTTGGTAGACACTCTCGTCAGCATCATCATCCGAAACCGACAGGCTCTCGTCCCGCAAACTGAGCCTTCCCTCCATTTCGCGTACTTCCGCTGGCTTAACCCCAAGATCCTCAGCAACCATCTCGACTTCAGCATTCGAGAACCAACCCAGACGCGATTTCGACTTGCGGAGGTTGAAAAACAATTTTCGTTGCGCCTTTGTGGTCGCCACCTTGACGATCTTCCAGTTCTTCAGGATGTACTCGTGGATCTCAGACTTGATCCAATGCACGGCGAAGGACACGAGCCGGAGCTTGCGATCAGCTTCAAACCGCTTGACCGACTTCATGAGGCCAACATTACCCTGCTGAATCAGGTCCTCAAGCGGCAGGCCGTAGCCCCCATAACCCCTTGCGACATAGACGACGTACCGCAGGTGAGACATGACGATTTTGCGCGCGGCCTCTAGGTCGCCGTCCTCTTCGAAACGGGCAAACAGCTCCTGCTCCTCGTCCCGGGTAAGAACGGGAATGTTGTGAACGTAGTCAAGGTAGGCACGCAGGCTGCCGCTTTGCACTGCGGGCAGTCGGGTTGTCGCCTCGGTCATTGTTGCCATGAATGCATCCTCCACACGCTATTTATCCACTTCCCAGCACGACTCGACTGGGCAAGCCCGGCTATGCGGCTTGCTTGTAAAGACTATGTGAGATCGCCGTCGCTAAATTCAAGACCCCGTCCACGATTAATTGTTACAGATCACGAAAAATGTCTCCAAAGGACGTAATCCACCAGCAGGTTGCTGAAAAAGTGCTCTCCTGCACTTTTTCAGAGTCGCGGGCCCCAGCCCGCTCGCGACAAATCAACGACTTAACAATGGCGATTTGCGGCCGATACTACTATGGCTCGCGAAGCGAACGTGAAATCCATGTATCGGTCTATCAGGCTGCTTTTTCAGCAGCCCTTCATGGAACTAAAGCAAGGTGCCGCGGTGTTCCCTGCGCGACAGCGCGGTGATCCGTCACCGTGAGATGCTGATAGGTCACAACTCCCAAGTGGTCGTCATGTTGAGCCATGAGGTCACCCTGCCCGCAGAACTCAAGCGCTACTCCGCCCGGTTTGAGCTCACGATGCCAACCGGAGACGAACTCGCCGGACTCGTTCGCGAAGAAGCGAGCAACTGGTCCCGCGAAAACGCGGGACGCCCGGTACTGAGCACCCCGGCCACCTTCAAACAGCTTGTCCACAACCTGAAGGGCGTCTCGATCCAGGATGCGCGTCAACTCGTTCGTGGCGCAATCTTCGATGACGGCGAGATTAGTCCCTAGGATCTGCCGGCGGCCAACAAGGCGAAGTTTTCCCTACTCGACATGGAAGGCGTGCTTAGCTTTGAATACGACACTGCGCGTTTTACCGATGTGGGCGGCCTCGACAATCTGAAGCGCTGGCTCGAAGAACGCCGGGAGGTATTTCTCGGGAAGACGCCAGAGAACGTCCTCGACCCGCCGAAGGGCATCATGCTCCTTGGCATCCAGGGGAGCGGCAAGAGCCTCGCGGCCAAAGCAGTGGCCGGCATGTGGGGCGTGCCCCTGCTGCGCCTCGACTTCGGCTCGCTGTATCAGAAATACTATGGCGAGTCCGAGCGCAACATCCGTGAGGCCTTGACGCTTGCAGACATGATGGCACCGTGCGTGTTGTGGATGGACGAAATCGAAAAGGGGCTCTCCCAGGATTCAGATGCAGGCACATCTGAGCGGATGCTGGGCACCCTCTTGAGGTGGATGTCAGAGCGCCGTAGCGAGGCGTTCATCGTTGCCACGTCCAACGACATATCAAGGCAGCCCCCGGAACTCGTCCGCAAGGGAAGACTGGATGAGATCTTCTTCGTCGATCTTCCCGACCCCGGGACCCGGGACCCGTGAAGTGATCTTTCGAATCCACCTCGACAAGCCTGGGCAAC
>CAVOBC010000105.1:0-13335 GCA_963693635.1 Gammaproteobacteria bacterium | reverse complement strand
CGCGAAGAAGACCGTAGCGAAGAAAAAGGTAGCTGCGACGAAGTCAAAAGTTGCGAAGAAAAAGCCGGCGGTCAAAAAAGCTGGGAAGAGGGCCGTGAAGAAAACTGCAAAGAAGGTTGTCAAAAAAGCAGTCAAAAAAGCGGTAAAAAGGGTTGTCAAGAAAGCCGTGAAAAAGGCGGCTAAATCCAAGGCGAAGCGTCTCTAGCGCGCTCCTTTATCTGCCGGGGCGGTTCGTAGTTAGGACTGGTTCGTAGTTAGGACTGTAGTTAGTTCCTGTCCCAGAACTCCGTTCTGGGACAGGAACTAACCTTGGGAGAGAGCTAGAGCGACCGTTCGGTAAGTCTCACCGACTCGTCCCTGGCTTGGTTCGGTGCGCCGCCCCTCTCGGCGTTTGAAGAACGTTCGTTTACAAACCGTACTTACCAGCTTGCTTCGAAGGCCGGTTGATGTGAGTGCGCGCGGATTGGAAGTCTTGCTGGACACGGCGGCAATGACTCACTGATCACGTCCGAAGGTGATTGTTGTTCGAGTCATCCAGCTGATCAAGCTGATTGATGTTTATAAATTGTTGTGGGTTAGAGAACCTCACCTCCCGGCCTCGGACGTGTTGAAACCAACCGATTGCAGAGCGTCCCCCTGCATGCAGATAGTCCGCCATCGATGGCAGACAGGAGCGTCGGAGTGCACAGACGAGAGGTTGCGGGCGTTGACCGTCGTGTGCATAGACGGCGTCACAGTGCCGTAGTTCGACGACAAGGTGTGACAGAACCGTCGAAGACAGGTGCGGCGTATCGCACGGTACAACGCAAAGCATCGCAGAATTCGACACTTGACCCGCGGCCACGATACCTGCGAGTGGACCGTCGAAGTCTTGCGTCGCGTCTGACACGACCGGGTAACCCAAGCGTGCGTACTCAGTGTCGCTGCGATTGCAATTCACAACGATGTTGTTCGTGACCGGATTCAGTATGTCGAGCATGTGGTGAATGAGGGGCCGGCCGCAGTAGTGCAAAAGCCCCTTGTCCGCACCACCTACGCGGGTGCCTTTGCCCCCGGCCAGGATGATGCCCGTAGGAATCTCATGTGTACTCAGGCGCTCATCGACCATCTACAGCCCCAACGTTGGAATCCCCTTGCATTGACTTGCATTACATTGACGAGGGTATTGTCCTGAACTAGTTTCTGTCCCAAAATTGTCATCCCGACAATTCTTGGGAGTCGGTTTGCAAGCAAACCTCGCATGATCTTGCAGAAAAAAGGCCTGCAGAAAATGGATGGTGCATCCCTGCACCGCTCGCCAGTGCCGGCCCTAGAACGGAGTTCTGGGACAGGAACACACTAATCATACGTCGCGGGCCTTCACCCACTCACGACAATTGACGACTTTATAATTTCGAATCACGGAAGCAATCCGTGATCAGCCCATGCAGGCTACTTTCGAGCTGCGTTCATCGTGGGCACAGTTTAGCGAGTTCCGGCGGCACTACGCATTACTGCCGAGAACTAAGGAGCCTTGGTCATACGTGAGAGACACGTCGTGACGCGTTGCGCCGGCGGCTTGATGCGATGACAATGTCGATCCGCGAGCGTCTCTGGAGTGAGAGGAGTGTGCCTGGTTATCGAGACTCTGGACGACATTTTTTCGTCGCGTGGCCGGCTGGCGGCGTTGGTGCCGGGCTACGCGCCGCGGTCCGGTCAGCTAGCCTATGCCCGTGCCATCAGGGATGCGATTGATGATGACCGCTCTCTCGTCGTCGAAGCCTCAACCGGCCTCGGCAAGACGATCGGCTACCTCATACCACTTTTGATGTCGGCCAAGCGCGTTGTGGTCAGCACAGGCACGCGAACCTTGCAGGAACAGTTGTTCCATCGTGACCTTCCACTCGCACTGAAGGCGAGTGGCATGCACACGCGGGTCGCCCTCCTGAAGGGTCGTTCGAACTATTTGTGCCCACGTAATCTGCGGGCGGCCCGGGCGACGAGACGGCCTGCGCGCGAGATGGACGAACTCGTGCGGGTCCAGGGCTGGGCCCGCCAGACCCGCACTGGCGATCTGAGCGAATTGCGCGACATTCCGGAAGCGAGCCCCGTCAGGCGCCACGTCACGAGTACTGATGCCAATTGTAGTGGGAGAGCCTGCGTGCACTTTCACGAGTGTCCGCTATTCCTCGCGCGAGGGAGAGCCAGTCAGGCGCAGCTTGTCGTCGCGAATCATCACCTGCTGCTACTTGATATGAAGGCGGCACCATCGGCAAAGTTGCTGCCCCAGCCAGACGTCGTGCTCGTCGACGAGGCGCATCAGTTTCCTTTGGCTGCTGCCCAATTCCTCGGCGACACCTGGTCCGGTCGCGAATTGCGGGGCCTCGTGCGTGATATCGAACATGCGTCGGCGCGGTTTGGTGCGGAACTGAGAGCCGTAAAGGTTGCGTTGCAAGGACTGATCGGTGCCGCGCGCGACCTGGAGAGGATTATACGATCTACCAATCAGGCGGTTCCGGGCGACGACGCGATCGAGCGTATGGATGACGCGTGCTCGGAACTGGTCGAAGCGCTGCAGACTCCGCGTCATCGTAGCGATGAATTGCTGCGATGCTATCAGCAGGCAGTTCATCTGAGTGACAGCTTTGTGGTCCTAACGGAAGACCGCTCAGCGATCCGGTGGGCGGCGGATGAGCGGGGCTTTGATCTGCACCGTGCCTCCGATGATCATCGGTCAACGCTCGGCAAACATGTGGCGAATGACCCGGCGAGTTGGATCTTTACGTCGGCGACGTTGTCGGTGACGCTTGATCCCGCCGGGGACTTCGGCTGGTTTCGTCGCGAGATCGGTCTTACTCCCGCTGAGTTGCCCGGACTATTGCTGGACGACTCGTTCGATTTTGAACGACAGGCGCTGCTCTTTCTTCCTGAGGGGCTTCCTGACCCCGGTGATGACGAGCATACCGATGCGCTGGTCAATTCAGTGCTGCCTTTGCTGCAGGCAAACCGGGGGCGAACCTTCTTCTTCTTTACGAGTTTTCGTGCCCTCAATCGCGCGGCAATGTTGATGCGCCGTGAGCGCGAACTCACCATTATCGTGCAGGGAAGTCTGCCGAGGCGGGAGCTTTTGTCGCGCTTCCACAGAACGAGCGGCTCTATTCTGCTGGCTACTCAAGGCTTCTGGGAGGGCGTGGATGTTCGCGGCGCCGGACTCACCTGCGTCGTAATCGACAAGTTACCGTTCCCAAGCCCGACGGACCCGATGACCCGATCTGCGATGGATACTCTGTCGGCGGAGGGCGAAAATCCGTTTGATGACTATCTGATACCGCGCGCCACGATCGGTCTGAAGCAGGCGTTCGGCCGTCTGATCCGCGATGAATCGGACGAGGGCGTCTTTGTGCTGGGCGACCCGCGGGTCGCGACGCGCAGCTATGGCGCCGCAATACTGGCGTCTTTGCCGGTGATGCCACAAACAGGGCAACCGCTTGTAGCGATTGAACGTCTGGTGTCGATAAACAATCGTAGTGAAACGCGGGGGTATTGAGTGGAGATTGAGGGCATGGCGGTCGGGTGCGGGGGAATGCAGCAAAGGCAAGGTTGCCGATGAACCTGCTCGCGATTGATACCTCGTCTCGGGCGTGCGCGCTTGCGGTCTCCAGATCCGGTCACATCGAAGAATCGTTTGCGGTGCTTGAGCGCAGGCACAGTCAGGAAGTGCTGGGCCGCCTGATCGACCTGATGCAAAGCGCTGGAATCGGACTTTCGGAACTGGACGCGATTATCTTTGGCCAGGGTCCCGGTTCATTCACCGGTGTACGCATTGCCGTGGGCGTTGTTCAGGGTCTGGGTTTTGGACTCGACATTCCCGTGGTTCCGGTATCGAGTCTGGCGGCTATCGCTCAGGGCACCTTCAGGGAGTCCGGGTCAGTCGACATCGTCTCGGCGCTCCACGCACGTGCCGATGAGTTCTTTATGGGAGCGTTCCACATCAGCGAGGGCTGTGCGGAACCCGTGATACCCGAGTTGATTCACTCGCCGACAGACGCGGCCGAGTTGTCGCGGACGATCGCCTGGACAGGTGCCGGTGACGGCTGGGGTGAACACGGCGCACTTCTCGCGTCGAGTCTCGACGTCCGCATCGCGGCGAGTTTTGCCGAGACGTTACCAAGGGGTACTGACCTCATCGCATTGGGTGAACGCGCTTACGCAAGGGGCGCTGCGGTGGCGGCCGAAAACGCGCGCCCTGTCTACCTGCGCGAGGTGGTCGCGAGGACGATCGCCGAGAGGCAAGGCGAGTGAGTCGACGCGGGGACGAAGTCCCGTGCACGTAGATGCGACAGACCCGGCGTTTGCCGCCGATGCGATCCGGCTCGCACGCGAGACTCCGGATGTTGACGGCTTCATTGGGCAAGTGGGCCCGGGCGGATTCTCCGTGCGACAGTCGGGGTCTGCGCTTGCACCGCTCACGATCGATTTTACTGACGGGCGGATGCGTCAAAGACGACGAACGATCGGGCGTAGGCAGGCACTCCCTCGTGCGGTTGGGATCAAGCCGGGAAAGACGCTGTCGGTCATCGACTGCACTGCGGGTCTTGGGCGTGATGCGCTGGTGCTTGCGAGTCTCGGCTGTGTGGTCACGATGATTGAACGATCAGCCGTCCTTTCGCAAATGCTTGAGAGCGCCGTCGAGCGAGCGAAGGCTGTCCCCGATCTTGCCGATGCGATCGCGCGCATGACGCTTGTTAGCGGTGAGGCCGAGTCCGTTCTCGCCGCACTGGAGACGCCGCCTGACGTCATCTACATCGATCCGATGTTTCCACCGCGTGATAAGTCAGCGCTCGTCAAAAGAGAGATGCAGTTGCTGCATACGCTCGTTGGGACGGACGAAGATGTGTTCGGTTTGTTAGGATCGGCGGTTGCGACCGGATGCCGACGGATCGTGGTTAAGCGGCCACGCGGCGCGCGGATATCGGGGATCGAACCGGACTTCGTCGTGAGGGGCAAGACAACGGACTACGTCGTGGTGCTCTCCGCAGCGGTCTCACGATAGCGTGCAACGGCGTGCAGGACGTTGTAGCGAACCTCGGCGTCGAGCGCGCCTTCACAAGCCTGACGCAGGTTTGAGAGGTTCGGTGTTGCCATCGACGTGCCGCCGGTGACCGTGAAATAGCCCAGTTCCTTTAGCTCGTTGCTGAAGCTGCCGAAGAGTGTGTGGTCAAAGAACTCTGGTGAGTTTATGCGGTAGTGCGAGGACAGCCGTTCAGCGATCCCCGATGCGGCCGCCTCCAGGTTTTTAAGGCTCGCGAAACTATGGCCATCGAGCAGCGCGAGGACGATGAAGAATCGCTCGACAGTGGGCCCCGTGATCTCTCCAAGGTAGTACAGACGGCCGTGCTGTGCGCTGGCCTGGGGCGCCGGCATCAGTTTTTCATCATCGTTGCTCGCACTGTCGCTGATAAGGTCGAGTCGCGCGATACCATCGAGATATCGGGTGATCTGTGCATCAAGTGTGGCGATGGGCCAGTGCAGATGGAATTCCGCGCGAACAAACGGGTACAGCAGATGACATCGGTTGCGGATAGTTGCGCGGGTTGCAGAGTCTGACAGACGAATGAGTCGAGCGAGCAGCGAAGGCAATGCGAATAGATGAGCGACATTGTTGCGGTAATAGGTGAGCAGAACGCTCATCCGCGGTCCGGCGCTGACGACCTCGCCGAACGACTGCACTGTTCGGGTCAGCCCGGCGACCTCAATCGCATGGTCGACTATCGCGTGAGACGAAAGCGGCGTGATCGTCACCGCAGGCCCGTAAGGCACGTCGCGGGACAGTTGGAGTAGAAGGTCGACCTGCGCGGCGAGATCGGATGTCTCCATCACCTGACGGGGCGTCGCGAGCAGGGCGAGTGCGACGACGTTGACCGCGTTGATTGCGGCGGTACCATTGATACGCGTCGCGAGGGCGCTTGCGAGTGCTCCCGCGGCGGTCGAAAAACGGGTGTTGGCAACGCCTGGATCCGCCGCAGAATTCGGTGATGGATTGTCGCCGGTCGCGTCTCGCCAGTTTGGCACCGTGGTGTCCATGAATTCGTCCAGAACGATGGGTTCGCCAAAGTTGACGGACACTTCACCAAAGGGGTCCTTCAATGTTCGAAGTACAGGCAGCACATCCCACACCGACTCGTCCTTTTTTTCCTCCCCCTGTAGTTCGCCGAGATAGGTCGAGCCTTCGAGAATGCGCTCGTAACCGAAGTAGACCGGCATCAATGCGATGCGGGTCCCGGGTGACCGTTGCTGGCTGCGCATGGTCATGCTGAGCATTCCGGTTCGCGGGGTGAGCGTGCGCCCGGTCCGGCTTCGTCCCCCTTCAATAAAGTATTCAACCGAGTAACCCTTGACAAGCATCAAGTGCAGGTACTCATCGAAGACGGCCTTGTAGACCAGATCGCCCTGGAAGGATCTGCGCATGAAAAATGCACCTGCGCGCCGCAACAGACTACCCAGTATCGGTAGATTGAGATTACGCCCGGCGGCAATATGCGGCGGCGTCAACCCATTGTGATACAGCACGTATGAGAGCAGCAGGTAATCGATGTGGCTTCGGTGACAAGGAATGTAGACGAGTTCGAAGCTGCGGGCCGCATCCTTCAGGCGCCCGACGTGCTGAACGTTGATGCCGTCGTAGAGTCGGTGCCACAACCAGGTGAGCACGAAGTGAAACAATCGGATGACGCCATAAGAGAGGTGGGAGACGATCTCGTTGGCGTTGTCCCGAGCGCGGGTTTCGATCTCATGTACCGGCAAACCTTTGCGTCCCGCCTCGCGCTCGATGGCACGCACCACGTTGTTGCTGGTTAGCACAGTATTGATCAGTGTGCGCCGGTGCGAAAGGTCGGGGCCGATGATTGCCTGACGTTGCCGGCGGAAGTAGGCGCGCAGGATGCGGCCGAGTTTTCGCGACTGCTTGGGGATGTCAGGTTCTGACCGGGCCAGTTGGACAGCGGAAATGTGCGCCCCGAATTCGACCAGGATGTGCCGGCGATGCAGCAGCATGGCGAGTAGCTTTCGAACCCGACTGGTAGCGGTCCAGTTCTCTGAAAGAATCAACTTGAAGACCGATTGTTCCTGATCAGGTTGGTGTCCCCAGAATAACGAGACAGGCACAATCTGTATGTCCTGACCGGTCCGCGCCAGGGCAAGCAGGCTGGAGAGATGCGGTGAGTCTCCACGCAGGACCCGCCGGCCGAGGGTGCCCTCGGCGTGGCCGAGAAATAGCAGGCTGGAACCCGCGTCACCTAGGAGTTGGGCAAGCGGTGATGGCAGTCCGCCGTGCTCGCAGGCCTGATCGAGCACCAGCGGATCAGCCAAAGACTGCTGTTGCAGTACGTAACACACGGGAAGGTCGAGGTTCAGTCCGAGTGTCTCGGCGTCGCAATCGAGAACCGTGGGACGAATCCACCAATGCAATAGGTTGCGCGCGATGCGGAAGAAAAGCCCCCGCTGCGTCGTCCCTTGCGGGGACGGGATTGGGTTATCGTTCTCCATCGAAGAGTTTGCCGATACGCTCCACTGGATCGGTACCTTCGATATCAACCTCCCAGACACCGGTTTCATATTTGCGTTTTGCCACTGCGACGACGTCCTCCCGCGTTGACAGTACGGTTGGTCTGAGAAATATCAGCAGGTTCTGCTTTTCGCGCTTGGACTGGGTGTTCTTAAACAGGTTGCCCACAATCGGGATGCTCCCGAGGAACGGTACGCGACTGTTGAAGTCTGTCATTTTGTCGCGGATCAGCCCGCCGAGAACGATGACTTCGCCGTTGTCTGCGAGGACAGTCGTCTCGAGCGTGCTCTTGTTGGTGATCAGATCAGCGGAACCGCCCGAGCCGATGGAACCGAGGCTGGTTTCGTCAACCTCGGATACTTCCTGCTTGATTTCGAGGCGTACCAGATGGCCATCGTGAATATGGGGGGTTACTTCCATCGTCAGGCCGACGTCCTGACGCTGGATGGTTGTAAAGGGATTACTTGCCCCCTGGCTGCCGGTAACCGTTGAGCCGGTTCGGAATGGAACGTTTTGCCCGACCACGATCTTGGCCGGCTGATGGTCCATCGTGGTGATGCTGGGCGTTGACAACAAATTGATGTCGTCGTTGCGGGCGAGGGCCCGAATGATCAGACCGAAGCTGATGCCTGAGTTGGAGCCCCTACCGCCCGCAAGAAGGGGTGTGCTGCCGAGGCTGGGCAACGAGGTTGGCGTGCCGCCAACTGCGAGGGTCGCTAACAGATTGGCGAGCGTGCCATCGGGAACGGTCACGCCGAGGGGAAATGATGACGAGCTGGTGTCACCAATTGCAAGTTCTGAGCCGAGTTCCCGTGTGAAGTCAGTCTTCACCTCGACAATCGCGGCTTCGATGAGCACCTGTAGGCGGCGGACATCGAGCAGGCCGATGATGTCCTTGAGTTCGGTCATCGTCAGCGGGTCAGCCCGGATCACGAGTGCGTTCAGGGACTCATCCGCCTGAATGCTTACGGTGACACCCTGGCCGGGTGCGTTTTTCTTGTCCTTGTCACTGTCTGAGATAAGTCCCTTGAGGAGATCGGCTAGTTCCTTAGCGTCAGAATGGGCTAGCCGTACGACCTGAATCGAGCCTGAGTTATTGGCTTTGACATCGAGCTGCTTGATCAGCGCTTTCATTTTCTCAAGCGTGCCGGGGTCACCCTTCAGGACCAGACTGTTGGTGCGCTCGCTCGCAACCACTGTGACCCTGTTGGGACCTTTGGCACCTTTGCCGATCTGATCGGGTGCGAGTTGTTCGAGCAAGGACACGACGTCCTCCACCCATGCCTCCGAGAGTTTGACGATCGCCATGGTTGATTCGTCGGCGACGTCGATTCGTCTGACAATATCGACCAGTCGCGCAATGTTGCCGGCGTGATCAGACAAGATCAGGGCATTGGGTGTGGTCAGGCCCGCGATTTGTGCGTATTGAGGAATCATCGGCCGGAGGATCTTTACGAGCTCGGTCGCTGATGTGTTTCGAATCGGCAGGACCTGGGTGATGATCTCTTCGCTGTCTGGCAGGGACGTGAAATCAAGGTTGTTGGCGCTTTGTTTCGCGAGGACCTGTTGAACAATTTTGATCACTTTGCCCGACGGTACGGCAGCGTACCCATGCACGCGCAGGACGCTGAGAAAGAGCTCATAGATGGTGTCCTCGTCCATGGATGAACTTGATATTACCGTGACCTTACCCTTGACCCGGGGGTCGACAATGAAGCTGCGACCCGTAATAGTCGATATCTGCGTGATGAACTCGCGGATGTCGGCATTTTTGAGGTTGATCTTCCAGTTCTCCTGAGCGAGTGCGCATGCGGGCACGCACAGGACCAGAGCGATCAGCCAGTGGCGGAGGGCGGGCATGAAGGGGGCAATCC
Source organism: Gammaproteobacteria bacterium (assembly GCA_963693635.1). Taxonomy (GTDB): domain Bacteria; phylum Pseudomonadota; class Gammaproteobacteria; order Pseudomonadales; family Azotimanducaceae; genus CAVOBC01. The sequence continues at coordinate 3,918 of CAVOBC010000105.1, read as the reverse complement.
TTGGAGGTTGGGCGATGTTACTTGAGTTCAAATGAAATCCCAACGCCGAGGGGCGACAAGGGTAGGGTCATGACTGCGTTGCTCTGATAGATGGGGTCAGGACTTGGGGATGGGCACGGTGATGAAAAATCGCCGGGCGCCACGCTGCACTTCGACACGAACCCGCGCGGACGAGATGACCTGGTCGATGAACGTGGCATCGTTGACCGCGGTGCTTGCGGCGCGCCCGTTGACTGACATGACGACGTCGCCCTGTTGGAATCCGGCGCGCATCAGGACCGGGTTGTTCACCTCGCTCCCAAGCCGATAGCCGCCCTGCGACTGCCCTTCGGTGACCTCGGACACTCCGAGTTGGGACAGAACGCTGGACGGGTCAGAGGAGATTTGATCCTTGTATTCATCGAAATAATTGCGCAGCGAGCGCCGCTGTCCGCCGGGCGACTGGGTGCTTGCCCCCGGGTTGCCAGCATTCGGGTTTCGTCCGCGAGCGCGCTCCTGATTGCGGCGTCTTATCTCGTTCATCCGTTCTCGCGCGGCCGTGGGAGAAGTGACTTTTCGGTTCGAGGTGGACCGTCGCGGGGGTGCGGTAGCCCTTGCGCCCGCCTCTGGTGCCCGCATGGCTGCATCTGAAAACTTCAGCTTCTCGAAGCGTGTGCCACGTTTTAGCAGAATGTGGTCGTCGAAGACGGCGGACAGCGTCGCGTTGCCGGGGAGGCGATCACCAACATGGTATAGCTCGCCGTCTTTGTTTCCTTCAGCCACGATTGCGGATGATTCGTCCTTGTCACTGGCGTTGAAGACTCCCTGCAGTTCCAGGTTGAGGCGAGTCTCCGGTGCGTCAACGACCTCGGGCGCAGTATCTGCTTGTTCATCTGAGCCAAATAGGTCGAGGCTTGCGATGTCGACCGACGCGGTCTTCTCCGTGCTCCCGGCGACTGCACGTGTCTGGCTGGTCGCTGCGGGTGCGGTCGACTGATTGATGTCCTCAACGAAGAAGAGCACGGTCTGCACGACGCTGAGGCTTATGAGAACGATGATCAGAATGCTGACGGCGATAACCAGCCGGGCACCAAATCGATCAACCAGTGAAAGCACCGGGTCCATGTGTCCTGTCCTGTTCGTTCTGTCGCTTTGGGCGATCTTTGACGCGCCTGCGGCCTACCTACTTCAGCGGCTGTGATGGCCGGAGGCGTTTTTCGGTTGTGATGGCGTTTGATGGCGCGGCTGTGATGCCCGTGTCCGCCAGCGCGCGACCTCAGCCGCTCAGTATAGCAAGGGAGCGCCCCGTCCCCTTAGCCAAATGACACCCTCTGCGATTGCAAAACGCGCCGATCACGGCTAAAACTGCGCGGTTCAACTACATCGGGGCGGCTGCGCTTCATCATGGCTTGCGATGGCGCCCACCCGTTTGCTCCCCCGCCGCCACGGGTGTCATTGAAAGACTTGCTGCTCCACTTCGAGGACGACCTCTGACGACGTAAACGTTTGGGGCTGATCTGGGGTTAACAGATTGAACAAATGTCCACGTAGCACGAGGTGCATCCAGCCATCAGGTTTGATCGTGACATCCACCACCGGTTCCATCGAATCGACCAGATGCATGCGAATGTTGTCGTCAGCCATGTCCACGTGGCCGGTGAGAGGCGGCAAAAAATAGGATTGCGCCTCGCCATCCGGCAGGTAGGAGACCTCGCCGCCCGTCCACGAAAAATTGGCGCCTGCGGCATTGGGCCAGCGCCCGCCCATCTGCGCTGACCCGTCGTTGACATCGAGAGCGCCGGAGAATTTGAGTGCAAAGCGCGCCGCGAGGGCGTTCACGTAGTGCGCGTTGATGGTGCCGCTGACGCCGCGCACGGAGGTCGACTGTCCATCGGTCCGTAGATGGCCTGCCGCGACGTGACCGTCGCCCTGCACGCGCAGATCAAGCGCTATGGCACGCTCAAGCAACGGTCCAAGGTGAGTTGACCAGGCGACGCTCGACGTCGGCAACGGGCTGTAAGAGACCGTTGCCGTACCGGCCCAGATGGAGCCACGAACGTCATAGACGCTGACGCCAGGGGGGGTTTGGTCCCGCACCAGAAGCCAGAAGAGGCTGGCCGGCGCATAGATCACGGCAAAGACAACGCAGCTGACGAGCGCCGCGACCGCATAGAGCGCGACTTTCTTCATGGCATCTTCATGGGTATAGACGTCATGGTGCTGACATAAGGCGATGGAGGGGGCAGCAATGGAGGGAGAGAGCTCGCATTTCCGTGTAGAACGCGCATTTCCGTGCAGAAACGGCGCGAGTCATCGGGCGAGTAGTCTGACCATCAGGTGGTAGTAGATGTCTGCGAGCAACTCGAGGTCTGTCAGACGCACACATTCATTGATCTTGTGAATGGTGCGGTTACACGGGCCGAGTTCCACGACTTCGGTGCCGGCGCGCGCGATGAAACGACCATCGGACGTGCCACCGGACGTCGACAGTTCGGTCGTTACATTCATCACGTGCGCGATGCTGTCTGCCACCGCGGGAATCAGCTCGCCGCCGCGGGTGTGGAACGGATTGCCGGACAGGCGCCAGTCCATCGCATAATTGAGCTGATAGTGGTCGAGGATAGCGGTCGTTCGTTCTTTCAGGCTCGATTCCGTGCTCTCGGGTGAGAAGCGAAAGTTGAAGTCGGCGATTAACTCACCTGGAATAACGTTGTTGACCCCCGTCCCTGCGCCTATGTTTGATATCTGCATGCTGGTGGGTGGGAAGTCGTCGTTGCCGTCGTCCCAACGCTCCTTTGTCAGCGCTGCGAGCGCCGGCATCGCCCGGTGGATCGGGTTGTCAGCCTGGTCGGGGTAGGCAACGTGACCCTGTACCCCCTTGATGGACAGTCGCCCATTCAGGGAGCCACGCCGACCGACGCGCACAACGTCGCCCAACACGTCTGTCGAAGAAGGCTCGCCCACGACGCACCAGTCGATGTGAGTGCCACGCTGTCGCAGGGCGTCCACTACCCGCACGGTGCCGTTGATGGCGTCGGCTTCCTCGTCGCTGGTGATGAGAAACGCGAGCGACCCGGCGTGCTGCGGGTGCTGGGCCACAAAGCGCTCGGATGCGACGACCATCGCTGCGAGGCTGCCCTTCATGTCAGCGGCGCCACGTCCAAACAAGTATTCGCCGTCGATCACCGGCGAAAAAGGCGGCGTCGTCCACTCCGCTTCCGGACCCGGCGGAACGACGTCCGTGTGCCCGGCGAAGACCAGATGCGGAGCGCCGGTGCCGTGAACGGCCCAGAAATTGCTCACGTCCTCGAACGGCATATGTTCCACGTTGAAGTCGATGGCTTCCAGTCGCGATGCCAGCAATGCCTGACAGCCAGCGTCGTTTGGAGACACGGATGCCGCGCGTATGAGGTCAGACGTCAGTTGTGCCGTGCTGCTAGTCATTCGGTCCCGCCCCCTGGGGGCTGCCTGGTTGTTGTCCCAAAAATTGTCATCCTGACAAATGTTGGGAGTCGGTTTGCAAGCAAACCTCGCCCACTCTCTTGTAGGCAATGCCCTTGCATAAGTGTCTTGTAGAAAGTGCCCTTGCAAAAATGGCGGCACATTCTTGCATCGCTATCTCTAGTCCTGGTGCATCGCACCATCTAGTCCTGGTAGTCCTGGTGTATCGCACTATCACTAGTCCTAGTTGTGCGAATGCAAGGTCTCGTTCAATTGGATTGCCCGCGTGTTTGTGCGGCATTCGACGACCCCGGTCTGGGAATTGCGGATGAAGAGCATGTCGGAATGCCCTGCCAGTTCCCGGGCCTTCGCCTTGCGAACGGGGTTGCGCGATTCATCGACGACCTGCACGACGGTGCCGGGGGTGATGTACAGGCCCGCTTCGATCGTGCAGCGGTCGCCGAGTGGAATGCCGGTCCCCGCGTTGGCTGAAACGAG
>CAVOBC010000104.1:0-13410 GCA_963693635.1 Gammaproteobacteria bacterium | reverse complement strand
ATCGGCACCTCGTTGTCCCTCAGGCTCCTGAACGAGGCGCCCCTTGTGCTCGTCGTACCTATCCTCATCTTCGTCATCGTCAAACCGTTCTAACGCGGCATCGTCGCAGGATGCAGCGTCGACCGAGAGGCTGTCTCCCAACAAAAAACACCGCCTGGCACCGACGGCAATCAACGCCCGGTTCGTAGAAGTCACTGGAACATTCAAGGAAATCGACCATGAAACCAATCACGCTAACCGCGGCAACGACGATTCTGCTCCTCGCAACAACAGCCAATGCCGGACCGGATGAACACGACGATGGTGCCGCCGAGCACGATCACGCACGCTGGGAACATCGGGGCGACGGGCCTGGTCCTCGAGGGCCAGGGGCCCGGCGCTTGCGACACATAGATGAGGACGGCGATGGCCAGATTTCCGAATCAGAGTTTCGGGGGCCCCACGAAGGAATGGTGAAGCAATTTGACGAGGACGGTGACGGCGGCGTCACGCTCGCAGAGATGCAGTCAGTGATGGAAAATCGCATCGCCAAACAACAGGACAAAATGCAGGCCGAGACCGCAGAACGATTTGCCCGCGTGGACGCCAATAGCGACGGTATGATCACCGCAGATGAAGGCAAGGCCACGGCATTCGCCCGGCGGGATCGGGACGGCGACGGATTCATCACTGGCAAGGAAATGCGAGGTGGTATGAAGGCCAGGAAGGGCAAGCGCGCCGAGCGCCGGATGAAGCGCAAGCATCGCAGGCACGACGGCCCGGAAGAGTAGCCACCCAGCTTCCGTGTGTCGATCAGGAAGGGTCGATCAGAAGGTCGATCAGAAGGTCGATTCAGAAGCATCGCAGAGATAGTTGACTCCATTTGTACATGAGGGCGCTCGCCCCGCCGTCAGGGCGAGTGTCCGGGGAACGATGGACGACACGAAAGACGCAAATGAAGATGCGCTAATGCAGCACATTGCCGAGGGTGACCAGCCAAGCTACCGGCAGGTGATGAACGCACAACTGCCATCGATCAACCGATTCGCGCTGCGCCTCACGGGCAATCGCAGCGATGCCGACGACATCACCCAGGAAGTCTTCATCCGACTGTGGAGTCATGCCCATACCTGGCGGCCTGGACAGGCGCGCATTTCTACCTGGCTGCATCGAATCGCCAACAACCTCTGCGTGGATCTCTTCCGCAAAAATCGACGCCTGCAACCGCTTGAGGACCCGGAAGCCGAGCCGGGGGGCTCAGAACCCGATTATGAGCACGCAGGAACCGTCGCAACCAGGCGCATTGATCTTGCCCTCGCCAGCCTCCCGGAGCGCCAGCGAACCGCCATCATCATGTGCCACCACCAGGGGCTTTCGAATCGGGAAGCCGCGAATATACTGGACGTTTCAGTGGACGCGCTTGAGTCCTTGCTCTCGCGGGGTCGGCGAACGCTGAGACAAAAACTGATGGGCGGCAGACAATGAACACTGAAATGAACATCGAGAAGTTTCGTCACCTCATCGATGCCTATGGCGCCGAACCGGAACGCTGGCCGGTCGAGCATCGCGCCGGGCTGCTGGAATTCGCCCGCGTCGATGACGCGGGTGCCGAAATCCTCACGCGCGCACGCCAACTCGATCAACTGCTTGACGACTATAGCGTGAGCACAAGTCCCGACCTGCCTGCCCGGATTCTGCATCAGATCTCGGGGCGCACCACCATCTTTGATCGAATGTTTGACTGGTTGATGCCCAGCAACCCGGCGCTTGTCTGGCGGCCAGTACTCGCATCGGCGCTGCCACTCGTGGTCGGTCTGGTCTTTGGTGCCAATGTCTCGCTCCTGCCGGACCAATTTGCAGACTTACTCGATGGCAATGGCGATCTCTATACCGCAGATGATGAAATCTATTTGATCGCACTCGCGACGGACGATGACTATGAGTAACGTGCGGCGCCGGCTGTTGAATGCGCTCCTCATACTCTCGCTAGCCACCAACCTCGTGGTAGCTGGCACGGTCATCGCGCGCTTTTCTGGAACGTCGGATCGGCCAGGAAGACCGTTTCCCCCGCATGCGCGATGGATCACATCCGGGCTCAGCGATGAAAAACGTGCGGAACTTCGGCCCATCATTCGCGGACATGAACGGGAGGTCCGTGGACTGCGCAGAGACGTGGGCAACACGCAGCGCGAAGTTCGGCAATTGCTGATGGATGACGATTTCGACGAGGCGCAACTGACCACAGCCCTCGCGGCATTGCGCTCCCAATCGCTCAGCTACCAGGAGGCCAGCCACCGCCACATGATCCATCTCAGCCGCCACCTCACCGGCAACGACCGCAAGCATGCGATGCGGGTATTGGCCCGGCAAGCCAACGACCCTCGGCGTCGGTCGCCGGGACCGCGCGGCAGGGACGGACCGCCCCGCGAACGATAGCCACCGGTTGCCCAACGCGACTCAAGAAAGTTGCTGGCCGGGACTGAGACCGACTCGCCCCACGTGGTCATCGCAGTACCGACCAGTCCGGCTGATATACTGGCGCACGATGACCACCGCCACTGCAACTGCCCTCTCGAGACTCATCCATCGCGCGGTCGAGATCAGCCCGGACGGTTATCTGCGCGCCCCGTTCGACGAGACCTTTCGCAGCGACGCCGAATTCGACGTGGACGAGGATGGCTTTGCCCGATGGCGACCCGTCCCGCAGCAACCGGGCATTGATTTCACCGGTCTCCAACACGCACTGGATCTAACGTTGCACGACGATGTGATGAGCTACTACTCCCTCTTTTGGGCGGGTACGGTGGAAGCGACCAGCCGCGAGGGCGAACTCAGTCTCATTCAACTCTGGAACCAGAAAGACTTTGAGCGTCTCATCGCCAACCTGATCGGACACGCGCTAACAAAGCGGCGCGCGAAGAAGCCCTTCACCGTGTTCTTCGCCAACACGGACCCTGAGACCGAGTTGTTCTTGTCGGTAGACAATGAAAGCGGCACCGTGTTGCTCGAAGAACCGGGCGGCAGAGTCATCAAGGAGATTGACACTGATCTCGCCACCTTCCTCGACCGGATCTCTCCGTCCCCGCGGCTGCCAGACCTCTATTGATCGCAAACAGCAGACAGGACACAGGTACTCATGCCCAGCGATTCATTGACCCTTCAACCCATCCGACGGATCAGCGGCGACATCCATCTCCCCGGCTCCAAAAGCCTGTCCAATCGTGCGCTGCTGCTTGCCGCACTCGCCGAGGGTCGAACACGGGTCAAGAACCTGCTCGACTCTGACGACATCCGGCGCATGCACAGCGCCTTGGCCGCACTGGGCGTCGCGGTCACTCGAGACGGCGACGACACGATCATCGACGGCCAGCCCGGGGTTTTCCCGATGGCACCCGATGAACATCATTTCGATCTTGGCAATGCGGGGACGGCGATTCGTCCACTAACCGCCGTCCTTGCGATGCGTGCAGGCAGGTACGTCATGGATGGGGACAGCCAGATGCGCGAGCGCCCGATTGGCCACCTGGTTGATGCGCTGCGCCAGATCGGCATTGATGCGCAATATAAAGGCGCGCACGGCTACCCGCCCGTTGCGATTATCGGTGGCACCGGCGTCGCGGGTGACATCACGATTCCCGGCAACATCTCGAGTCAGTTCCTGACGGCTCTGCTGCTTGCCCTGCCACTCTTGCCGGGTAATAGCCAAATCAATATCGAAGGCGACCAGGTGTCAAAACCGTACCTCGATCTCACCCTACACATCATGGATCGCTTCGGTGTCAGCGCGACCCATGACAGCTACCAGACTTTCAATATCAAAGGCGGGCAGCGTTACCAGAGCCCCGGCGACTACCTGGTTGAAGGTGACGCGTCGTCTGCGAGTTACTTTCTGGCCGCAGCGGCAATCAAAGGCGGGACGGTCACGGTTAACGGCGTCGGTCGCGACTCGGTGCAAGGCGACGTGTTGTTCGCAGGCGTGCTCGAAGCGATGGGGGCGACCATCGAACGCGGGCCCGACTTCATTCGGGTCAGCCGTGGACAACTGCACGGCGTTGATCTCGACCTGAATCACATTCCCGATGCGGCGATGACGATTGCAACGACCGCACTCTTCGCCAGGGGACCGACCACCATACGCAACGTCTACAACTGGCGAGTCAAGGAAACTGACCGGATGACAGCGATGGCGACCGAACTCGCCAAACTCGGTGCCAACGTTTCGACCACCGACGACAGCATCACAATAGTGCCACCCCGGGAACTGAAGGCCGCCGCGATTGACACCTACAACGACCACCGCATCGCAATGGCGTTCTCGCTTGCCGCCCTCGGCGACCAACCCGTTACGATCAACGACCCGGGTTGCACCGCAAAGACCTTCCCCACGTACTTCGACACGTTCGCGAGCATCTGCAAATAAGGCCGCGGGCGTTTAAACGAGCCGCCGCCTCCGGGCGTGAACCCCTGGCGGGGTGCTAGAGCAGAGACCGCTGCGGTTGCTCAAGTGCCAGCAGGTCACGCTTGATCGGCAGGCCTCCGCCGAACCCGACCAAGCTGCCGTTGGCACCGATGACGCGATGGCACGGCACAATCACCGGCAGCGGGTTTGAACCATTCGCCGTGCCGACGGCACGCACCGCCTTGGGACGCTCTATCTGACGAGCAATCTCACCGTAACTGCGCGTCTCACCGTATGGAATAGTCAGGAGTGCCTGCCAGACCGATTGTTGAAACGGCGTGCCCACGGGGTTGAGGTCCAGATCAAACTCCCGGCGAGACCCTACGAAGTACTCACCCAACTGATGGGCGGCGCGCTCAAGCGCTTTGTCGTTACGCACCCAGTCGACACCGACCTGCACCTGACCTTTGCCGGCCGGGAAGCCAACCCGGTGCAATGTATCGCCGTGACCCGCAAGCAGCAGTTCGCCGATTGGTGTTCTCAGCATCCTGTATTCCACTAACTGATCTGTCATCTCCAGTACCCTCCCAGTTTAGTAAAAGTGCTCTGCAGCGGCTCTTGCATCGTGATGATTGCTTGCGTCGCGTGCCCCGGGCCGCTTCCGCCGCTTTCACGGCCGCTCAGCCATCATTCCCACGCGTATTCCGCCTCGCTGCGCCACAGCAGCATGTTCGCGTATGCCCGCCATGGCCGCGCTGACTCCATGCGCTGGACGAGTGCCTTGTCACCGTCAACGTTCAGCACTCGCCTCGCCGCCTTTCTAACGACGAGGTCGCTCGCAAGGAAAGCGTCCGGGTCGTTCAGCACACGCATTGCTATGTACTCCGCCGTCCACGGGCCGATCCCCGGTGTCGCCAACAGGTCTGCGCGCAACCGCGCCGGCGCGGCATCCGCTCCAAGGTCAAGATCACCCGAAGCAACCCCTCGCGCGAGCGCACGAATCGTCTCTTCGCGCCGACGTGGCATCGGCAGTTTCCCCACGGCAACCTCAGCCAAACGCGCTGGCTCCGGAAATGCCCGATCCAGACCGTCGACACCACCCACAGCCCGCCCTTGGCCCGCCACCAGACGCGCGGTCACCGTCGTCGCCCCAACCACGGAAATCTGCTGTCCGACGATTGCCCGGACTGCTACCTCAAAGCCGGAAAACGCACCCGGAACACGCTGACCCGGGTAGCGTCGAACGAGTGGCGCGAACGCCGGATCGGCCGACAGATGATCAGCGACGGCATGCGGATCGGCGTCGAGGTCGAACATTCGCCGAATCTGGCGCGTCACGCCGTAAATGGCGTCGACAGGCAGCGCAAGGTCGCACAATAAACGGTGATGTTCCCCATCGTTCCTGATGCACACGCAACCCGCCCTCGCTCGTCGACAACAACGCGCGTGTACTGGTCCGCGGTGATGCGCTCAACGCCGGGGATCGCGCGCGCGGCAAAGAAGCCGATCAGCGCAGCCCAGTCGAAGGGGGCCCGGTAAGGGAGCGACAGCCGCAGGCCTTCGGTTGACGATGCCGTCACTGGTGCCTCATCTTCACCGCCGGGCGTCCCCGCACCATTGCCCGCTTTTTTCCTCGCAGCTTTAGCACCCCTCGGGCCGGAGTCTGCCTTGGGCCGTGGGCTGGAAGGCCGAAGCTGGGTGGGCGTCTTGCCGTAGACCTGTCGCACATGGTCATTGAAGCGCCGAACGCTGCCGTACCCCGCCGCCATCGCCACAGACGTCACCGTGAGGGCCGTTTCGTCCAGCAGCTTTTTGGCAAATTGCAGGCGTCGGGTCTGCGCAACGGCGATGGACGACGCACCCAGGTGCCGGTCAAACAAGCGCGACAGATGACGGGCCGTGACGCCCAACCGGCCTGCTAATTCCCCGACCGACCTGCCGTCGAGCGCCCCTTCATTGATTAGCCGCAGCCCCCGCGACACAGTCGTCGACGTGCCCTGCCACGCTGGCGTACCGGGTGCCGTTTCCGGCCGGCAGCGCAAACAAGGGCGAAAGCCAGCAGCACCCGCGGCCGCGGCCGTGTCAAAGAACCTCACATTCTCCGCTCGCGGCAGCCGCACCGGGCAAACTGGCCGGCAGTAGATGCCGGTCGTGCGCACGCCGACAAAGAATTGCCCGTCAAAACGCGCGTCTCGGGCGACTCGCGCGCGCTCGCACAACGCCTCATCAAGCTCTGCCACGAGCACTCCGATTCCATGCAGGTCCGGCCATGCTAGAGGACATCCAGCACACCGGCCAGCCAGAATCGAACCTCGTCACCCATTCATTCGACGTACTCCCCGATGGGCAAGCCAACGGGTATCATGGTGCCTGCTACGAGAACGGCCCTCCCTTCTATTCATGCCGGGTAGCGCGGACTCCGTTCGCGCCAGGGGTCAACAGTTCCCGCCTACGACCCTGAACGCTTAACCAGGAAAAAGTGCAGAAAAAGCGCACTTTTTCTGCAACCTGCCAGAGGGAGTCCGGATGTCTGCGCCCATTGACCTCGGCCGCGTCGTCTCCCCCGAGGCCGCCATTGCCGCGAAGCGCGAACTCTTTCAGGAACAGTTCTTCACACTCGTCTGGCAGTTGCCGCAACCATGGTCGAAGGTTCTCGAAATTAGCCTGAGCGCGCTTGCGCGGGTCGACACCAGCGGTCAGATCTCGGCTGTCATCACAGACGATAGTTCGGCGCTCGTACGCACTATCAACGACGTCGGCGACATCCCAAGCGATCTACTCGGCGGGGTGAGCACGCGGCTCGATCTGCCAGTGCACCACCTGAAGGACCCGCTTGCATTGGGTGAAGTTCATGTCGCCAAACCCTGGGGCCGCGAGCGCTGGTTCACCGGCATCGAAGCGCGCGGCGTCTGCGACGTGGCTGGAACGCCATTGCCCTGGCTGCTGTCTTTCGCGCCACGGGCACTCGGGTCAGCGCCGGACCCGGCACCTATTCTGCTCAAGATGCTCGAACCGCATGCCCACGCAACGCTTGGTGACCTGTACTTCGAGGCGCATGAGGAAAAGGCAGAGGTCTATGTCGTGACGGGCGTCGCGCCCTGCTGGCCGGATGGCAAGGGCGAGGTGCGACTCGGCTTTGATCCCGAACGCGTGGCCACAGCCGGCAGCCCTGATGAGTTTCGACGCGCATATCTCCAGGCGGTTGTCGCCTATCAGCGGGTGCGGGACACGATCGATGAGCAGATCGACGCCCGCAGATCATCAGAGCAGATCGGGTCTGGCATCGAGCTCCCGCCATCGACCATCGAGAACTGGCTGCGCGAACTGCCACAGCAACTGCTCGAGGACGAAGAATCAGCCCGGCACACGATGGAAGCCTTCTCACATCGCCACACGCTGGAGGTCGGTGACACCGTGACCGTGCCGCCGCTCGTTCCTCACGCGCTGCAGCATGGGGTCAGCGTCGTTGAGTTCCAGAGTCCGCATTACGAGCGCTACATCCTGTCATTCAACCAGCAGGTATTGACCCAGGTGGGCTGGGACACAGAACGTGCAATCGACCGGATACGCCTCGATACGCCAGCGCAAAGGACAGCCGTCATCCAGGACGAATGGGGCGTGCGGATCGACGAGATCGCAAACTTTGAGCACTTCCACGTCCATCGGGTCACACTCGCGAAGGACGCCTGGCTAACGCTGGATTACCCGCACTACTATCTCGCGATGGGCGTCGAAGGCGACATCACATTGGGGCAGGGACACCTTCTGCCCGAATGCGCACGCTGGGTACCGGCTTGCTGCCCGGCATTGACGCTCGTCGGCAATACCGGGAAGAACACCGCTCTAATCGCGATTCCACATTAGCGCGACGGCTTTTTTATACGAGAGGGGCTACGTCCCCTCTCGCGCTCTCCCCCACCGGACTAGTCCGGTGGCGCTCAGCGTTCTCTCGACGAGAGGGGCTACGTCCCCTCTCGCGCTCTCCCCCACCGGACTAGTCCGGTGGCGCTCAGGGCTCTCTCGACGAGAGGGGCTACGTCCCCTCTCGCGCTCTCCCCCACCGGACTAGTCCGGTGGCGCTCAGGGCTGTCTCGACGAGAAAGGACTGTGGCCCCCTTTCTACAACCCTTCAGCGACCGGCGACTTTTCAGCAACTGGCGGCTCAGGACGGCAGAAGATCACTGACCGCGTCGCGCTCCTCGCGCAACTCGGTTTCTGTCGTCGTCATGCGTTCCTGGCTAAAGGCAGAGATCTCAAGACCTTTGACGATCGACCACTCGCCACCCTCACAGGTGCACGGAAACGAGTAGATCAACCCCGCCTCAACCCCATAACTGCCGTCGGCATAGACACCCATGCTCACCACAGTGCCGTTCGTGCCGGCGGCCCAATCGCGCATGTGTTCAGTCGCCGCGTTGGCGGCCGACGCTGCGCTCGAAAGGCCACGGGCCTGAATGATCGCTGCGCCGCGCTGTTGCACCGTGGGAATGAACTCATCGGTAATCCACGTCCGGTCAACCTTGTCGATCGCCGCTTGGCCCGCAACGGTCGCGTGATGAATGTCCGGATACTGGGTGGCCGAGTGATTTCCCCAGATCGCAAGGCCTGTCACGTCCGTCGTGTGCACGCCAACTTTCTGAGCCAGCTGTGCGACCGCTCGATTGTGGTCGAGCCGGGTCATCGCCGTGAACTGAGATGACGGAATACCAGGAGCGTTACGTTGCGCAATCAGGCAGTTCGTATTCGCGGGATTGCCCACAACCAGAATTCTCACGCCCGGCGCGGCGTTGTCATTGAGCGACTTGCCCTGCACCGAGAAGATCGCTGCGTTGGCCTTGAGTAGATCTTTGCGCTCCATGCCCGGACCCCGGGGTCGCGAACCGACCAAAAGGGCGTAGTCGACACCCTTGAACGCGACATCCGGTTGGTCGCTGGTCACGATGCCAGCGACCAACGGAAATGCGCAGTCGTCCAGTTCCATGACGACACCCGACAAGGCTTCCATGGCGGGTGGAATCTCCAGCAACTGCAGGATGACGGGTTGATCCGGGCCCAGCATCTGGCCGGACGCGATCCTGAACAGGAGTGAATAACTGATCTGGCCCGCTGCGCCTGTGACAGCAACCCTTACCGGATCTTTCATGAGGGTGGTTCCTTTATAGCCTACCCGGTGAGCCAGGTAGTGGTGTGGTCTGGGGATATTTCGAGGGCGCCGATTATAGCAGCGCCCGCCGGGCGGCGGGACCTAGGCGCTGCCGCGACACCGTCTCTCATCTGCACGCAGTCGATGAGAATCGCCAACGTCGGCAAACCTCGCCGCGCGAGCGGCCCCACCCCGTCGACCCGGTGACTGCCAGCACCGGGGGCCAACCTACATTCATGCGAATTCATTTATCTTTATTAATCAATAAGATACAAGTCAGCACGACGTCCAGATTCCTTGACTTATACGTCGCGGATGGTATTGTGTGCCGCCCGCTGGGGCATGGACCGAAAACGCAGACAACTGCGTCCGGATGCCGAGAGCGGCAAGACTCGAGTCCTCAGGGCAGACCATTTTCAAGATGACTGAAAACAACATCAACCCAACCCCGAAGCGACCTGGCCAGATTGGCCTCTATCACCCCGAATTCGAGAAGGACGCCTGTGGCGTTGGCTTCGTCGCCAACATCAAAGGCACGGCAAGCCATCAGATTCTGCTCGACGCTCACCAGATCAACTCCCACATGGATCACCGTGGTGGCTGCGGCTTCGAGGAGAATACCGGTGACGGTGCCGGCATTCTGACCGCCCTCCCTGATAAATTCCTACGTCAGGTAGCGGCAGCCCGCGGCTTTGAGCTTCCTCCCCGCGGTCGGTACGCCGTCGGTAACATCTTTCTACCGACATCTCGTGACGAACGGACGCTGTGCAAGGACACGATCGAGCGCACCATCCGGGACGTCGGGCTGGTGTGTCTGGGTTGGCGTGACGTTCCCACCGATGCCGAGGGCGCGGATGTTGGGCCGGCTGCGCTCGCCGCCAAGCCGCACATCGAACAACTCTTCGTCAGCGCCGGCACTATTGACGGCAGCTTCGACCGCGCCTTGTATACCGCGCGCAAGCGATTCACGAACGAACTGCGCGGCGGCGAACTGCTAAGCAATCCGGAGATGTTGTACGCCTGCAGCTTGTCGAGCACCATCATCGTCTACAAGGGCATGCTGACACCGGGCCAACTGTTTCCGTTTTTTACAGATCTCAAAGATTGCGATTTCGAGAGCCATCTCGCAATGGTGCACTCCCGATTCAGCACGAACACGTTCCCCTCATGGGATCGCGCGCAGCCCAACCGCTTCATGAGCCACAACGGCGAAATCAACACGCTGCGCGGCAACGTCAACCTCATGCGGGCGCGCGAGGGCCAGGTTGCAACGGACGTCTTTGAGGACGTGAATCAACTCTTCCCAATCGTCGAACCCGATTGCTCGGACTCCGGAACCTTTGACAACGTCCTTGAGTTCTTGCTCCTGTCCGGTCGCACCCTGCAGGAAGCCATCATGATGATGATTCCTGAGGCGTGGCAGGCCAATCCCGCCATGGACCCCGCGAAACGCGCATTCTATGAGTACCACTCAGCGCTAATGGAGCCCTGGGACGGCCCCGCATCCATCGCCTTCACGGACGGCAAATACATCGGCGCTGTGCTCGATCGCAATGGCCTGCGACCGTCGCGCTACTACATCACGCACGACGACAAGGTCATCATGGCGTCCGAAGTGGGCGTACTCGCGGTCGACCCGGCCAACGTCAAGGAAAAAGGGCGCTTGCAGCCAGGCCGCATGCTACTGATCGACTTCGAGCAGGGCCGCATGGTGCCTGACAGCGAACTCAAATCTGAGTTCGCCAACGAGCGGCCGTACCAGCAATGGCTGGACACGTCAAAGGTCAGGCTGGGCGATATACCTTCTATTGACCCCCCGGCGTTCGAACCGACGAACCTGACCCAGCGCATGCAAGCATTCGGTTACACCGTCGAGACGATGCAATTCATGCTGCTGCCCCTCGTTACGGAAGCACGGGATCCACTCGGCTCAATGGGCAACGATGCGGCCCTCGCATGCCTCTCGGACAAGTCCCGGCTGATCTACGACTACTTCAAACAGTTGTTTGCGCAGGTGACGAATCCGGCCATTGATTCGATTCGCGAAGAAGTGGTCATGTCGCTCGAGTGTTTCATCGGACCTGAGCGCAACCTGCTGGAAACAACCGCGGCACACGCCCACAGGCTCTCGATTCCACATCCGATACTGTCCAACGACGAGCTTGCCTCGCTCGCGGGCATGGACCACCGCGGCTGGCG
This sequence comes from Gammaproteobacteria bacterium, assembly GCA_963693635.1. GTDB lineage: Bacteria > Pseudomonadota > Gammaproteobacteria > Pseudomonadales > Azotimanducaceae > CAVOBC01. The sequence goes on along the minus strand of CAVOBC010000104.1, from coordinate 1,690 downwards.
GACACGGACGATCGACACCACGTTCGTCGCCGATGGCAACAAGAGCGATCTGCTCGCAGCGCTCGACCGCATCTGCACGGAAGCCGCCGACGCAATTTCCGGCGGCTATTCGCTCATCTTGCTCTCGGACCGCAACGCCAGCGCCGAGCGCATGCCGATCAGCCCGCTTGTCGTTTGCGGCGCCGTTCACCATCACCTGGTCGCGAGGCAAGAACGGACCCAGATAGGGATCATTGTCGAGACCGGTGAAGCACGCGAAGTGCACCATCATTGTCTGCTTACCGGCTTTGGGGCTGACGCAATCAACCCTTATCTCGCATTCGACGCGTTATGGCAGGCTCGTCTTGACGGCCTTTTGCCCACTGACGAGTTTGCAACGCCGGACGCTATCGTCGATGCCTACCGCAAGGGTGTCGCCAAGGGCATTCTGAAGGTCATGGCCAAGATGGGCATATCGACCCTGCAATCGTACAAGGGGGCACAAATCTTTGAGGCGGTCGGCCTCGCCTCTGACGTCATTGACCGTTGCTTTGCCGGCACCGCGAGCCGGGTCGAAGGCGTCGACTTTGAGGTACTACTCACAGAGATGAGCAAGCGTCAGCAGCTCGCCTATCCGCCGCGACAGAATAATGTGATCGCAGTGCTGCCGAACCCCGGTGATTTCCACTGGCGCCACGGCGGTGACACCCACATGTGGGACCCGGCATCGATTGCCAATCTGCAAACGGCCGCGCGCACGAATAGTCAGGACGCGTATTGGGCGTTTTCAAAACACGTCAACGAAGAGACGACGCGCGCAGCCACCTTTCGCGGACTCCTCGATTTCAAGGCGGATATCCAATCGGTGCCAATCGAAGAGGTTGAACCCGCCGCGAACATCGTAAAACGGTTCTGCACCGGCGCGATGAGCTTCGGCTCAATCTCGGCCGAGAGCCACGAGACCCTGGCGATAGCGATGAACGAACTGGGCGGCAAGTCGAACACCGGCGAAGGCGGCGAGGACCCGGCCCGATTTACCCCGGACGCCGACGGCAAGTCCCGCCGTTCGGCGATCAAGCAGGTCGCATCAGGGCGCTTTGGCGTCACCATCTGGTATCTCGCGAACGCCGATGAGTTGCAGATCAAGATTGCCCAGGGCGCCAAGCCTGGTGAAGGCGGTGAACTGCCCGGACCGAAAGTTGATGACCACATCGCCCGGATTCGCCATTCGACACCAGGCGTGGGTCTCATCAGCCCGCCCCCACACCACGACATCTACTCAATCGAAGATATTGCCCAGCTCATTCATGATCTGAAGAACAGCAATCCATCGGCGCGGATTAGCGTCAAGCTGGTTTCCGAGATCGGTATCGGCACCATCGCCGCTGGTGTTACCAAGGCCAAGACTGATCATCTCGTCATCGCAGGCCATGACGGTGGCACGGGGGCTAGTCCGCTGACATCCATCAAGCACGCCGGCCTGCCCTGGGAACTGGGTATCGCCGAGACGCACCAGACCCTAGTCATGAACAACCTGCGGTCCCGGGTCTACTTGCAGACCGACGGCCAACTCAAGACCGGACGAGACGTTGCCATTGCGACGCTGCTCGGTGCAGAAGAGTTTGGCTTTGCGACCGCGCCGCTCATTACGCTCGGCTGCATCATGATGCGCAAGTGTCACCTCAACACCTGTCCAGTCGGAATCGCAACC
>CAVOBC010000103.1:0-13448 GCA_963693635.1 Gammaproteobacteria bacterium | reverse complement strand
AAAGCCAACAAAATGATGGGGCGCGTATTCGGGTTCGCGGCTGTCTGGGCGGCGGCTTTCGTGCTCTTGCCCGCAACCTGGTCGATCGCTGCCGCTGCTGCATGGCTAATCGCCATGACACCGGGCGTCATCGAAATCCACCGCCAGTTCCAGAATGAGCCTGACCCGTACTGACCCGGTACACGTGGCATCGGTCAATAGATCGACAGGTCAATGGCTCGAAAGGTCAATGGGTCAACTGGTGCGCGTGGGTGACACGAATCACCTGCCCGCCCCCAGCAACTCCGCCGGATTGCCGACGTAAACGCCCGGTTCAGTCACATCCCGGACGACCACAGCGCCGGCGCCCAACGTGACGCCGCCGGCCACTCGCGTGCCGGGCTTGATCGTGACGCCGGCACCCACCATCGTGAAGGACCCTATATGAACGTGGCCGGACAACGTCGCGCCCGTGCCGAGGAACACGCACTCGCCTATCTCGTTGTCGTGCTCAATCGCGGCCCGGGAATTGACCACAACACCATCGGCAACGCGCGCATCCATATTCACGAACGCGAATGCACCCACAAAGATGTTGCGGCTCAGCACAGCGCTCGGGCTGACCACCGCGGACGGATGGATCAGATTCACCAACGCTGGCGCACACTCAGCACTAAGTCGCGCCTTGGCCTGCGCGTCCTGCAATGCAATGAATAGATCGCCCGAGGCGCTCGACGCCCGAAACGCAGCACGCTCCGCCGACACTCGCTGGTCGGTGCTCGTTGCACCGATGTAGCCGGTTCAGGCAGGTCAACGCCGATGAGGCGCACCGAGGTGTAGCCGACTTCAAGCGCGACCTCCCTTGCCTGTCGGGTCAGGGTGCCGCTGTCGCCGACAATATCAATGTGCCTTTCATCACACTACCTGCACACTCCGCCTTTAAAGGCGTTACGCCACGCTCTCTCGCACCTGCAGGTGGACAGCCAACGTGCGTTCAGCAAGCTCGGTCATCGTGATTTCGCTGAAGCCGAACACGTGCGGCTTGATCGTGTCGTTAAGGGGCGACACCAGGCTGGAATTAATGGCGATTGCGCCGCCCGCCGCGCCAACAATCGACCCGCAGGTCGCGCCATTGCAGTCCGTGTCGAGGCCGCAGGCGACCGACGTGCAAATGGTGCGATGGAAATCCATCTGGCCGTAGATCATGGAACCCATGACGATGAGCGCATTGTTCACGGTGTGAACCGGGGACAGTTCGCCGTAGTCCTTTTCCATGCTCGCCATGAAACTCTCGAAGTCCGCGCACTCCTCGGCCCACCCCAGGCCCTTGCCAATCGCCTCGGCAAGGCGGGAACGCCGGGGAATCTCAGAGAGGCCAATCCGGATGAGTTGCTTCGGGTCCGGCTCGACAAACGCCGCCGCAGTCATCGCCGCACAGAACATCTCACCATAGATGCCGTTCGCCCGATGTGACCAGCAGGCGTCCCTATAGGCAAACTCGGCAGCAAGTTCGGGCATGCCGGCACACGCGTAGCCCCAGCCGTCCGCACGAATCTGGGCACCGATCCACTCGCGGTAAGGGTTGCAATGGCTGCTCGTGAATTCAGGTTTTGCAAACGACCCGGTGCGCATGCGTGTCGTGGTCATGCAGTAGTTCAGGATCGCCTGGGTCTCCGCCGTGCAGATGGCGTTGTACGGCAAGCAGGAATTCCACGCATCGGCGACGTCTTGCCAAACGAAATCTACGCCGTGTTTCTCCATGACATGCAGCGCAATCAACGTGTAGTGAATGTCGTCGTCCGGTTCCATGTACTCGATGTTTTCGCGTTGTGACGCCGGACAGCTGATAGGTATGCCATCGCCCGTGTCCAGACCTGAAAAGTAGTTATTGAGCGGCCAGTCATTGCGGTTCTGAAGATAGGCCTTGATGGCCTCACGCCCCGTCATGTGACTGGTACCACGCATGCCGAGACGCTCGACCGGCTTGCCGAGCGCACAGCCAGCGGCACGCCCGGTCCACGCACCATGAAACCGGTCCAGCAGATCGTCACTGTTGGGCTCTGTGAGCCGGCGCGGTCCATCCGGCCGTTCGGCGCGGATACCCGCAAGGTCGTTGGGTTGCACGTATCCAAACGAGGACGCCGGGGTCAGGGCTTCCAGTTCCCCCCACAGTCCTTCGATGACATCGATCTGTTCATCGTCGCGGCCCGCGTCGATGTCCCCGACCCGTGCCTTGATCTCGTCCGCAACCTCGCAACCTTCGTACTCACGTTGAACGACTTCCATCTCCAGCAACGCGAGTGGCGCGTCCCAGCCTGCAAACAACATATCCCTACCCCACTTCTTCTTCGTGTTCTGCGTGTTCTGCGTGTGCTATCTGTGTTCTCGACCGCAAGGCTCGTGCGCTCAGACTGCGGGCTTGCGGAACTTGAGTGTCATCCTGTCGCTCTCACCGATCTCCAGGTACTTGTCCTCGTCGCCGGACTGCATGAACGGTGGCAACGACCACACACCTGCAGGGTGACCCGTCAAGTCCTTCGGATTTGCGTTCATCTCACTTGATGCTTCGAAGACAAAGCCTGCCTTGTCGGCAATCTCCTTCACATAGGCCTCGGTGACATAGCCCGACTTGTGCATGCTAGCCATGTCCGCGTCCGGCGCTGCACGGTGCTCAACCACGCCCAGCACCCCGCCCGGCTTCAATGATTTGAAGAAGGCGGCAAAGTACTCGTCCTCCTGATCAACCATGACCCAGTTGTGCACATTGCGAAATGTTAGTGCGAGATCAGCGGTCTCGGGTGGCGTCACACTGATCTCGTGGGGCGGATTGATGTGGCGGACCGTGATACGGCCAAACAGGTCTGGCTCACGGTGCAAGCGCTTCTCGAACATCGCCAACACCTGCGGCATATACGGCAGGATTCCATCCGGCGAAAAGTGCGCCACATACAGGCGGCCGTGGTCGGCAAGGTATGGGGCCAGAATCTCGGTGTACCAGCCCCAGGCTGGCAAGATTTCGAGCACGGTCATGTCGGGCTTGAGACCAAAGAATTCAAGGGTCTCCACCGGATGCCGGACCGCGTTGCGGGCGATATTCTCTGCACTGCGATATTCCGCGCTTATCAACGCTTGAAGCGACAAATCGGTCATGGGTTACTCCTTTGTGGACCCCGGCGACGCGCGTGCAGGCGTGTCTCGCGAGTACGCGTGTCTAATCTAATGTTGTGGGGAGCATCGTACCGCGTCTTCAGACCTGCCGCTTTGCGAACGCCTTGCCCCCTCCCCCTCAGTACCTTGAGTGTCATGGGACGGACCGCCTCGCACCAGTCAGCCACGTCTGGTCATGTCGAATTCCATACCGAAAGACGGTACGGTGACGCACAACTTCAGGAGCCATCAATGCAAATCGTCCCCATCACGCCGCACATCGGCGCAGAGGTGACAGGCGTTGACCTGTCCAGGCCGCTCGACAATGAACAGTTTGCACGCATACATGAGGCGCACCTGAAATGGATGGTACTGGTGTTCCGCGACCAGCACCTGAGCCGCGATGAGCACAAGGCCTTCGCCCGCCGGTTCGGCCCTCTCCACGTGCACCCGATGCACCGCTTGCGGTCAGACGACCCTGAGATGCTGCAGGTTCGAACCACCGGCGAGTCCGCGTACACGGCCGGCGACGGCTGGCACACGGACGTCACCTGCGACGAACTGCCGCCAATGGGCTCGATGCTGTACGTCACCGAGACCCCGGCGTGTGGTGGCGGGGACACGATGTACGCGGACACCTATCTTGCTTACGAGTTACTGTCGGACACGATGAAGCAAATGCTGGAAGGCCTCGTCGCCGTTCACGATGGTGCACTGCCGTACGTTGGCGCGTACAAATCGACGCCGCCACCTGGCGGGTACCCGCGCAACGAACATCCGGTCATTGCCACGCATCCCGAAACCGGGCGCAAGCTGCTCTATGTGAATTCCGGCTTCACGTCACACATCAAAGACCTGCGCAGCAACGAGAGTCGCGCACTGCTCGACATGTTATTTCGACACATCGCAGAGACACCCAGGCTCACTTGCCGCGTGCAGTGGGAGCCCAACACCCTGACGTTCTGGGACAATCGCTGCACCCAGCACCACGCGGTGTGGGATTACCAGCCACACTCGCGCTATGGCGAGCGGGTCTCCATCATTGCGGATCAGCGGCCGTCCTGAGGCCGCTTTGGATCGGCGCTCAGGACGCCGCTTCAGCGGTGTTCTTGCCGCGCCCCGTGAAGTACTCAAACGGTCCCGACCACTCGTACGGCAGATCGATCAACCTGCCAGCCTGCTCGGTCTCATGGATCATCGCGAGCGCGGTGCGCATGATCTCACTCTGGCGTTCCACATCGCCCGGCGCGCCAAAGTTGTTGCCCATCGGAAAGTTTACAAACGCACTGCGCGGCGGCAATACCTGCACTGTCAGATCACGCCCGGTGGAAACACATACCGTAGCAATTCCTGCTTCTTCAGCGACTCTGCATACCAAACCCACGGTTTGGTGATCGAGAGGTCAGGCGGGTACGGCGAGTAAAATGTCGACCGCATCCTCATTGAGTTTCGCAACGAACGCGGGTGCAGACTCTTCGAGCACCTTCGTGCGGTTGTAGATGCGCCCCATGAAACCGCTCCAATGCCTGGCAGCGACCCCGCCAATCTCGCCAGCATCTGCGAATTCACGCAACCGCGTGATTGGAAAGACACAATTGATATCGTGTTCCGCATCCGTGTGATCGTAGTAGGAATCGTGGATCTGAAAGTCGTCTTCCGGCGTTTCGTTCGCGATGGCATCGAGTCGATGATCGTTCCTGGCATCCGGGTCGAAGCCCGGCATGCTGCATTGCGAGACGCCGCCTGACACCAGAATCGAAACAACACACTCACTAAGCGGCTTTTCAAGCCGGTGCAAAGGCGCGGTGTCATTGACCGTCCATTTGTATTCCGGAAAGCCCAGAGAGCCATAGTGCGCAATCAGTTCATCCACATACTTGATCGGTTCCATACTCGTTCCGGTTGGACATTGTGGAATCGAGTCTATGCCTTTTGCCCGAACCATGCAGTGGTGCAGACGGCGGTTGTACGGCGGTGATGGGACAAGAATCCGCTCGCCCACGGGGTCAGGCAGACCCCAGGATTTGCGGATGCCACCCAAGCCGTCATCGCAAAATCAACTTCTACCAGCTTTCAAGCGCCACCATCCCGTTAGGCGTCGCCAGCATAGCCGTCAGGCCCAGCGGCCCCGAGATCACATCAACCTCGACCCCCAGTGCCTGCATGACAACCGAATACGCGCCGGCATCGGCAAGACTGGCGGTAAAGCGTTCAAGCAAACAGCCCTTCGGCGTCGTCAATGCCGGGTGCGGCGAGTCTTTCCAGTCAATGAAGAACGGCATCTGCCGGCCGCGCGTCAGAAAAAAGAGTTGCCAGTCAAGGCGCACCCCGTCTGGCGTCGTGCGCGCCATGTCGACGATCGGTTGCGGGCCCAGGTCGTGGGCGTCTGCGATCGTCCGGGATTGCTGAATGTCGTCTGTTGCCACCGCCCAACTGCGGATGCCAGAACCGCCGTGCGCAATCAGTTCACCCGCGAGATTGCCTTCATGATCCTGCTCAGGATCCGGCGCGATGACTTCAAGATATTGGTCATCACCTAACGACAGCAGCGCGTTGCAAGTACCACCGCCCGCGTGGGCACCTCCGTAGACGGGCGCAACACCGGTCAGCGCTTCGATCTCTGCAATACCTTCGTTCAGATCGGTGGTTGCGAACATGATGTGATCAAGCTTTGCCATGGTCTCTCTTGTCCTCGACTGGGGCTACCAGACTAATAGTAGTTAGCGAGTTGCGGTCCCAGGGTTCACGGCAGAATCTCAAGGCTCTCATCAACAACGCACCAGTCGGGTGCGCTCGGCACACGGTGGTTGTGTGTTGGTCTGAAATGCGTCGGGTCGTCCAATGCCCGCCCATTCACGCTGGCAAGTTGCCCACCCCCGACTTCGGCCCACAGTTTGGTCCCGCAATCCCGACAGAAGAGCCGCGAAATCGGACGTCCCGAATCTGCGATTGAGTCAAAACTGCGGGGTTCGCCCTGAATCAGGAGCAGGCTGCTGCGAGGGACAACATACGCGGCATAAGAGGCAGAACCACCTATATGTTGACAGTCTGTGCAGTGACAAAGCACTTGTAGCTGTGGCTCTGGCGTTGTCTCGAACCTCACGTTGCCGCAACGGCAACCCCCCGCAATTTTATCTGGCACATCAGCCCCCGCGTCGAAACTTGATCATGGCCACCTAAATATCAACGGGCAGTGCATGCCAAAAGGCCGTAAATGCCAAAAGGCTGTAAATGCCAAAGGGCAGTCAATCCTGAAACACATAGGGTTCCAGACTCGCCTGCGCAGCTTCCCGGCGCTCATGCCAACGTGCGCCCCCACCGTAGTACGCGAGACTGCCGGGCTCTGCATTGCCATCACCGTTGTAATACGAGACACAGTCGCGCAGGGGCTGCGATTCGAGATCCATCTGACGGCAGTGCGCGGCGTATTCGTTCTCGTGCTCAGCGTTGACGTCCACCGTCCGGGCGCCACGCTCGCGCATCGTCGTTAGCACCCATGTCACGTAGTTGGCATGCATCTCGCACACCCGCGTGAAGTTGAACTGACCGCCGCCACCCTGGGGTCCGGTCATGATCAGTAGATTGGGGAAACCACTGCTGTGCATCCCGAGAAGCGTCTTCGTCCCTTCGCTCGCCCACTTGTCCTTGAGCGTTCGACCACCCGGGCCCGTGATCATGTTGAAGGTGGAGGTCGCCATCCACTGGAATCCAGTTGCGTAGATGAGAACGTCGACCGGGTACTCGACGCCATCGTAAACAACACCGCGCTCGTTGATCTTGCCGACCCCACGCGGAGCCGTGTCGACCAGGTGAACATGCGGCAGATTGAAGCTCGGCAGGTATTCGTCGTGGAACGTCGGGCGTTTGCAGCCATACGGGTAATACGGCTTCAGGGCCTCGGCTGTCTTCGGGTCCTCCACGATCGCGTCAACCCGCGCCCTGATCTGTTCCATGATGCGAAAGTTGGTGTTTAGCTGGCGGCCAATGAGTTCTTCAGGGGGCAGCGGCGTCGCGTGCTTCTTCGGCTCCTTAAAGTGATCGATCTTGCCCGACAGGAAGTCGTCGTTGGCCTTGAGTGCCGTGCGGCCCGCTGAAATGAGTGCCAAACGCTCGCGGCGTGCGACCGCCCAACCTGGCTCATGCTGCCATTGCGTTTTCTCATGCTCCGTCGTTTCGCGCTGATCGCGCACATCAATGGAAGACGGCGTGCGCTGGAAGACGTAGAGTTCCTTCACGACTTTCGCGATCTCAGGGACAACCTGCACGGCCGTTGCACCCGTGCCGATGATGCCGACGCGTTTGCCTGCGAGATCAACCTGATAGTTCCAGCGGGACGTATGGAACGCCTCCCCCTTGAAACTTTCCATGCCGTCGATACGCGCCAGTTTTGGTGTCGTCAGGATGCCGTTGGCAAGCACAACGAAGCGGGCTCGCATCGCGTCGCCGCGATCCGTTTTCACCGTCCAGCGCGCGGTCTCTTCATCCCACACGGTCTCGTTGACCGTTGTGTGGAACAGGCAGCGCTCATAGAAGCCAAACTTCTCGGCCATGTTCTGGCAATACTCGAGAATCTCGAAGCCTGAGGCGAACTTCATCGTGGGGACGTAGCCCATCTCTTCGAGCAGCGGAAAATAGCTGTAAGACTCGACATCGCAGGCAATCCCGGGATAGCGATTCCAGTACCAGGTGCCGCCGACATCGCCGCCCTTCTCGCAGAAGCGCACGTCCTTGAAGCCTGCCTGGCTGAGCCGATACCACAGCAGCAGCGCGGCGAAACCGGCACCGACAACGACGACCTCACATTCGTCCGTCAGCGCGTCACGCTGAACCGGCGGTTCGGAGTAGACGTCCTCCAGGTACTTGGCAAATTCACCTTCCATCGCAATGTAGTCGGCCGCGCCCTGACGCGCCTCCTTGAATTCACGATACCGCGCCTGTTCCTCGGCGTTGAAGGCAGCGCCCGGCGGAGGTTCTGGCAGCGTCTTGAGTGACTCATTGGTGACAACCGAGTACCCCTTGCCAGCGATCTTCTCGGTTACCTTGGCCGCCCGGGTGTCAAACAACTTCAAACCCGTGGTCTCGTCAATTCGAATAGCCAAATCGTTACCTCGATGAATTTTCTCGCATTGCCCGGATTGTACGTGGTTCGCCCACGGCCTGGATGGCCATGACGACTCCAACAAATCGCGGGAGCGTGAGGGCTTACTGATCCACCAGCGCGTTGTCCGCTTCGATGCTCGCCGCAGCGTGCAGGTCGTCGCGGTCATCGTCCATCCGATATTCCACCCAGTGCAGTTGCCCTGTGTAGGCAAAGGGTACCGCGTAGTCGTCGACAATTGTTGAGCCGAGATCCCGCCCGATATCCATGCCATAGAGCGTCTGCCGCCAGGGCAGGGTTTCGAGGGCGCCGGCGTCGGCAACTTCGCCATTCACGAGCAACCGCGCCTGACCGACATGTTCGTCTGTCTTCGTGAACTCAAGAGTTATCTCGATATCACCCGGTGGCAACGCGTCGGCGGATGAAAACCGCGTGACCGCACCGATGGCGTTGTAGGCGAAACACACATTTCCCTGCTGGATGAATAGCACATGGCCACCCGTGCGCGCACCACAGGCAACGAGCACACCTTCGTCGCCCTCGGCATATTCAAGCGACGCCCGGATCGTCCAGGACCGATTGCGGATATCTGGCATCGCAAATCGTTCGATGTGACTCGTCCCCGACAGGTATCGCACCTCGTTGCGCGCGAGTTCGGAGTCCGGCCGGCGCATCGCAAAGAGTTCAACCGAGCGGTCGTCAAGCGGCAGCACGTTGAACCGCCCCGCTTCGCGCCACCAGAGATCGCGCATTTCTTCGAGCTTGTCCGGATGGGTCGCCGCCAGATCGTGGATTTCGGCAAAGTCCTCATCCAGGTGATACAGATGCCACTCATCGTCTTCGAACGGCGTGCCGGGGCGATGCAGGGTCACCGCCTTCCAGCCTTCGTTGTAGATCCCGCGGTGGCCGAGCATTTCGTAGTACTGGGTTGGCCTGTGGCTCCCGGCGTCTGCGTCAGCGAAACTGTAGGCCATGCTGACACCCTCAACCGGCATCTGTGCGATACCCTTAAAGTTGTCGGGCGCGCTGATGCCAATACAGTCCAGAATGGTCGGCATGACGTCGATGGCGTGGTGATACTGGGTGCGAAACTCCCCGGGGTCATCGATCTTTCCCGGCCAGTGGATAATCAGAGGATCGCGTATTCCGCCTTCGTAAGTGTTCCCCTTGTAGAACCGCATCGGGCAGTTGCCAACCTGCGACCACCCCTTTGGGTAGTTGTTAAACAGATTGGGGCCGCCTATCGCGTCGATCTGGTCCAACATATCCGGTGCCCGCCGGCTCAATCGATTAAAAAAAGCGAGTTCATTGGTCATGCCGTGCCCACCACCCTCCTGACTGGCACCATTGTCAGAAAGCAGGACGAGCAGGGTGTTGTCCAGTTCGCCGGTCTGCCGCAACCGGTCAACAAGGCGTCCGATCTGGACGTCAGTGTGATCCAGAAAAGCAGCGAACGCCTCCTGCATGCGCGCGAACAGCCGTCGTTCGTCCACACTCAACTCATCCCACGGCGGTATCCCCGGGTTTCTGGGCGACAGTTCAGTGCCTTGGGGAATGACGCCCGTTGCGATCTGCTTGTCGAACCAACGCTTGCGCACAACATCCCAGCCCTCGTCGTAGCGCCCGCGATACTTCTCAAGGAACGCGGCCGGGGCCTGGTGTGGGCTGTGGGTCGCGCCGAACGCCAGGTAGCTAAAGAAGGGACGGTTGGACGTCGTGCGCTGCGAGGCAATCATCGCGATCGCCTGATCCACCATCGCCTCGGACAGGTGATAGTCCGGGTCACCTGGCGGATCAACCGGATGGTTGTCTATTACGAGTTCGGGCGAGAACTGGTCCGTGGCGCCGCCCAAGAACCCGTAGAAGCGGTCGAAGCCCCGCCCGAGCGGCCAGTGCTCCATGGGTCCCGCCGGCCCGCAGTCCTCCATGTTAGCGAGATGCCACTTGCCGAGCGCAAAGGTGGAGTAACCTGCATTGCCGAGGACTTCCGCCAGCGTCGCAGCGCGCGGCGTGATCACCCCGCGACAGTTGGAGTAGCCGGTGTCTACGTTAGACAGGAACCGCATGCCAACAGAGTGGTGGTTGCGACCTGACAGTAGGGAGGCCCGGGTCGGTGAACAGAGCGCCGTCGTGTGGAAGTTGGTGTACCGCAGGCCGCCAGCAGCGAGCGCGTCGATGTTGGGCGTCTCGATGTCAGATCCATAGCAGCCGAAGTGACCGAAGCCAGTGTCGTCGAACACGATCAGCACGACGTTGGGGGCGTCCTGCGCCGGGCGAGTGCGCGGAATCCAGTGCGGCTGCGTATCCGCTATGGTCGCTCCTTTGGGCATCTCCATCGAACTTCCTCCATCGCTGTCGGTATAAGGGCGATGATTCTTGCACAGGTTTAGTCCCGAGGGGCGACCAATCTCGATGTGCAAACAGGTTCCAGCCGTGCATTTTGAGGTGCTGCTGATCAACCTGCTTTGTGGCGATCACCCGTCGCGCCGCAATCGCAGCTAACCGAATGAAGCTAAACCGAACAAAGCGAACCCAATGAGGATGAACCATGCCCGTCGTTGAGATGCTGGACCTGAGCGGTGATGCCCGCCAACGGGGGGAAGCGCACGGCGAAGCGATGCGTGACGACGTTGCCGCCGGCATCGACCGATGGCGCAACGAGATGAACGCGGTGCAGCCTATGAGTCCAAGTGAGTTCATCCGGCACATCCAAACGCAGACGCAATTTTTTCAGACTGTCGACATTGCCGCTCCTGATCTGATGGACGAGGTACGCGGCATCGCGGCTGGCGCCAACCTCGACTTCGAGACTGTGTTTGCGTTCCAACTGCTCGACGAATGCTGGTGGCTGGCGGCAGCGCTCGCACAGGATTCCACACCGCGAGAAAGCTGCAGCAGCCTGGCATTCAGCGATGTCGACGGCGCTCCTCTTGCGGCCCAGACCATGGATCTGCCACAACATTACGATGGCGGACAATCGTTGCTCCGATTCACAGATCCTCAATCAGGCATACGTCAGATCGTGTTCACAGCGGCGGGACTAATCGGCCTCAACGGCGTTAACAGCAATCGGCTTGCGGTCTGTGTGAACACGCTTCGTCCTGATCGAACTCCTTGCCGAGAAATCCGAGCGCCGATGACCAGCGTTCGTCCGGCTGCAACCACCGCACCGAGGCTGCGGGTGGGCGTTCGCCGTCAAATGGCGCGAGCATGATGCACTTCGCAACTGGCTTGCAGCCGCGCAGGCCTGCCGGTCGCGTTCGTCCTTCGATCACTGCTCGCAACACCGGACCCCGCGAGCGCCACAGAATTCGTCGAGCGCACCCAGCATGCTTCCGGTCAGAACTATTGCTGGCCCCAGTTCCACGCGGCGTTTGGCGGCAATGACGCGCTTCTTTGAGCAACATCCGCAACCAAATCTGAACGGTATCAAGACCCTGCTCTCGTCCGCGGATGGCCCGATCTGTGCGCCGCGGGAGCCCGGCCACGGCTTCACCTTCGGTGCCTGCATCATGACTCTGGGGACGGAACCGGCACTGCATGTGACGCACGGTCCGCCTACCGTCACGAGTTTCGTTGCACACAGCTTCTAGTCGCCCTCCGAATCTGCCTCCTGTGCTGCGGTCACGCCTCCAGCAAATCGAAGTCGGCCATGATGCGATCAAAGCGCTGCTGGTAGAAGTCCTTCCAGTTCAGGTGAGTGTGGATGTAGAGCCTGTTCTCCCGGATGCCGCGAACGGTCATCCTGGCGACTTCTCTTGCGTCAAGCATGCCCGGCGGCAAGGGGTCACTCGATGAGGGACGCGGCGGCATGTCGACGGGACCGCCGAACCGCTCGGGGCGAACTCGCTGCGATTCGCCGATGCGCGTGCTGACGCCAGCCGGGCACAACATCGATACACCGATGCCCTGCGGTTCAAGTTCCTCGCAAAGACGCTCGCTGTAACCAACGACGGCATATTTGGATGCAGCGTAGGCACCTTGCCCGGGTGTCGGGAACAATCCGGTACACGATGCGGTGTTCAGTATGTGTCGGTCCGTGTCAGCCTGCGCCAGCATTCGCGGCACAAAGGCGTTGATGCCGTTGACCGTCCCCGTGAAATTGACCGCCATCAGCCATGCCTGATCGGATGGCAATGTGTCAACGACCGCCCCCCCCACAAATACGCCAGCATTGTTGCAGAGCAGGTGCACCTCGCCAAACTCGTCGAACGACCGGGCGGCAAGGTTGTCGACCTCGCCCGCTTCTGAAACATCGGTTGGCACAAAGATAGCCTTCACGCCCGTTGCCGCGAGTTCTTTCGTCACAGACTCGCCGGCGTCGACATCGACATCCGCGATGACAAGGTTCATGCCCTCGCCAGCGAGCGCCTGCGCAATGGCCCGGCCGATACCCATACCTCCGCCCGTGACAACCGCGGTCTTGTTTCGGAATTCTTTCATTTTGCTCCTCCTGACGCAGCACCCTGCGCGATCTTGTTTGGTACGACCTCGTTTCTTGTGTCAGTTGTTTCGTGTGACAGTCGTTTCGTGTGACAGTTCGTGATGATAAACGCTTCAATCTTCTGCGATTCCACGGAGCGTAACAGACTCCTGCGACTCCTTTGATGCGCGCCCCGCGCCGCCGACCGGCCGTTCAAGACAAGGCGAGACTCGGACACCTTTTGTCTATCATCCCGTGATGGCCAGCGTTGTGTCCGGCCCCAGGCACGGCCGCGCCTGCAGTCGCCCAGAGACATGGGCCTGAACGAATTCCCCGTCACGCGCTACACCACCCGCGCGTACCACGATCTCGAGACCGAGCGGCTGTGGAAAAAAGTGTGGCAGTTCACGTGCCGCGAGGAGGACATTCCAGCGCCAGGTGACCACTATCGCTACGATATCGCAGGTCTCTCGATCCTAGTAGTTCGAACCGAGACAGGTGAGATCAAAGCGTACCCCAATGCCTGTCTGCATCGCGGCCGCATGTTAAAGGAGTTCGACGGCAACGCGAAAGAACTGCGGTGTCCATTCCACGGCTTCTGCTAGAAACTGGACGGATCGTTCAAGGAGATTCCCGCTGACTGGGACTTCCCCCAGATCAATCAGGAGACATTCAACCTGCCCGAACTGCCTGTCGCGCGCTGGGCTGGCTTCGTTTTCATCAACCCTGATCGCAACTGCGATCCGTTCGATGAGTTCATTCGCGACCTCGCCCCACAATTTGAACGCTGGGATCTGGGCG